>CANDMH010000131.1 GCA_947385785.1 uncultured Lachnospiraceae bacterium
CCTCAATCCTGTCAAGCTGTGTTGCCTCCGGTTCCGGCCCCTGCCCTCCCGGCAGCTCCACGCCTTCTGCGGGCTTTGAGTATACGATTGTGGCAGTAACCGTATCCTCATCAGGCCCATAGCATTCCCGTACCATCTCCACACCGTTCTCGTTTGTAAAATTCTCTTTGCTTATAAACATAAATTCTCCTTCCTCAATTTTATAAGGACTTTTACAGTCTCACAGGCACGGCAATAACCAGGTATCTGCCATACTTACTGCATAAATAAAGCTCCTGTCAATACGGCGCCAATCGTGTCTGCTGTGCTGGAGCTGCTCCCACGCACAAACAACTCAATGCTTTTTTTAAAACAGATTTCATTAAACCCTCCATTGACGAATGTAGCAGTAGCCCCTACAGTATCTCTGAGTTCAATTTTCTCGCCGCCATCAATCGACATATAGGCTTTACGGCTGACTGACCCGTATCCGTACTGGCTTACCGAAAAGCGATTTATCATTATTTTTCCGCTTCCTGTCGCTTTGTAAATTGAATGGTAAACATCTGACTGAAGCCCTGAAACCTCTATATTTATTGGAACCACGCTTGAATAATTATTACTTTTTATACTGTCTACTGCCGTTTTTACCGCATCCAGCGTCGGCTTGTCCGCCACCTGTAATGTTGCCATGCCTGTCTCCTCCTTTACTCCTGATATGTTACCGTCAAAATCCCACCCACCACCGAAAACTTAAGCCCCTCCCCTTCCGCCTTTTTACCCAGTTCCTCTGCCACCGCTTTATTCTGCACGGGATTAGCGCTGGACAGGGACAGAGCGGCGTCTACGGAGGTCATGAGGTTCTCGTCAATCCCGTCCAGCTTCTCCTTGTCTTTTGCCGACATCAGCCCCGCTGCAGATGTAGTTGCTTCTTTGATGTCGTTAAGCTTCTCCTTGTCTTTTGCTGACATCAATCCTGCGGAAGTCGGGGTTGCTTCTTTAATACCGTCCAGCTTCTTCTTGTCCTTTGCTGACATCAGCCCCGCTGCAGATGTGGTTGCCTCTTTCCTGCCTTCCTTCCACAGGCGGTTCAGTCTTCCAGCTGTTATAAGCTTCAACTTAAACGCCTCCTCCCTTTAATACGTTACTGTCAGGATCCCATTGACTACAGAAAATGTGAGTCCTTTACCATTGGCCTTGTTGTCCATGGCACCCTTTACCGCTTTGTTCTGCACCGGATTTGTGCTGGTTGCAGACAGGGCCGCATCAACCGTTACTGTAGCGTTGGAACCTGCGGGACCCCTGGGACCGGTATCCCCCTTGTCTCCCTTATCCCCTTTGTCCCCTTTTACTCCGGCTGCACCCTTAATATTGCCTTTATACACCCATTTAGCAGCGGATGCCGCCCCCGCTACAGTACACTGGTAAATATTCCAGCTGGACGTATTAAGGTAAAGGTCATTTACCAGGGCGGCCGTTACCCCGGAACTGCTGAATACGGAAGCTGTCGTGTTTGTTCCTGTAATGGCGGTACCCCAGTAAAGCAGAGACCCCCTGGTACCGGCTGCGCCTCTGGCGCCGGCAGGCCCGGTGCTTCCGGTTGCGCCGGTTGCCCCTTTGTCCCCCTTTTCCCCTGCCGGTCCCGGCGGCCCTGCGGCCCCGGTATCGCCTTTTGGCCCCTGTATACCCTGTGCTCCCTGTGCGCCAGCTGCGCCGGTGCTTCCCCGAGCTCCGTTTTTAAAACGGAATTCTGATGTCTTCCCATTGGACAGGGTGACCGTGACAATGTTTATGCCCCCATCCGCATCTGAAACAGCTGTCTGCTCCACCGACACGACTGATACCCCGTCCTGCCCGCTGTCGCCCCTGTCCCCTTTCGCACCGTCCGCCCCTGCATCGCCCTTATCCCCTTTGTCCCCTTTGCTGCCCCGGGAACCATTCCGGACTGTAAAAGCAGACATCTCCCCGCTGCTCCGCACAAAGGTATAGACATTTACCCCGCCGTCCTCCGCAGACTCTTCCGTCTGTGCGCCGGATACCATATAATCTTCAGGAAGGCCGTCCAGTTTTTCCTTATCTTCCGCTGACATCAGCCCTGCTGCATATGGGGTGGCCGGGCCGTATGTGGTGTCCGTATCCGTCCATGGCACATTCACATACATCTGTTCATGGTCCAGATTCACCGGGTAATTCCTGCCATTTGCAGCATATCCTGTTTTCACCCCGCCGCGCGTTCCGGAAGCGGCCAGCGGAAGGGCATATGCATTGGCCCCTTCCGCGATGCCGTCCAGCTTTTCCCTGTCATCCCCGGTGAAATCATTGCTGGAAAGCCCTTTGCCGGGTTCCTTTCTGACAAAAAGCTCTGTAACATTCCTCACCACGGCCGCCGCGAAAGTTACCAGATGTTCCCTTGTAACCAAAGCCATGCCATCACTCTCCCTCCGAAAATGCAGCATCCACAATTCTGTTTATCTCTTCATCCGTTATAGCGTCTTCCTCCACCGGGGGCTCATCTTCGGTGAAGGTGCCATCAATTATCCTGTCAATGTCCTCATCCGTTGCCAGCTGCATCTCACTGAGCGCTTTTCCGTCCTCATAACACTGAAAGATCGCGTCATGAATCGACTGCCTGACATCCCTGCCATAAACCGCAGATAAAATCTTCTCCAGATAGCCCGCAATACCCGCCATTATCCTCCACTCCTTTCCAGTGCATCCACCCGGCTGGCCAGTTCTTCAAACGCACCGGCTTTCACATAGCCGGCTTCCGCCTCTTCCGCTGTCAGGTACCCTGCGTCATTCTCCAGCTCACCCACCCTGGACGGCAGCTCTTCTTTCAGTGCGTACCTGTCGGCTGCTTCCTGCCGGTAACTTTCAAACCCGGTGGCGCTGACATATTCCGAGGGGAACTGTGCAATGGCCTGTTCCACCTTCCTGACTGCGCTGTTCGCCTGGCCCGCACTGTCCTTGGCCGACTGCACGGACGACTGCATCACGGCCGCCATACCCTGGGATGCCTTCTGATAAACCGCCTGCCTGTCCGTCATGGAGCTGAAAGCCGTCCCAAGTGTAAATTCCGTGTTCTGCGGGTTTACAAGGTCGTAGGATATCCTGGAGCACAGGAAATACTTATCAAGACTGTGCGGCAGCGAAATCACACGCACATAATCGCCCAGCCTGATTCTGCCCGTATCCACCCCCAGAAGGTGCAGGTCCACCGCTTTAACTGTCAGCGAAACCGCCATTTCAATCCCCTCCGCAAGGCACTGCTTCCCTTTTCTCAGGAGATTGGAGGCAACCGTAACGTCATCCCACTCCTGCACCTTCGTAATCCTCCCGAACAGGGATACGGCATTGCCGTCCTCAATACAGTCCTTTCCGCCGTTTACACTGCTGACCGTCAGCCTGCCGGTCGTATTCCCGTCAGAATCCTGCTGCCCCGCCCCCAGCGGAATCAGGACCGTGAACACATCCTCCGCAGAAATGTACTCCGATATGTCAAGCAGGTTGCTGCCAAATTCGATGGCCTGTCCGGATATGCCTCCATAGTCGGCCACATAGTCCAGATACCGGACACCGTCCGCAAGCCTGGGCCTCAGGTACCCGCCCATAAGCCTGGTCAGCTTGGCGGTCATCTCGCTGAATGAATTCGGGTAATCGCTGGATGCCCTGACGATATAGTCATTGGGATCCGTGACAGTAACTTCACCGGCCCGGAACTGTTTCCAGCTGTCCACCTGGCTGTTGTGGCTGTCCAGAAACTTCCGGAATAAATCAGCCACTCCCCCTTTAAAGGAATAGGGCCTTACCACGGAATCCAGCAGAAACGCCAGTTCTCCTTCGCAGTAAATATCTTTCCGGTTATAAAAATCCTTTTCATCGTGCAGCACCCTCCCCCGGAAAATTTCCTCCCCGCCGTCATATACAGTTACCACGGATTTCAGTTTCCGGATCCTGCCGTACATGGCATTGTCCGGCGTCAGGATAAACTGCGCGGACCCTGCCTTATTCAGTTCCGTCACCACTTTAGGGCTGACAGCCGCGTACCCTTCGGCTGACAGTGTCGGGGCATATACCAGCTGCCCGTCTGCATAGATCGTATACATCTAAAGCCTGCCTCCCCTGTAATCAATACTGACAGTCCCCCTGCCGGTAAAATGCAGCATGTTTCTCCCTTCTTTTGTGGCAATATTCAGGATCCTGCTGGTACCGTCCGGAAGCCTGTATGCCGTGCCCTCAAAAGTGACCTCCAGCCCCTCCCCGCTTTTGGAACTTACGATAAAGGAAGGGATCACCTTTTTCCGTCTCCCCGGTATCATAAAGTCCAGCTCCCCGTCCACAGCCAGGTTTCCATACTCCCGGATGATGCCGGTCTCAAAATTAAAGCTGTCCCACTCCCAGTCCTCCAGGGAACCTGCCAGCTCATATTTGTATGGATCCACCTCCGCATCCACAACTATTGTGGAATACTTCTCCGAAGACTCCCACTGGTTCACAGCAACCCTGCCGGTATAATAATAATCCGGGGCTTCATCCGGAATGATCTTCATGTGCTGCCCATGAAGAAAGTCCTGAATATAGGAATACAGGTCCGTCCACTGCCTCCTGGGTTTTACAGTGACAAATGTAAATTTAACTGCCCGTGTCCGGTACTGAACATCCCCGGTCAGCGACTCTGTCAGATCCAGAATGCCGTCCCCGCCGGGAATGTCGATGTAATTCGTTTTGGGGGACGGAGGGCTTATTTCAGGCCGCTTGCTTAAGAGCAGCTGCCAGTCCCTGAAGGAATGCCTGTCCCCGAAAGCCACGCCGTAGACCATCTCTCAATTCCCCCTCCCCTTATGCCCGTAAATAATGCCAAACCTGTCATCCATTTTCGGTGCAAGCCTTCCAACCAGTGTACCGTCATCCAGCACAATATTCCTGTCCATCTTCCCGACCACCTGGGGAAAATACTGCTGCACCACTGCCGTGAGCCTGTCCACCTGGCTCCCCAGCTGCCCGTACTGCTCCCGAACCACACTGCCGATCAGGCTGACCAGATGGTCCTCCCCGGAGACGACTTCCCGTCCGGCTTCCCCGCCTGCCAGCAGCTGGTTTGTTCTGGCATTATACCCGAACACTGTGGGCGTATCCATCACCATGGCGGAATTCATGGCTTTTGCGTACCAGTCAATCCCAAGGGACGGAACTGACGGCGGGCTCAGGCTGAATTCGCCCTGGATGCTGAAGTGCGGAAGCTTCAGATGTGGGAACTCCCAGGTGAAATCGAATTTCTTTTTTATTTTATCAATCATGTTGGATACCGTATTCTTTGCATCTGTAATCGGTTTTGTAATCGCGGACTTGATATCATTCCAGATTCCTGTCACTTTATCCTTTACCCGGTCAAAGATGGATGTTACTTTTTCTCTGATTTTTTCCACTGCATCTGATACCATTTCCTTCGCCCTGTTAACCGGCGTTGTGACAGCGGTTTTAATCTTTTCCCATACGCTGGTTACCTTTTCCCTTACCTTTTCAAAGATTGACGATATCGTAACCTGTACTGCTGTAATGGCAGTTTTCACCGCATTCCTGATAAATTCCCATGCGGCCGTTATCGCACTGCTTATTCCGTCCCATATACTCTGCACAAACGAGGCTACCGCACCGAATACCCTTTCTATGGTTTCCTTTACTGCGGCAATTGCAGTCTCCACCGTTATTTTTATAAATTCCCACACCGTACTGATTGCACTGCTGACATCATCCCATACCCCCTGTATGAAGGATGCCACCGCATTAAATACAGTTTCCACAGTATTCCTGACTGCATTAATTCCATCTGTAACAATCCCTTTTATAAACTCCCACGCTGACATTATGTATTCCTTACAGTTTTCCCAGATAAACCGGAATGGCAGCGTGATGATCTCAAACGCCGCATGGAGGATCTCCGCAATAAACATAATAGCTACCTGGATAACGCTTTTAATCGTTTCCCAGACAGACTTTACCGTCTCCATGCAGGAAGTGAATATGCCGCTTATTGTATCGTAGACTTTCCGGAGCCATTCCGATACCGTTGTATATATTGCGTCCCATACCTCACCAAAAAAGGCGCTGATAGACGTCCATATTTCTTCCGCCTTCTGCTTAATGGTGTCCCAGTTCTTATACAGCAGCACGCCGACAGCGATAACGCCGCCAATGGCCGCAATGATGGGCAGGATAGGTACAAGGAACGAGCCGAAAGCCGCAATGCCGGATCCGATTGCCGGAATAATGCTGCCTGTAATGGCTGTGCCAATGCCCGACAGAACCGGCAGAAGTTTCCCCACCCCGGAAGTTATCGCCCCGACCGCACTGACTGTTTTCCCTATTCCCACCAGGACAGGGCCTATCGCCGCAGCCAGCAGTGCAATCTTTACAACCGTTTCCTTTGTCCCTTCGTCCATGCTGTTCAGCCTGTCCACAAAGTTCTGAACCCACCCCACTATGTCCCGTATGGCAGGCATCAGGACATCCCCTATTGATATGGCAAGCTCCTGCAACTGGCTCATAAGAATGGTAATCTGCCCGTTCAGATTATCATTCATCACATTTGCCATTTCCTCAGTCGCACCATCGCAATTATAGATTGCACCTGTCAGCTTTTCAAAGTCTTTGTCTGATGCATTAATGATGTTAAGCATTCCAGACATTGCCTCTTTTCCGAAAAGGGTGGCTGCCGCCTCCGCCTGCTTTGCTTCCGTAATCCCATCCAGGGCATCTTTTCCCAGATAAGCGGCCAGTTCATAATACTCTTCCTCTGTAATCATACGCTGCTTGGATATCTCAATTCCCAGAAGGTCCTTTGCCTGCTGCTTTACTTCTTTCGCCGAAAGGTCTTCTAAAATTGGTATCCCATAATTGCGGGCAATGTTCAGACGCTTCTGTTCTTCACTCAGGCCATTTAACATGTCCCCAAGGCCGTCAGCTATCATCTGCTGTTCCGCCATGGCATAGTTCTGCGCACGTTCCTCCTCTGTCGTTATCCTGAAATTCTCGCGGAGATCACCCATAAGCTCCATAAATGGCTTCATGGAACCATCCGTATTTTGTATTTCAATGCCGAATTTCTTCATAACGCCATACATATCATCAGTTGGAGAAACCATATTCGTGAGCGCTGAGCGGAGTGATGTACCTGCCTGTGATGCCTTGATCCCGGCATTTGCCATAATTCCAAGCGCCACTGCCGTGTCTTCTGCACTGTACCCAAGGGAGCCCGCTACCGGCGCGACATACTTAAAAGATTCCCCGAGCATGGACACATTCGTATTTGCATTACTGGAAGCCGCCGCCAGGACATCCGCAAAATGCCCGCTGTCAGCAGCAGAAAGCCCGAACGCCGTAAGTGCATCCGTCACAATATCAGATGTCGTGCCAAGGTTCTCTCCGGAAGCTGCCGCCAGGTTCATGATCCCATCTATCCCGTCAAGCATGTCCCCCGTTTTCCATCCGGCCATCGCCATATAATTCATCGCTTCCGCTGCCTCGGAGGCGGAAAACTTTGTTTTCGCCCCCATTTCACGTGCCTTGTCCCTGAGCGCAAGAAAATCATCCCCGGTCGCCCCCGAAACAGCCGAAACCTGGCTCATGGCAGAATCAAAATCAGCCACGGTTTTTACAGCAGCAGTCCCCAGCCCGACAACAGGCGCGGTTACTTTCGTTGTAAATCCCTTCCCAACCTCAGAAACACTGTCCCCGGCCTCCTTTATCTTCCTGCCGGCCTCCTGCATCTTCGAGCCAAGCACTGACGCTGATTTCTTCGACTGCTCTTCCAGGCTCTTCAGGTTCTGCTCCGTCTCAATGATCTCCCTCTGCAGCGCATCATACTGCTCATGGGAAATGGGGTTTCCGAACTCTTCACTGACATCTTTTGCCTTCTGTTTCAGCTCTGTCAGATGCCCCTGCTGTACCTTCAGTTCTTCGCCAAGGGCCTTGTACTCGGACGTGTCCACCTTCCCGGCTTTTTCGAGTTCGGCCATCTTCTCCTTCAGCTCCCTGGCCTTCTCCTGAGTCTTCCCTATCTCTTCCTGGATCGGAGCATATGCCGCCTTCCACGCATCATAATTTCCCGCAGTCTTCGCGGCCTGCAGACTTGCCTCCTTCAGGGCATCCAGCCTGTCCCTGGTTTCGCTTACTGCCTGTGACAGCAGTTTCTGCTTCTGTGACAGCAGTTCAGTACTGGATGGATCCACCTTCAGCAGCCTGTTCACGTCCTGCAGGGAGCGCTGCACACTGGAAATGCTGGCATCCGTGCTTTTTAACGCTTTGTTCAGCCCGGTAGTGCTGCCGTCTATTTCAATTGTGATGCCTTTAATCCTTCCACCGGCCATATGCCCTCCCCCTGTCAAATTCCCAGAAACTCATTGAATTCCTTTTGCCCGGCCACCTTCGGGTAATTATAACTGTCATTCGCCTGTTCCGTAAGCAGATCCCACACCATCCCGCAGCTGAGACAGTCCAGTTCATCCATGGACAGCCCCAGCTGCTTGCACCTCAGCAGGTACGTCATGGAATTTACTTCCCGGGTGGTGCGGGTACCCCGTTTTTTGATTTTGAAACCTGCTTCTCATTCTTGTACCAGAGCTCTACTATCTCCGGCAGTATCTGATAGATCGAAAATGTCTCGAAGGAATCGATCCAGTCCCATACATCCGGATAGCGTTCCAGAAACGCCTTCTGTTCCGGCGTCTGCTTTGGCGTCGGTGCCATCCCCTGGTATGCAAAAAGATAAGCGATACGGGTAAAATGTTCATAATCGGACATATGGAAAGCTTCCTCACTGCTGTCATGCGAATCCTTCAGCGCATCCATATCCTTAAGGAAATCCCTGCCCGGAAACAGCCGGTTATACATAATGGGTGAAAAGGCCGATGCCTTAAAATTCAGGCGCCTGCCCTTCTCTACCTCAATCATTTTCTCCATATTCTAATTTCTCCTTCCTGTCCATTTCCGGATTTCATACTGTTTCCGTCCCCGTTTCCTTTTCTGTCTCCGTCCCTTCAGGAGGCGTAAGCGCTGCCCCGGGCAGGATGACCTGTTTAAACCAGGCGCTGTACGTCGCTTCGTTCATGCTCTTTGTAATGCCGCCGCGTACGATGTTCACATCCTCACCGCCCACTGTTACCGGCAGCGGAGACGCCGTGACAGACAGCTCCTCCGTGTCCGGCTCCTTCTGGTTGTCCTTGTTCTCCCCCTTCTGGCTTGTCCTGGATGCCGTACAGTTGTAATAAATCCAGCGGATACCCTCCTTATCGCCCTTGAACTCGCCCATCAGCGCAAACGGCACCGGATCAGCGTCCGCATCCTCATACTGGATCCCCGTGGCCTCATCCACGCGCTCAGATAAGCAGTCTTTCCGGAATTGATCAGAGACCTTAATAAAACTCAAGGTACCGGCATACCCATTGTTGGAAGAGAGCACCAGGTAATCGATGCCGTCAGCGCGTATTTTGGTGACATCCCCCTCTGCACCCATGTCAATGGATACCAGCCCCGGCTCCGCCTTTACCTCCTCCCCAAAAACAACAGACCCGTCATCGTTCCTTCTCCCCGGGCAGTAGTGGCAGTTCTTAACATCATAATGGTACCTGTTCTTCTTTGCTTCCATTCCTATCCTTTCCCCGGTTGCACCGGTGCAACTTTTCCCTTTGCGTCCAGCATTCCCTCCAGGCCGGTAACTTACCTGCCCGGCGGCTCCGGACACCTTCCGGGGCATACCGCGTCAGACCTGCAGCCTGTACGCTATGGCCCACATCTTAAGTTCATCAATATACTCGGAAGAACGCTTCCAGCGCAGTTCCTCCCCCTCCAGGACTTCCTGTATCTTCCCTTCCGCCTCGGACACCTCCGTATCAGAGTAAATCCGGATGGTCAGCTCCCTGATGTCCAGATACCGCCTGCCGTCCGCATAGACAGGCTTATCTGCCAGCAGGTACTCCATAAAAGGCGGGGTAAGGGATTTCAGCTTACCCGCAGTGATATGGTCCGGATGGTCCTCGTCGAACACTACCCCCATCTTCCTGCACATCATTTTTACTTCTGTCTCTGTCATCCCTTTCTCATCTCACTTTCCAGGTTTTTCTCCAGCAGGGCCTCTGTCTCTTCATCCGGCGGGATATGCGGGTGCGCCCCCGCCGGCCTGGGCCCTCCATGTCCATGCTGCAGCAGGTGGGCCAGCCCGGGACTGGAACGCT
>CANDMH010000132.1 GCA_947385785.1 uncultured Lachnospiraceae bacterium
TAAGATACTATGGGGGATTGTAAAAGGGAATTCGTGATAAAGGATTTGATGGTGCCGGGTTTTATGGTACAGGAAGGTCAGGAAATGTTTCTTGAGGAAACAGAGGAAAGTGGAAAAAGCGAACTTCATGTGCAGCTGGCATCCAAGGAGAATCTGTGCATTGCAAATATAGATAAGAAAAACACAGGGCTGCTCTTCCTGCAGGAAGGAAAAGCGAAATCTCTGTATAAGAGAGTAGACCACATGATTTTCGAGAAAAAACAGGGGAATCAGTGGAAATTGCATCTGATTGAGATGAAGGGCAGCGTGGGAACAGAGAAGTGGAAGGATATCAAGGGCAAATTCAGGGCCAGCTACCTGGTGGCCCAGGCCCTTGCCGGTATGCTTGAGTTGGACATTTCCGAGACTGTGATGTATACCACATATGAGAGAGCAGAATTTGCCCACCCTGACACTATGCCCGCAGCCAGGCACGGAAGGTCCGGAGCTCCGCAGATAAGAATGAAGGATGAGTGGGATGGAAATCGGTTTGGACTGAATTTCGGAGAACGGATTTCGTTCAGGCATATCCCAATCAAAATGGAGCGGAACGGGGACGGTATTTTGAGCGGGAAGCTGGAAGGATGAAGGTAACTGTAAAATATGTCTTTTAAGTGGGAGTACAAGCTCACCAACAAGAATACATAAGGAGAAAGCCATGGCAACCTAGGTAAGCCATTTAATGATAGCGGACAGCGTACTGCAGAGATTTCCGGAACTGGACAGACACGGTTTCTGCGTGGGAAACATAGCCCCGGACTGCAATGTGGAAAACGAGGACTGGAGCAGCTTTACCCCGTCCCGCGAAGTGACCCACTGGATGACCGGCAGGCGGAAAAAGGCTTCCGACTGTGACCGCTTTTATGCGGAATACATTGAAAAAAGAAGACAGGATATCAGGACGAATGAGGAATATTCCTTTCTTCTGGGGTATTACGCCCACCTGATAACAGATGCCGAATTCCAGAGGTTCATCCGGGATGAAGAGCGGGTTGCCTCTGCCTGGAAGCGTATCCTGGAGCATCCTGTTTTAGCGGAAAAGGCATCGGGAATGCCCGGGGACTGGGATTCCATCAAGAAGCTTTTTGCGAAAGACGACAGGATGAAGGACATTTACTCCATAGAGGCGGAGTACCTGGAACATCACCCGGAATCAGGGTATTTTACAGAGATTTTAAATCTGAAGACATTTCCGCGTTATATCGATTACCTTCCGGAAGGCGCGATTGTCCGGAAGATAGGCATCATGGGATATCTTCCGCGTAAAGAGGCGGGAGAATATCCCTGTCTGGCAATGACAAAGGACGAATACCTGTATTTTACGCACAGAGCCACAGAACTGGTTATTCAGGCGATTGCCGGGGCAGTGCAATAAATGGGGCAGGTACGAAAAAAGGCTTTTGTGGAACCCGGAGACAGGGGCGGTGCAATTCATGCAGCCAGAGCTTTCAGTTGGACGGAAATAATGGGAGGTAAATATGCAATACGCCATAGAGCTGTATTACGATAAAGAGACGGAACAAAAACTGTATACCCTGGCAAAGCGGGTAGCCGACGAGAAATTGAGCAAGAAATTTTTAGAATGGAAAACCAGGCCCCACCTTACTCTGGCCTGCTACAATGATGTGGATGAGGAAAAATGTATCTTACGATTAAGGAAGTTTGCTTCCCGTCAGAGACAAATGCCCGCATATATTGGCTCTGTAGGAATGTTTCCCGACACGGGGACAATTTTCGCGTCACCGGTCATGAATGAAAGCATGTACCGGTTTCATAGAGAATTGCATGAATGTTTCAAAGACTTTGACACTGTCGGATGGGAATGGTACCGGCCGGACAGATGGGTGCCGCACTGCACATTGGCCCTGACAAAAGAGGATGGAGAAGATGCCTTTTACAAAGCCAGTGATTTGATCTTACATGAGTTTCGGAAGATGAGCGGCAGTTTCGCGTCTATAGGATTGGTAAAAATAACCTTTCCTGTGGAAGAAATATTTACCGTTGAATTAGAAGCCTGAATCAATAAACTGCGTTTGTAAAATGATATAAAGGGCCGTAAAGAGCCGTAAAGGGCTGTGGCAAATGTTTTTGACCGTGAGTAAATATGACCATCAGGAAAGGAAGTGGCATGATGACATCAGCGTTACAATTACAACCGGAAAGTATCACCTTGGAGCAATACGAAGCACTGCCGGAGAGCAGGAGGGCGGAGGTCTTTGAGGGTGTAATTTATGATATGGCCAGTCCGTCACAGATACATCAGACATTATCCATGGAATTGTCAAATATTCTCTATAACTATATCAAAAACAAAAAGGGTACCTGCCAGGTATTCAGTGCGCCCTTTGATGTAAAGCTGTCCGACAGGCCTCTTACAATTGTTCAGCCTGATATTATGGTTATCTGTGACAGGGATAAATTGGATGGAAAACGCTGTAACGGCGCCCCGGATTTCGTCATTGAGATTGTTTCCCCGGGGAATCCGGCAGATGATTATATCCGGAAAGCGTATTATTACCAAATTTATGGTGTTCGCGAATACTGGATCGTGGATCCGAAGCGCCGTATGGTCACGGTTAACTATTTCGAGGGAGAACTTATCAATGTGGCATACAGCTTTGATGCCACTGTCAAGGTGAATATATATACCGATTTATACATCAGCTTTTCTGATGTTGCAGGTTTGTTACACTCGTGAACGCATTTATTCCTGACAATAGAATCCTGACAATAGAAGCGTAGCTTTGCTTCTTTTGTAGAAGCACCGCGTCTATTGTATGCCGCTTACTACACCGCATTGTAGAGGGAAAAAGGCTTCTGTGGGACACGGAGACAGGGGCGGTGCAATTCATGCAGCCAGAGCTTTCGGCTGGCCGGAAATGATGGGAGGTAAATATGCAATATGCAGTAGAACTGTATATTTATGATTGAATTAGAAGCTGGACAGTATGGCGTTTCCTGTTTAACGGTATTCAGATATTTCTTCATACATTGACTTTATTTACGGTATACTGTATAATTAGAAACTGCCGGAAAAAAGAACGTCAAAATAAAAGGTACAACGGGTGAGCGCTTCGGCAGTGCTGGAAAGAGCAGTTGAATCCGTTCACCATCGTAAAGGAGTGTACAGCTATGCATTGGTCAGATAAAATTGCGGAGAAGATTATCAGCAGGAATCCGGACAAGGAAGAATATGTCTGCGCCGCGGGCATCAGCCCCTCCGGTTCCATCCACATCGGGAATTTCAGGGATATCGCCACCAGCCTGTTTGTGGTGAAGGCCCTGGAGAGAAAAGGAAAGAAAGCGAAGCTCCTCTTTTCCTGGGACGAATATGACAGAATCCGGAAGATTCCGGTGAATGTGCAGAAAGTGGACAAGGGGATGGAGAAATATATCGGGGTGTCCTATGCGGATGCGCCCAATCCCTTCGGCACGGAGGAAGCTTCCTACGCCGAATATTTTGAAAAAGAATTCGAGGCTTCCATCCAGCGCTTTGGCATCAAAATGGACTATCGGTATCAGGCGAAGATGAATAAGAGCGGCAAGTATCAGGAATATGTCATCGAGGCCCTGCAGAAACGGGGAGAAATTTTTGACATCCTGGACAGCTTCCGCACCCAGGACGCCCAGGAGGGGGAGCGGGAAGCCTACTATCCCGTGTCCATCTACTGTCCGGAATGCCACAGGGATACCACGAAGATCACCTCGCTTTCCGATGACTGCACGAAGGCGCATTATGTCTGCAAGTGCGGCCATGAGGGAGAGCATGATTTCACGAAGGATTACAACTGTAAACTGGCGTGGAAGATCGACTGGCCCATGCGCTGGAAATACGAGCAGGTGGACTTCGAGCCGGGCGGAAAGGACCATGCCAGCCCCGGGGGCAGCTACGATACCAGCAAAGTCATTGCGAAAAAAATCTTCAACTATGAAGCGCCCATTTTCCAGGGCTATGAGTTTATCGGCATCAAGGGAACCACCGGCAAGATGTCCGGTTCTTCCGGCCTGAACCTGACACCGGAGACGCTGCTGAATATCTATCAGCCGGAGGTGATTCTGTGGCTCTACGCGAAGTCTGAGCCCACGAAGGCTTTCGATTTCTGCTTTGACGATGGGATTCTGCGGCAGTATTTTGAGTTTGACAGGCAGTACAATAGCTTTCTGGACGGCAGTGCGGATGATTATGTACGGGATATCATGAACAGCTGCCTGATGTTTGACAAAAAGATCAGCACGGTGCCCATGTCCCATCTGGTGCAGCTGGGCTCCATTGTGGATTTCAATGTGGAGATGCTGGAGACTGTATTTGAGAAGATCGGTACGCCTTATAAATATGAAGATTTCAGGGAGCGCCTGGGCCTGGCGAGGTACTGGCTGGAGAACTGCGCTCCGGAGAATGTAAACAGACTGTGCCCGGTGCGCAACTGGCCTGTGTACAACGAACTGGACGAAAAGGAAAGAGCGGCCGTGGCCATGCTGCATGCGTACCTGGCCGGAAACGAATATACTTTAGATGAGTTGAATAAGGAACTGTACGAAATTCCGAAGAGGATATACGGCTATGACGCGGCGAATCTGAAGGCGCTGCAGGGCACTTTCTTCAAGGACGTATACCGCCTGCTGCTGAATAAGGAAAAGGGCCCCAGGCTGTATCTGTTCCTGTATGCCATCGAGAAGGACAAATTCCTCTCCCTGCTGGATTTCTCCGTTCCCATGACTGACGAGGAGGAACAGGCCCTTGCACCGAAGGAAGAGGCGCCGGAACAGGAGGAGAAACAGGTTGTATACGGAGAGCCTGACCCGGTTGCGCCTGTGGCGGAGGAGATTGACTCCGAGGAGTTCAAAAAAGTAGACCTCAGGGTATGCAAAGTATTAAAATGTACGGAAATCCGTAAATCTCACAGCTGCTACAGGCTGACGCTGTTTGACGGCCTTAAGGAGAGGGTTATCGTCTCCAGTATTAAGGAATATTATAAGCCGGAGGAACTGATCGGACGGAAGATTATTGTGGTGGCGAACTTAAAGCCTGCCCGCCTGGTGGGGGTTACCAGCGAGGGTATGCTGCTGGCCGGAACCAACAATGCCTGCGGATGCCAGGTGATATTTGTGGATGACATTGTGCCGGAGGGGACAAGAATCTGTTAAACCGGTATCCTGCCGGTTTGCGCAGGAAAATGTGGTACCCTGGATCGCCGGAATTTACGAATCCGCCGTCGTGCATACAGTTTTTTCTGCACTTTGGGTACCCGCATATTCTTCGATTTTGCTCCAGACCTGGCAAAGCCAAATGAGAATGACGGAGTTACCCAAACTGTATCAGGTATTTTCGACAATTCCTAAA
Organism: uncultured Lachnospiraceae bacterium; assembly: GCA_947385785.1. Lineage (GTDB taxonomy): Bacteria > Bacillota > Clostridia > Lachnospirales > Lachnospiraceae > Acetatifactor. The sequence continues at coordinate 5,381 of CANDMH010000132.1, forward strand.
GTATGAAAAAAGAATGCATACAGGCGTAAGACGCCTGAGATTTCAACAGGGAGAAAGGATTGCGCGATGAAGCAGAAGCAGACAGCCCATGTGCTTTCCCAGAGGGAAATCGCACCGGATATTTATGATATGTGGATTGAGACATCCCTGGCAGCGCAGGCACGGCCGGGGCAGTTCCTGGGGGTATATCCGAAGGACAGGAGTACACTGCTGCCCCGGCCCATCAGCATTTGTGAGGTGAATGCAGGTGCGGAAGCAGCGGATGCCGGAAGGGGCAGCGTGGACCTGACTGAAAGGAATGCTGTCCGCCTTTCAGGTGTAAATGCCCTCCGCATTGTCTACCGCATTGCAGGGGCGGGAACCAGGGAATTCTCCACTTACCGCGCCGGAGATTCCATTGAGCTGCTGGGGCCTTTGGGAAACGGCTTTCCCATGTTTCCTATGGAAACCACGGAAAAAGGAGCCGGGAAAAAAGTGTTTCTCATGGGCGGCGGCATCGGCATCCCGCCCATTCTGGAGCTGGCAAAGCAGCTGGAGGCGGACAAAGCCGAGAAGCAGATTATTCTGGGATACCGGGACAGCGCGCTGTTTTTGAAGGAGGACTTTGAGCGGTACGGCACTGTCTGCGTCGCCACGGAGGACGGCAGCGCGGGCACGAAGGGAAATGTGATGGATGCCATTCGGGAGAACGGCCTGGAGGCGGATGTAATCTATGCCTGCGGCCCCATGCCCATGCTTCGTGCCGTCAAAAAATATGCGGCGGAACGTCAGATTCCCGCCTGGATTTCTCTGGAGGAGCATATGGCCTGCGGTGTGGGTGCATGCCTTGGCTGCGTTGTGAAAACGAAAGAAATCGATCCTCATTCCCATGTGAACAATGCCCGAATCTGCACGGACGGGCCTGTGTTCGAGGCGGGAGAGGTGGAAATATAGAGGGGAGATGCCTTGTGCGGCAGAGGATTTGCAGACAGGAAAAGGAGAAGACAAACATGAATACAGAAGTCATAATTGCGGGAGTCCCGTTGAAGAATCCTGTCATGACGGCATCGGGAACCTTCGGCTCCGGGATGGAATATTCGGAATTCGTGGATTTGAATCAGCTTGGAGCCGTGGTGACCAAGGGCGTGGCCAATGTACCCTGGCCGGGGAATCCGACGCCCAGGGTTGCGGAGGTCTACGGCGGCATGCTCAATGCCATCGGGCTTCAGAACCCCGGCATTGACGTCTTTCTGGAGCGGGACATTCCTTTTCTGAGGCAGTATGATACCAAAGTCATCGTCAATGTCTGCGGCAGGACGGTGGAAGATTATGTTGAAGTAGTAGAGCGGCTGGGGGATGAAGAGGCGGTTGCCATGCTGGAGATTAATGTCTCCTGTCCCAATGTAAAAGAGGGCGCCATTGCCTTTGGGCAGAAAGCGGACGCCTTATTTCACATTACACAGGAAGTAAAAAGGCATGCAAAACAGCCTGTCATTATGAAATTAAGCCCAAATGTAACCGATATCACGGAGATGGCGAAGGCGGCGGAGGCTGCAGGTGCCGATGCCCTGTCCCTGATTAACACCATCACCGGGATGAAAATTGATATCCATAGAAGGAAATTTGCCATAGCAAACAAGACCGGCGGTATGAGCGGCCCTGCCATCAAGCCCATTGCGGTGCGGATGGTATATCAGGCTGCCACAGCGGTGCAGATTCCCATTATCGGCATGGGAGGCATCGCAAACGGGGAAGACGCTGTGGAATTCCTTCTGGCCGGTGCCAGCGCGGTCAGCGTGGGCGCCATGAACTTCGTCAATCCGTACGCTACGGTGGAAGTGGTGAAAGGAATCGAGCGTTATATGGAGCAGTACCATGTGGAGAATGTCACTGACCTGATCGGAGCGGTGTCCTGAGCGGCGGCGCAGACGGTTTTATTCCCTTACGGATCTGATACCCTGTAGCCTGCTGCGCAGTGGTTCTTTCCAGTGTGATTGTTGATTTGATAAGTATCCGGTTCCGTATATGGCATACAGCGGCGAATCCCTTCATATATATTCTTATACGAGTATATATGGAGGTATTTTTTGTGGAGCTGATTAAGAGAAATATACATATGGACCGCACCAGAGTCCAGGCCGTTACCCAGTTTACCCTGGAGGATGATGTAAACCTGCCGGAGAATAAGCCGGATATCGCCGCCCTGAATCTGGAAAAGGGGGAGGTACTGATCGATGAGATCAAGCCCGGGACGGATACCGTTATCGTGCGGGGCAGGCTGATGTTTGCGGTGCTTTACCACACCCAGGAGGAGGGCAGCAATCTGGTGGTCCTGGAGGGCAGGCTTCCCTTTGAGGAAAAAATCAATATCCAGGGGGTGGTGCCTTCCGATGCGGTTACCGTGGACGGGGAAGCGGAGGACATTACCTTAAATATGATCAATTCCCGGAAACTGAATATCCAGTCCCTGCTCACCATGACTGCCAGGGTGGAGGAACTCTATGACGAGGAGGCGCCTATCGGTATCCACGGCGATGAAAAGGTGGAATACCGCCGTATGCCTCTGAATCTGGCACAGATCGCAATCTGCAAGAACGATATTTTCCGCCTGAAAGAGGAGGTTTCGCTTCCCTCCAACTATCCCAATATTTTCCAGATCCTCTGGAAGCATATTTCTCTGGGGGATGTGGAATTCAAAGTGATGGAGGAGAAGATTACGATTTCGGGGGATATTCATCTGTTCATTTTGTATGAAGGGGAGGGGGAGGATCATCCCTGCCGCTGTTTTGAGACCGCGATTCCCTTCAGCGGCGTCCTGGAATGTCACGGCTGCAGGGAAGGGATGCTGCCGGATATCCGATACCATTTGGGGCAGCAGGAGCTGGCGGTGCGTCCCGACTTCGACGGGGAGGAACGCAATGTGGGCCTGGAACTGGTTCTGGATATTTCAATCCGTATCTACGAAGAAGAGAAGGTGGAGATCATTTCCGACATATACGGCGTATCCAGAGAGGTCAATACCGTGACCCACAGGGCAAATCTGCGCAGACTGCTGTCAAAGGTCACGGGCAAGACAAAGGTAACGGATCACATCCATGTCAGCGGGGGAACGGTGCTTCAGCTGCTGCACAGTGAAGGCGGCGTTACCCTGGAGCAGCGCAGTACGGTGGAAAACGGCATTTTGCTGCAGGGCAGCGTGCAGGTGAAGGTAATGTACATTACAGGGGAGGACGAATCGCCCTACGGCAGCGCACAGGCGCAGATTCCCTATCAATATACGCTGGAGGTGCCGGATATCGCTCCGGAGGATATGGGAGAGGTACATGCGGAGGTGGAACAGCTTCAGGCTACCATGCTGGACGGTGAAGAGATGGATGTGAAAGCTGTCTTAAGCTTTTCCACGGTGGTATTCAAAAATATCCCGGTGGAGCTGATCAGTCAGGTGAACGTATCGGAACTGGACAGCAGCAAGATGAGCAGTCTGCCGGGGATGGTGATCTATATGGTAAAGGATGGGGATAATCTCTGGAATATCGGGAAGAAGTATTATATCCCGGTGGATACGCTGCGGGAGCTGAATTCCCTTGACAGCGATGAACTGAAGACAGGGCAGAAGCTGCTGATCGTAAAAGGGGGCTGACGGTTAAACGGCGAATCCGGTGTCCGGAAGAAAAGGACGGCGATGGAGACTTTGTACAGTCTCTTTCGCCATTTTCCGGTTTTGTCCTGCCGTTTCACTGTCTGCGCCCTTTTTGTTCCGCTCTGAAGCAGTTGCTCCCGTGTCTGCCGACAGGGCTTTGATTCCCGGCAGTTTCTATACTCGTGAGCGCAATCCTTTGCCGCTTTCCGTTCTGCATTGCAGCAGCGCTCACTCGTTATACATTTACGTTGGCAAATGTTTTTGGTCGTGAGTATAAATTATTATGCAAATCTTAATAATTAAATAAACAAGTATGATACATTTCTGCCTTAAAATCGATTCATACATAAAATATCTTGGGAAGCAGGACGAGGTGGAGAAATGCTGAGGCAGAACGGGAATGAGCGGAGACGGGACGAATATGAGGAGAACGGTGTGAGGCGGAATCCGTATCTGGTGACTTATGAAATGCAGCGCAGCCGTCAGGAACAGGGACAAATGCTGTATGACAGAGAGGCTTCCGGGCAGGGAGCCGATGCGATACCTGTCTGTGAATACGGCGGTGAAGAGGAAGAGCTGCCGGTCCGCAGAAGATTCACAGGACAGGAAGGAAGCGTCCGCAGAAAAGTATCTGCCGGGGAAGACATGCCGATCCACAGAAGGGCATCTGCGGAGAAGGGAATACCGTTCCGTAGAGATGTATCTGCAGAGGAAGACATACCGTTCCGCAGGAGGATATCCGCAGAGGAAGACATACCGTTCCGCAGGAGGATATCCGCAGAGGAGGAAATGCCGTTCCGCAGGGATGTATCTGCAGGGGGAGACATGCCGGTTCGCAGGAGGACATCCGCAGAGAAGGAGACCGATGTTTACAACGGGGCGCCTTATGAGAGAGAGGAAGAAAACTGTGGGAAATCCACGGTCGGAGAAGACGGGGCTGATCTGGATATTATTGGATGGGACAGGCCTGCAGTTCGCGGAGATGCACATCGCGGGAATCGCGGGACCGGGACAGCTGCATATGGAAGCAGTTACAGCCGTAATTACAGGAGGAAGGATTCCCGTATTGCATCAGGCCGTCGGAATGCGTCCTACAGCGAGTCCGCCGCCAGCGCATCAGGCCGTCGGAATGCGTCCTACAGCGAGTCCGCCGCCAGCGCATCAGGCC
>CANDMH010000133.1 GCA_947385785.1 uncultured Lachnospiraceae bacterium
CAAGATTCAGGACTTTCACAGTAAACCTCCATGCATAAGGCCTGTAGGACAGGCCCGGCTGCTCCGCCATGCATGAAAAAAGGCTGAAGGTTTACTGTGGCTGTGCACCAAACCTGACTCTGCGGCACTGCAAGGCGTTTCGTGCTCCCCGCCGCATAGGAGGTATAATTAAGGAAAAAAGGCTTCCTCCAGTCTCCGGAAAATATCCGGGCAGGGAGCGTTTACTGTCAGGCCGCCGAGGCACAGTCCGGGTCCCGGCGTGGTTTCCGGAAATGTAACCCGGCAGGCGTGAAGCAGATGATGCTCCAGGCTGAACTGTTCCTTCAGAGTGCGGTTGACGGATTTTTTTCCATATTTATAGTCCCCTATCAGAGGATGCCCCAGGCTTGCCAGATGGGCGCGTATCTGGTGGCTTTTTCCGGTAATCAGCTCCACCTCCAGCAGGGTGTATGCGTCCGCAACTGCCACCGGGCGATAGGCGGTATGGATCAGCGAAGCCTTCCCGCCGAAAGCATTCACGGGAGATACAGAAGACGCAATTGCAGAAGGGCCAGAGGATTCACCTGCAGAAGGTCCCGGAAATACACCCCCAGAAAATTCAGAGGATGCACTCGCAGAAGCGCCGGAGGACGCACCCGCAGAAGATTCAGAGGATGCACTCGCAGGAGCGCCGGAAGACGCACCCGCAGGAGGTTCGGGGAATACCGTCACGCGGTTTCCGTTTTCCTCCTTCACCAGATATCCATGAACGGTTGCCGCTTCCCGCAATGCCCCCACACAAATGGTCCGGTAAAATTTCCGCACGGAACGTTCCCTGACGCATTGGCTCAGATACTGCAGTCCGGCCAGACTTTTGCCGCACAGCACAATCCCGGTGGTATTCCTGTCCAGGCGATTGCAGACGGACGGGCGGAAAAATCTGAGTTCCTCTGCCGAAATCTGATTTTTCGTCAGGAGATATCCGATCAGCCATTCATTTAAGGTGATGTCTTCCGGCGCCGCTTTCTGGCTCAGAAGACCGGAGGGCTTATTCAGAATCAGGCAGTCTTCATCCTCGTACAGTATGGTAATTCCGTCCAGTCTTTCATAAGCCTCCGCATATTCCTGATATTGTTTCTGCACCGCTGCATTCCGCGCTCCGGCGGGCAGGCTTCTGCCGTCAGTCCTGCTTTTTGCCGGTAAATCCTCCGCCCCTGGGTGCGGCGCTTCTGACGCGTTTCCCGGCGCAGGCATCCTTTCCAGGCTGCCCGCACTTTCCAGACTGCCCACACTTTCCGGGCTGTCTGCGCCTTCCGGGCTGTCTGCGCTTTGGCTGTCCGGGCGGTCTGAGCTGTCCACGTTCATGCCGGCAAATTTCGCAAAGGTTTCGTCGGAGAAAAAGATGCATACCTGGTCATTCAGGGCAAGGATTTCCTTTCCCTCCGCCTTTTTCCCGTTCAGCGTGATATTCTTCTTACGGAGCATTTTGTGCAGAAAACCGTCTCCGGCAAGTGGAAGGTATTTATGTAAAAATTTGTCCAGACGCTGTCCGGCCTGATTTTTCCCTATGATTACCGACTTCATTCTGCTCCTTTCCGAAGACGCTTACGGTTATTTTGCAGCCATTTTCTTAGGCATTTAACCACAAAATCTTACGCAAAATGGCAAAGTTTTGGCTCCGGCTGGTCCGAGTTAGAAAACTGTCGAAAAATAACTGCTGCAATTCCTTAGGTAAAAGCCCGGTGCCGTCTGCACCCGGGCAAAATCACAATACCACGCTTTTTAAGGTTGCAATGACAGCGGCAGTTTCTCTTTCATCCGTTTCCAGCGTCTTCATCTGCTCCAGCCGTTCCGTATATCTGGACAGATTCGTAAATATCTTCATTGTGACATTTTTATGTCCGTCCATCTTCAGGATATCCCCGATGTGCCTGTAAAATTCATTTTCCTCAAATTTACTGTTATCCGAAAAACCGCACACCGTATTTCCACATACCGTCAAATGGCTGACCTCATAATTTTTCTTATAGGAAGTAAATACCATGTCATAGAGACAGTTCAGTCCCTGGCTGTGCCGCTCTATCTCCAGGGCAGTCTGTTCCGGACAGCTGTGAAAACGGAAAAACATAATCGCCCCCACCGCGCTTTTGCTGGCGGGAAGGCATCCCAGCACGGCGACGATTGACAACAGGTTCCCTCTGCTGCCGGTCTGAATATAACCTGCTGCGAACAGGGACAGCGATATGCCGAAATAAAGCACCGTCCGGATCACTTCGTATTTTTTCTGGGTATTCACATAGTTTCGGGTCCCTTTGACACCGTCTGTGGAAAACAATCTCTTTATCTGCATTTTCAGTACCCCTTCCTCTTCATCCAGTCCATGACATCCAAAATGACAGAATGCGGCACCAGTTTCGTTAATAGGCACAGTGACTGAATGGGCAGACTGCATACCGACATGGGGCGTCTGCGCAGGGAATCCTTCAGCGCAAGCGCCGCCACTCTCTCCGGGGAAACCAGGGCATATTTTTTCAGCGCCAGCGTGGAGCCGCCCGCCTCGGCAATGTCGAAAAACGGCGTATCCACCGGTCCGGGGCAGACGGCAGTGACATAGATGCCGTCCCTTTTCAGTTCCTCCCCCAGCGCTCTGGAAAAACTCAGCACATAGGACTTTGTGGCCGCATAGACCGCAAAATCCGGCTGCGGCAGAAAAGCCGCGCTGGAAGCCATCTGGATAATGCGGCTTCCCTCTCTCATAAAGGGAACCATGCGGTGGGTCAGCTCTGTCAGCGCTTCGCAGTTCAGGCGTATCATCCCCAGCTCCAGAGCTCTGTCCTGTTCGCAGAACTCACCCATGATACCGTATCCCGCACAGTTAATCAGCATCCTGACGGTTGCTTTATGACGGAAAACCGCGTCTTCCAGATCCGTGAGCTTTTCCGTATCCGTAATGTCCATCGCAAAAATCCTGGCATTATGCTTCAGGCTCTTCGCAAGCTGCGTGAGCTTACCGCGGTTTCTTGCCACTAACCAGAATTCGTCGATACTCTCAAAATAAGCATCCATCTGCATGGCGAATTCTCTTCCGATACCGGAGGAAGCGCCCGTTATGATTACAATATTCATATATTTTAACCCTCTTTCCCGGCAGATTCCTGCAGGTTTATACTGTCCGCCTTTCCCGGAAGCCAGGCAACCTGATGGTTGCCTGGGATTGTTCGTGCAAAGTGCGCACGAAAACACCTCGCGGAGGCACCTGTAAACAGTAACGGAAATATACCCACGATCAAAAACATTTAGAAACATCCTGCGGACTATCGGTACGGCAGATAAAGTCTGTCAAAACAGATGAAAATAGTCTTCAATATAGTAATCCGCAAGTTTTCTTTTTCTATCCGCATCATGTTCGGAATAGGCATCTGCCACGGCGCAGACACGCATCCCGGCATTTTTTCCGGCAAGGATTCCCGCCACAATATCTTCAAAAACCAGGCATCTGGCAGGAGATACGCTTAATTCATCCGCCGCCTTCAGATAGATATCGGGAGCCGGTTTCCCCCGCTCCACCTCGCTGCCTGTGACAATGCTGGTGAAATAATCCCGCAGTCTGTGAACCTGGGCGACATTTTCCACCAGCTCCCTTGAATTGCTTGTGGCAATGCCCAGAGCGATGCCTTTTTCCTTACAGCCTCTTAAAAATTCCGGAATTCCTTCTTTCAGCGGTACCTCATAGATATATTTATCCCATGCCATCCGGTTCCATGTCTGCATGATTTCTTCCACGGAATTCGGTATGGGGAAATGCTCCTTGAAATAGAGCGCGGTTTCCCCGAAACTCATGCCCTCGATTTCCGCCTGCAGATTCTCCGGCAGGGGGATTCCGAAGCGTCCCAGATATTCGATGTCTATCGCACGCCACATCCACATGGAGTCCACAAGGGAGCCGTCCATATCAAATATAACCGCGTCAATATTTTGTAACATTTCGTGTCTCATAATAAATCAATTTCCTCCGGCGTCAGTTCCCGATATTCTCCTTCTCTCAGCGTTTCGTCAAGGCGCAGCGCCCCGAAGGAGATTCGTTTCAGGCTACGGACGCCGTTTCCCACAGCCAGCAGCATTCGCTTTACCTGATGAAATCTGCCTTCATGGATTGTCAGTAAGATGACATCCTCCGTTACCACCGAAACCTGAGCCGGCAGAGTGGGCTTTTCCTCTCCTATGTCCACGCCGGATTCCAGTCTTTCGATATCCTTTGGGCTTATGGGATGCTCCAGCGTCACCTGATAGGTCTTATCCACATGCCTTGCCGGCGACAGAAGCCTGTGTGCCAGATTCCCGTCATTGGTCAGCAACAGCAGGCCGGTCACATCCTTGTCCAGACGGCCCACGGGGAAGATATCCCCGGAATGCATTTCCCCTTTTAAAAGAGAAACCACTGTATCCGCCGTATTATCCACGGTTGCGGATACCATCCCTGGGGGTTTGTTCAGCATATAGTAGGAATATTTACGGTATTGCAGAATCCGGTCTCTGAAAGCTACTTTGTCGGTATTTTCGTTGATTTTCATGTCCGCGCTTTTGGCCGGGATGCCGTTTACCGCTACAAGCCCCTTCCGTACAGCATCCTTTACCTGGCTTCGGGTTCCCATATTCATTTCGCATAGAAACTTATCAAGACGCATGCTGTCCTCTTTTTATGGTTTGATTCTTTTGAATCTCCTTCATTCTTTTTCCCTTAGGAAGTGTTACGAAATAAATTTGTTTGCAAATTTATTTCGTAACACTTCCTCATTCCGCATGAACCGCGGCGAATCTACATATATTTAGGAAAAGCCATTTCATAAGGAACACCAATGTCCATGATAGTGCTGACCATCCTGTTTCTGCTGCTCGCCGGCTGCATTCTGACCCATTCCCAGCTCAGCCTGGCCTATGCCGGTATGGGGCTGGAGCTGTGGTTTCGGAATATGATCCCTTCCCTACTGCCCTTTATGATCCTGTCAGGGATTATGATCCGCATGAACCTGACCGAGAAAGCTTCCATGATCCTCTACCCAGTCGTAAAACCGATATATAAAATCCGGAAAAATGTATGTTATGCCATGCTGATCGGCTTTCTGTGCGGTTTTCCAATGGGTGCAAAGACTGTGGCCGATCTGTATTCCAGACAGATGCTCACGAAAAGGGAAGCGGAATACCTGCTGGCTTTCTGCAACAATATCGGCCCTGTCTATTTCTGCAGCTTCGTACTTCCGCTCCTGGGCAGGAAGCTGGTTTTTCCCTATCTGTTTGGCATGTACGGAATTCCGCTTCTGTACGGCTTCGTCCTGCGCCGGAGCGTCTATCGTGACCTGCCGCTGCCCAGAGGGGAAATGCTGCCCCAGGGGAAACGCTGCGCTTCCGCAGGGCTTGTGTGCTGTGAAGCCGTCTCCGATACGAATGCTTCCATACAAGGCCGCTCCCCGGGTATCGCCCGGAGGCTTCTGGCGGAAAGCGACAATGCCATCCAGTCCTCCCTGCAGGCCATCCTCTCTCTGGGCGGCTATATGATACTCTATAACCTGCTGAACCTGATACCTCACATACTGCTGGGACATCCTCTGCGGCTCCTTTCTCCCCTGTTGGAAATCACGGGAGGGTTAAAGATCCTCGGAGACTCTCTACCTCTCTACAGTTTTCTGGCATTGTCCTTCGGCGGCTTTTGCTGTATCGCACAGACGTATAACTGTATCGGGGATTCGGATCTGCCAATCGGCGGTTATATACTGCACAAAGGGATTTTGACCGCGTTAAACGGTATTTTCTATTTGTGCTGGTTCCAGATATCACCCGCTTCTTTTCTTCGGTAAAGACGACGTTTTTTTCGCTTTTTGTACATGGTATATTGAAAGGCGATGATAATCAGAAGCATTGCCAGTACGAAGAACAGGCAAATCAGGACGAACTGATACAGACTGAGTGCCTTATCGTCCTCTGCTTCTGTTTCCTGCTCCAGGGCATCCGAATGTACCGGTATGATGCCTGAAGCATTTTCGCCGTTCAAAGCAGGGTCAGCAGACGGGAGCGGCTCCGGTTCCGGACGGAAGATCCGGGCGCTTATGTAAGGATTGCTCTCCGCGTAAAGATCGTACATATTGTAGGCACGGACGATGACTTCCGGCGCCGTATCAGGCGGAATCATCAGCTGTAACGGAAAGCTGCTGTCATATGTCCCCGTCAGGGTATCGCTTCCCGGCCATGCTTCTCTGGGGCCGAAAGTACGCCCTCCGTCCAGGCTGAAGCTGTAATACAAAAGCGCGGAGTCCGGATCGGAAGCCGAGACGGTCAGCTTCAGGATTCCCTCTTCGTAGTCGGCTTCCAGGAAATCTATCTGACAGCTCTCAGGTTCCGTACTGTCCACCAGCGTTACACCCACGCATGAAGATGCGCTGGATTCTGATAATGAATAATCGGAATAATCCACACCAAGGGTGCCGCTCTTCAATCCGAAGTACCGTGCCACTGCGGCGGCATCCGTCCTGCCGAATCCTTTCAGCGCTTCCTCATCCGCACAGTACGCGGCATCACGCTCTTCATCCACATGGCAATGTTCTATAATGACAGCCGGAATGTCCAGAGACACGGACTCCCGGATAATGCCGTAATAATCGGCTCCCTTACTCCCCAGGCGCGTCTTGATGCCCCGCACCAGCAAGCCCTGCTCCCTCATGTCCGAAAGGAATTCATATCCAAACTGATAGCCGTAACCGTTGTAGGGAGAAACAGAGGAAACCCATACTTCGGAACCGAAAAGCTCATGATTCTCCGAAGCGTTATAATGTATGCTGAACAGGAAATCCGCATCCACCGACCGGGCAAAAGCGGCCCTTTCCTTCAATGACATATCCACATCATCGGTATGTGTCAGGTATACTTCCACGTCGTCATAAAGCTGCAGCTCATCGTACATGGCCAGTGCCGTAGTCATGGTCATATACTTTTCCTCGTGGTTATTTTCAATGGTCCCTCTGTTTTCCCCTCCGTGCCCGGGATCTATCACGATAACCGTTTTTTCGCCGGTTTCCTGCAGGCGCGGAGCCGCCAGAAGCTTTTGGGGCATAAACAGGCCGGACAGTATCAGTGCCACTGCAATAAAAGCATATATTATTTTGCGCATAAAACATCCTTTCCCGTCATATGCTTTTGCCCTGTTTCCTCACAGCTCATCCGGTTCTTCAGGAATTGAATAACTGATGTGAGTGCAGACATCTGATCTGCGGCTCTCCGTCTCCATAGTGCGGCAGCGCTATGCTTCCTCCGACTGCTCGGATTCGTCCTGGTCATCGTCCAGATGCAGGGTTTCCAGATCCTCCTCCACAGGGTGCAGCGCCCTGATATTGGACTGGATGATATCGCGGTACTGTCCCAGGGAACCCAGCAGGGATTCGTAAGTGGTGCTGGAGGACTGCAGTACCCCCAATACAATGGATTCCAGTTCGGCCAGACGCTCCTCCGTATAGCGGGATGCCTGCATCCGCAGCTCATTGGCCTCCATGGTGGCTTTGTCCAGTATCTCCTGCGCCTGTCTGGCAGCCGTGGTCACAATGCCGTTGGCCTGTGAGTAAGCCTGCTGCATAATCTCATGCTCGCTGACCAGCTCATTGGTATGTACGGTGGCCTCGTCGATCAGTGCCTGGGCCTTGGTTCTCGCGTCATTCAGAATCGCGTCCTTGTTGTTGATGATTTTCTGATACCTTCTGATTTCATCGGGAGTCTTCATGCGCAGTTCCCGGATCAGTTCGTCAATCTCATCCTTATTCACAATAATTTCCGAGCTGGACATGAATTTTGGTTTACAGTTCTCTATATACTCTTCCAATTCATCGATTAACTGTTCTATTCTGCTGCTCATAAAACCCCACTCCTATTCCGAAACTTTTCTTTCATCAATGCCGCTACAAAATCCGGGACACATTCGCTGATATCCCCGCCGAAGCTGGCGATTTCCTTTACACTGGAGGAACTGAGATAAGCGTATTCCAGGCTGGTGGTGAGAAATACCGTATCCAGCGCCCCCTGTGACAGCTTCCTGTTGGTCTGGGCAATCTGCAGCTCATACTCGAAATCCGTGATTGCCCGCAGTCCTCTGACCGCCACATGTATCTGCTTTTGGGCCGCATAATTGATCAGAAGACCGGTGAAGCTGTCTACCTCCACATTTGGAATATCTTTTGTAGCTTCCTTCAATATCTTAACACGTTCTTCTACGGAAAACAACGGGCTCTTCATTTTATTATTCAGGACGCTGACCACCAGCACGTCAAACATCTCCGAGGCCCGTTTGATTACATCGAGATGTCCGTAGGTCACAGGGTCAAAGCTTCCAGGGTAAACTGCTCGTTTCATACCGGAATCCTCTTTTTCAAAAAAATATGTTTATTGGTTTTGTACCGCTTTTCTTTGGTTATGGCAAAGCCCAACGCTTCCGCATAGTCAAAATCTGTCCGCAGGGAGGCTTCCGCGATGATAATCGTATCTTCCGTCACATAGGGCATGCTTCCAAGGACGGCAAGAACATCCCTCTCATGTCCGCAGTCATAAGGCGGATCCATGAAAATAAAATCCACGGTTTCCCCACGGCACGCAAGGCGGATGCTGTCCAGGGCGGAGCAGGCATCCTGCCTGTATACTACAGCACGTTCTTCCATCCTTGTAAATTCCAGATTCTGCTGGATACAGGAGATGGCCCTGGGCGAATTGTCCGCAAAATAAGCCTTTGCGGCGCCTCTGCTCAGTGCCTCGATTCCAATCGCCCCGCTGCCGCTGAACAGGTCGACAAATATGCTGCCCGGAAGATCCCAATGCAGCATATTGAAAAGTGTCTCTTTGATTTTATCTGTGGTAGGCCGTACCTCCAGCCCCTGAGGCGCCTTCAGCGGAAGGCTTCGGGCAGTTCCTGCAATCACTCTCATATTGGCTCCGCTTTCCGCAGGCTTTTCGTAGGACGCCTGCTATCCATAATGGATTCGTATTTTCAGGAATTTGCAGATACTTCCCTATACTCTGATCCTGGTTCCCTTTCCGTCCCGTTTTCCGGATTTTAAATTGTTTAAAACGAGATTTTTCCCTTTGTATTCAATCACGCTTTCCACCGTATTCTTTACGTAATATACATTTTCCACGGCATCCTTTGCGCCCAGCTTCATGGCGCGTACGCCCACTGCCGCTTTCTTCTTCTCCGGAATTTCCGACAGATCAAATTTCAGGAAGAAGCCCTCTCTGGTCTGAAGGACAATACCGCTCTGCTCCAGTATGGGCATGACGCTCACCACCGTATCTCCTTCCCCCAGCTTCGTCGCGGCAACCGTGCGCTTTGACACGTCAAATTCCCCGCCGCTTACCAGCTTCACCATGGCCTGGGCAGTGACAAAGACCACCTGGCGCAGATTCAGCTCTGTCTGGCTGGTGATATATACGATATCTTCTTTTTCCGAATTGAAATTGCTGATATTGTCTATTGGGACACCCTTATCACGGAATTTACCGTAAGGCAGATCCATAACCTTGATTGTATGGAGCTGTCCTGCGGAAGTAAACAGGCACACCCTGCCGGTATTTTTACAGGGAAAGACAAAACGGTTCTCCGCATCGGCAGTTTCTTTATTCCGTTCATAGGTGGACAGGTCAATGGTTCTGGCATAGCCGAAACGGTCCATCAGGAAAATCAGCTCCGTCTCTTCCGGCTCCTTCTCCTTATAGACGGCTTCCTCCACGTTTTCGATGACGGTCCTGCGCTTCCTGGCATAGGCTTTCTTAAAACCGTCCAGTTCATTGATGATGACCTGTGCCATGGAATCACGCCGGTCCAGGATATCCTCATAGCGGTAAATATTCGCCATGGTGTTCTCATGTTCTTTGATCAGGGCATCGATCTCCAGACCGATCAGTTTATAAAGACGCATATTCAGAATGGCATCGGCCTGTTTCTCTGTAAAAGAAAGCTGGGCCGCCATGATTCGGGATTCTTTATTTTTGAACTGAATGCCTGTGGTCCTGCCTTCTACCAGACATGCCTTCGCCATGTTTCTGTCTCTGGAGCCCCGGAGAATCTCAATAATCAGGTCAATGACATTGCAGGCCTTGATCAGTCCCTCCTGGATTTCCTTCTGTTCC
>CANDMH010000134.1 GCA_947385785.1 uncultured Lachnospiraceae bacterium
TCAGGGGAAGCAAGCTGTACGCATACGCGTCCGATTTCAAGCTCTGCATCGCCGTAATGTCCTGCGGGCGGCATCTTCACATTTGCCTTAAACGCATCCGGATAAGCCTTCTCAAAGTTCTCAAGCTGCGCCGTCCACGCCAGGGGACAGATAATATTCACATTCACGCCGTCCTTTGCCCACTCGGTGGCTGCTACACGCGTCAGGCCCCGGATCCCCTCCTTGGCCGCCGCATAAGCACACTGTCCATAATTGCCGAACAAGCCTGCTCCCGACGCAAAGTTGATAACGGTTCCCTTTGTCTCTACCAGATGAGGATAGCATGCCTGCATATAATAGAAAGTCGCATACAGGCCGGAATACAGAGCCAGATCAAACTGATCTGTGGTATGGTCAGCCAGTGTCACACCGGAAGCGGATGCCTGCGCATTATTGATCAGTACGTCAATCCTTCCGAATTTCTCCATGGTCTGCTTTACCACTTCCCCTACTACAGCCTGATTGTCGGCGTGCGCATTAACGTCAGCGGCCACCGTCAGCACCTGTATGCCATACAGACGCTCCAGCTCTTCCTTCGCGTCCTCCAGCTTCTTCACATTGCGCCCGGTAATCACAATGTTCGCGCCTTCTTTTGCATAAGCGGTTGCAATGCCGTAACCGATAGAGCCACAGCGCCCGTCACTTAAAACTGCCCGTCCTGCTCCTGTGATGATTGCCGTCTTTCCTGTTAAAAAACCCATGATCCTTACCTCCTGTTTTTCATAATTCCCGCCGTCGAAACCAAACCTTTTGCCGTCCTGCGCACTACATCGGAACCTGCCCCGGCAGTGCGCAGAGATTTCGTCAGATTTTCCAAAATAACTATAACACAATTGGAAATCTATGTCAATTTGTGCCCGTCATTTCGTCATTTGGGTTTCATCAAACTAACTCGTTGCACTGTTCAGCTCACTTATTTCTCGCTTCAGGTACTTATACTCGCGGACGCATTTATTGCCGCTTACTACACCAGCATTAGAGAAGCGCTCACTGGTTATACCTTTCGACTGGCAATTGTTTTCGTTCATGAGTATAACATCGAAATCCTGCGCAAAGAGGCAAAATTTTGGTTCCGGCCTGTCTATAACTCCCTTATCAGGGAATCGTCACACTGACCCCCTCATACAGGCCGCCGCAATTTCCTGAAGCCGCGGCAGGCAGGCGTCAAAAAACATCCGATAGGACTCGCAGAAATAGTTCAGGCCCAGCCCCTTTTCCGGCTGCTCCCTGTGCCTGCGGCATCCTCCCCGGCAGACTGTATAATACGGACATTGCCCGCACTGCCCGGCATGTTCGGCGGAAGCCTGCAGAAATCCGGTTTCCATCAGGCGCTGCCTCATCACTTCAAAGCTGTCCTCATTCAGATTGCCCACCCGGTATTCGTCCATACAGTAGAAATCGCAGGGATACACGCTGCCGTCCGCCTCCACTACACTCTGAAAGCTGCATACGCCCCTCTGCTCACAGGACTCCGGCATACGTCCCATCAAAATTCCCACATAGTTCTCGAACTGCCTGATATAGGGCTGCTGCCCCTTTTGCAGATCCAGATACCACAGCTCAAACAAATCAATCAGAAACTGCCCGTAAGCCCCGGGCGTCAGAGAGTACTCCCGCTCCCCCCGCTTCTCCCGGACCGGGTCCAGACATGCTATGTACTGCTGCCAGGAAAAGCCCAGCTTCCTGTAATTCTCGTAAATTCTGCCTGCCTTCGATGCGGTCTTCCCGTTCACCACTGTCAGCACATTGAATTCGGCGCCCGCCTTTTTCAGCAGCTCCGCGGCCCGCAGCGTATGAAAGTAAGTTTCCTTCCCCTCCGCGTCCCGCCGGAATGCGTCATGAGTCGCCTTGATACCGTCCACGGACAGGCCCATCAGGAAATGATTTTCAGCAAAAAAGTTGCACCAACGCTCGTCCAGCACAAAGCCGTTGGTCTGCAGGGCATGGTATATCCTGACGTTTTTTCGATTATATTTTTTCTCCAGATTCAGGCATTCCCTGAAAAAATCAAGCCCGGCCAGCGTAGGCTCCCCTCCCTGAAAAGCGATGGTACATTCCCCCTCCGCGAAATCCAGGAGTCTGTATATTACATTTTCCAGAGTTTCCCGACTCATGATTCCATAGGAAGCCCGGCTCCGGTTCTCCATTTCATCGGCATAAAAGCAGTATTTACACCGCATGTTGCACAGCCCGGAAGCGGGCTTCATCAAGATACTGACAGGCGGCATGGCTTATTTCCCTTTCATTATTTTTACAGCTTTCACTTTCTTTCGCTTGCAGAGGTCCGCGAAGCAGTTCCTGTGACTTCTCCTGGATTACAGGGGGCGCGAAACGGTTTCTGTAGCTTCTCCTGGATTACAGAGGTCGCGAAGCGGTTTCTTCCTTATTTATCTACGAAACGGAAAACACCAGCTTCTGCACCTTCTGCCCGGTCAGCTTCTCACTCCTTGCGTCCGGCGCCTGTCCGCCGATAAACACAGTGGCTCTGCCTTCTCCAATCCGCAGCTTTCCGTCCTCATCATACAGCCCAAAGGCCTCCGCCGGAAGATGAATCACAGCCTCCTTCTTCTCCCCCGACGCCAGATGCAGCTTGCAGATGCCCTTCAGCTGGGCGTTTGGCGTGCCTTCCCGCTCAATCTTCACATAGGCCTGAACGGTCTCCCTTCCCGCCATGGAACCGGTATTTTTCACGGAAACACGTATCGTAACGCCGCCTTCCGTCACCTGCTCCGAATCCGCTTCCGCTTTTCCATAGGCGAAGCCTGTATAGGATAAGCCATACCCGAAAGGATACAGCGCCTCCCCTGTCATATAGCGGTAGGTCCTTCCCTTCATGCTGTAATCCGTAAAATCAGGCAGTTCCTCACAGGAACGATAGAAGGTCACCGGCAGCTTCCCTTCCGGACATCTCTCACCGAACAGAATCTCCGCGATGGCCTTTCCTCCTTCCGCACCGGGATACCACCCCTGCAGAATCGCCGGAACATGCTCGTCCGCCCAGTTCACCGCCAGTGCGCTTCCGGACAGCAGTACAAGAATGGTCGGTTTGCCGCTCGCATAAACCGTCTCCAGAATCTCCTCCTGCAGACCGGGAAGGTTCAGATCCGGTTTGTCGCCGCTGCCGTACTCGTTGTTGGCATCGCCCTGTTCCCCTTCCAGGCTGGCATCCAGTCCCATGCACACCACAACCACGTCGCTGCAGCGGCAGACGCCCTTTACCTCCGCCAGGCGGTCATGCTTCTCCGCCAGCCCTTCCACCTTATCATGATACAGATGGCAGCCCTCGGAAAACATGACACGAACGTCATTTCCTACATACTCCTGAATTCCCTCGGATATGGTCCAGTATCTGGAAGCCGTCCCCTCATAATTTCCCACCAAAGCCTTCCGGTTGTTAGCATTGGGGCCGATGACGCCGATGGTTTTGATGGAATCCTTATTCAGAGGCAGTATGCCGTTCTCATTTTTCAGCAGCACCACGCTCCTGGCCGCCGCATCCCGGTTCAGCTTCCGCATGGGTTCGCTGTCCACCACGCTGTAGGGAATCTCATCGTAGGGATTTTCCTCTTTTTTATCCAGCACCCCCAGCTTCATCCGGGCGGTAAACAGATTCACCAGAGCCTCGTCCAGGCGCTTCTCATCCACCAGCCCTTCCCGCACCGCCTGCTTCAGGTAAAGGAACATATTGCCGCAGTTTAAATCACACCCGTTGTTCATGGCCATGGCCGCCGACTCCATGGGCGTATCCGTGATGTGATGTCCCGCATGGAAATCCATGATGGCGCCGCAGTCGCTGACCACATGCCCCCGGAATCCGAATTCTCCCCGCAGAATCTCTTCCAGAAGCTCATAGTTTCCGCAGCAGGGCACGCCGTTGATGCAGTTATAGGCGCCCATCACGGCTTCCACATGCCCCTCCTGGACACAGGCCTTGAAGGCGGCAAGATAAGTCTCGTACAAATCCTGCTTCCCCACCACCGCGTTGAAGCTGTGACGGATTCCCTCCGGGCCGCTGTGGACGGCGATATGCTTCACACAGGCGGCCGCTTTCAGGAATTTCCCGTCATGTCCCTGGAGCCCTTTGATATAGCCGATGCCCATCCGGGAGGTGAGATACGGATCCTCACCGAAGGTCTCATGCCCCCTGCCCCACCTGGGATCCCGGAAAATATTGATATTGGGGGACCAGAAAGTCAGGCCCTTGTAAAGCCCCGTGTCGCCCTCCGCCTGCTGCATATTGAACTTCGCGCGGCCCTCCGTGGACACGGCGTCCCCCACCTGCTCCAGCAATTCCTCGTCGAAGGTGGCCGCAAGCCCGATAGCCTGGGGAAATACGGTAGCCACTCCCGCCCGGGCCACGCCGTGAAGCGCCTCGTTCCACCAGTTATAGGCCCTGATGCCAAGCCTCTCCACCGCCGGGGCCTGGTTCACCGTCTGCTCCACCTTCTCCTCCAGAGTCATCTGAGCCACCAGCTGCCTGGCACGCTCCCTGTACTCCTCCAGCTTCTCCTGATTTTCCACAATATCCATAACCAACCTCATTCCCGCACATTCCGTGCAAAATTATCCTCCGCCGTCCACAAGCCCCCGGCTTCCGGACGGTTACATGCTCCTTCTCCCGCGGTACGCCGGCCCCGCCGTTCCGGAATCCGCCAAAAGCCTGGAAGCATAAAAAACTGCTGTAAACCTGCGGCAGTTTTTGCAGGCATCTCCATATTATCTCCATACTATCATGTACCGGAACAGGAAACAACTGTTTTCTGTAAAATTGTCCCCATGAACGCAAAAACATCCAGCCCGGGTCAAAAGCCCAAACTGGATATATCACTACACCCCCTCCTGCACCAGCGTGCTCACTCTGTTCTGTATGACTTTAGTCACCTCTTTCAGGGATTTATCCCCGTTAAAATAACTTTCCGCCTCCTCGGCAATGATGCCGATGATATCTTCCCGTACCCCGTCTCGCAGTGAAAAATCCGTGTGGGCTATCATCTCCCTCAAAGCGTCTGCTTCCTCACGGGTGGCAGCCGTATACTGATATTCTACAAGCTCCCCGTCCATGTTCCAGTAGCTTCCGCTCCATTTCCATTTCTCCTCCGGGTTGCCTTCGCTGTCCGTCCTGACTTTCCCGTCAATCATCCAGTATTCAGGTGTCACGGCATCTTCCAGCATCTTTTCCAGCAAATCACTGCGGCTGGGAAAGCAATAAGCAGACTCCCATGTGCGTTCCGCCTCCTCGTACAGGAAGTATTCAATAAACTCCCATGCCCCTTCCTGATTCCCGGATTTCGCCGGGATGCCCACCGCGTTTACACTCTGCGCATGGTACAGAGCGCTGCCATCCGCAGAGGGATAGCCCATTGATGTCACATTTTCCCCGGAACGGGAGACATAAGAAAGAAAGTCGTATATTTTCATTATAACTGCTGTATCCGTCAGCGGATTCTCCACCTCTGCGACGCCATAGAAGCCTGTCAGTATCCCGGAATGGTCTCCCAGCCATTGCACCAGATCGCGGAATTCCTGCGATTCAAAATTACACTCCCCTTTTTCCCAGTCAATAAACGTATTTACGATATAATCTCCGCAGATATTATCCATATTGCTGTGAAAACTGCGTCCGTTCAACTTTCTGCCCGGATACTTTTCCGTCAGCTCCCATATGTCCTCCAAAGTCCATCCGGCCTGCGAACCCACCTCAGAGGTATGTCCCAGCATCGTAAGACATGTAAATCCCGAAGGAATCCCCGTCAGCCGCCCGCCAACGGTATAGGCTTCCAGAATCCCCTCCAGGAAATCCCCCCGGTTCAGTTTTGTGCTTTCGTCCAGATATACGGATAAGTCCTCCAGGGCCTGTTTCCCGCCGTATTTTGCCACATCCAGATTGGACAGATCCAGTAAATCCGGCGCATCGGAAGAGACCATATCCGCATCCAGCCTTACCTTCCCCTCCTCGCCTTCGTACAGTTCCATGGTGATATGATACCTGTCACTGGCACGGTTAAACCGTATCACCGCGTTCTCCAGCTCATTGGAATACATGTCCCAGCAGGCCATGGATAATTCCTCTTTCCCGGGAATCGTCTCCGAAGCTTTTCTGTCCAGCAGGTAAACCTCCGTATTGGCAGCGCCTCCCTCATAGATGCTGAAGAACGCAAGCAGATTATCCTCAGAAATCCAGGCCAGTTCCACGGCATCCTGCCACAGATTGCTGTCACCCCACCGCAGCAGCGCCTGCCAGACTCCTTCCCGGGCATCGTAACGATACAGGATGCCATCCACCCCGCCGTACAGAAACCCCAGGGAAGAACCGTAAAAATAACCGCCTGTCAGGTCTTTCCCTTCCAGTCCTTTCATATTCATTGCCTGCGGACGGCAGACTCCGCCTTCTTCCACAAGCTCATAAATAATGCGCCGCCCTGTCACCTGCGACAGATAGTATACCCTGCCGTCCGCTCCTTCCAGCAGCCTTTCCTCCCCGGAATAATCATCGTCAGGACGAATCGTGCTGATGTCGGCCTCGCACAGAAGCTTTCCGCCATCGCCTATTACAAGAATTGCGTCCCCGCTCCTCAGGAATACCCTCTCCCCGCCTACCGCCAGGAAGCCGGGCGTGGAAGAGAGACTGGAACAGGTGTCCTTCCTGCCTTCCAGAGAATAGCTGTAAACCTCCCTGCCCTCCGCGTCATACTTCGCCACAGTGCCGCCTTCCAGCTCTATTTTACCGTCTCCCCACCCCATATCCGCATAAAAACAGTATAATCCGCCATCCGCGTCCAGGGTGTAATCCTGAACCCTGTCCAGTCCCTGTACCCTGGCGCTTTTCGCCCACCGGGGAGTGCCGTCCTCTATGGGCATTCTATGTAAATAAAAATCGTAATCCATATAATACAGCCATCCGCCGCCGGCTTTAAAGTTGTTTCCCTCTCCTTCCATTCCGGAGAGCAGCTCCGACTCGTAGATATAGCCGCCAATCCCCCGCTGCTGCCGCTCCTCTTTGCCGCAGGCGGAGAGGACGAGCATAATTGCCGTAAGGATAATCCATTTACAAACTGTCGCTTTTTTCACTTCAATAACCCTCCCGAGTACTGCTGCTATAACCTGAACCTTCACCCTGCCCGGTATTTTATACGCACGGTCTAAACATTTGCCAGGAGAAACGTATCATCTCCGATATCCTTACATCCCCTGCCCCTCCTGCACCAGCGTGCTCACTCTGTTCTGTATGACTTTAGTCACCTCTTCCAGGGATTTATCCCCGTTAAAATAACTTTCCGTCTCCTCGGCAATGATGCCGATGATATCTTCCCGCACCCCGTCTCGCAGTGAAAAATCCGTGTGGGCTATCATCTCCTCCACTCCCTGCACCTCTTCCGGTGCGGCACAGTCATACTCATACCAATACCCGGGTGTCACGGCTTCCTCCAGCATCTTCTCTACCAAATCCCTGCGGCTGGGAAAATACCCGGAAAGCTGCCATGTCCGTTCCACCTCCTGAGATAGAAAAAATTCAATAAATTGCCATGCTCCATCCCTGTATCCGGACTTTTCCGTGATGCCCACCGCATTCACAGGCCCTGCCTGATATAATGGTCGGCCATCATGAGAAGGGAACCCAATCATTGCCGTTTTCTCGTCCGAACGCGAAACATACCGCAGATAGTCGATAAACTCAAATATACGCTCCAATCTAATCAGCGGATCCTCCACCTCTTCTTCATCATAATATCCCCTGCCGCTTCCTGAATGCTCTGCCAGCCATTGTACCAGGCTGCGGAACTCATCTGAATCAAATTTACACTCCCCGCTCTCCAGGTTTACAAATTTGTCCATAACGTAATCCCCGCAAAGCCATTCAAGGTTAAAATAAAAGCTGAAACCGTTCAGCTTCCGCCCGGGATATGCCTCCGTCAGAGCCATCATGTCCTCCAGTGTCCAGCCCGCCTTCTCCCCTGTCTCCTCCGGACGACCAAGCAACGTAAAACACATAAAACCGGAAGGAATCCCCGTCAGCCGCCCGTTCACGGTATATCCCTCCAGAATCCCCTCCAGAAAATCCTCCCGCTTCAACAAACCGCTTTTCTTCAGATATTCATTCAAATCCGCCAACACCTGTTTTTCTCCATACTTCACCACATCCAGTTCCGAAAGCTCCAGCAAATCCGGCGGATCAGAGGAAACCAACCTTGTGTCCAGCTTCGTAATGGCATCCTCTCCATCATATACCTCTATGGTAATATGATACCTGTCACTGTCACGGTTAAACCGGATAACCGCATCCTCCAGGTCGTTGCCGCATACCCCTGTGCATGCCAGTACCAGTTCTTCTTTCTCCGGCAGTTCTTCTGCCTTTCTCCTGTTCAAAAGATAGTACTCATGTGACACATCTCCGTCCCGAAGTACCGTAAAACCCGCCAGCACCCGTTCTTCCGATATCCATATCACCTCCTGGGCATTCTGCCACAGATTGCTGTCGCTCCAGCGGAGCATATCCTTCCATTCTCCCTCACCGCCGCAGCACTGTAAAATGCCATCCGGCCCGCAATACAAAATACCATGGTGCGAACCGTAAAACCTGCCGGCAAGGGAGCTCTTTTCCTCCCAGCCTCCTCCTGACATTGCCTGCAGACGACAACTATTTTCCTCTTCCAACAGTGCATAAGCGGTTCGCCGTCCTTCATTTTCCGTCATATAGTAAACTCTGCCGTCTTCCCCCTCCAGAAGCTTCTCTGTTCCGGAATATCCTTCTCCTGGCCGGACCGCACTGATGTCAGCCCCACCGACAACAGCCCCCGTTTCATCTACCACCAGAATTTCATCTCCGCTCAGCAGAAAAATCCGCCCTTCCCTGCCTGCCGCAAGGAAGCCGGGAGCGGCAGGCAGAGAGGCATAGACGGCTTTTCTTCCGTCCAGAGACAACCGGTAGACCTCTTCCCCATCCTCCAGGTATTTGGACAGCCTGCCTCCAGACAGCTCCAAACTGCCGGTATCATGCCCGCCGGTATCAGCATAAAAACAGTATATCTCTCCGTCCGCGCTTATCGTATAGTCCAGAATCCCATCGTCTGCCGAAAACCTGGCGCCCGCAGGGTTTTCCCTCTCCGGTTTGCCATCCTCCCCCAACGGTATCCTGTACAAGGCAGAGCCATAACCTATATAGTACAGCCAGGTACCGTTGCTTTTAAAATTGCTTCCCCAGTCCTCCGTGCCGGAAAGCAGCTCCGCCTCATAGATATAACCTTCAATCCCCCGCTGCCGCTCTGCCTTACCGCAGGCTGAGAGGAACAGCACCGCAGTCAGGAAAAGGAGAGATGAACGGCATAAATATCTCCGTTTTTTCATGATACCATACCTCTTAAGCACGATTATTTTCTTTGAAACACAAGCATCCGGCTTGGAAATATCCAAACCGGATATGTAAAACAGCCTTCAAAACATCTTCATTTTACCAAGGAGTATTATGCCATCCAGTACTATTATACTCACACAGGATTCGAACTTCTTTACTACCGCTGCATTCACCACATGTGAGCCTAAATGCATGCTCATCCTTTCCCTTATGCCCTAAATCGTCAGCGTCAGACCATGAATGAGATTCTATCCTATCCTCAACTATGGTATAAGACTCATTACAGCCTGTAGTCTGGCATTTCATTTTTACACGATAGGATGCCTTGTGGTAATCTGAATCCTGACCTACTGGTTTACCAATCATGCTTCCTGATCCTTCAGGCACATAGACATGCACATGATTCGCTCTTCTTATTGTATTTCCTGCCGCATTTACAGGAATCATGCTTGCCATCGTAGCCACCGCACACACCAATGCCAATACAACTCTTTTACTCTTTTTATACATCCTGAAATCCATATTATGGACACTCAAAACCTACTAAAATCAAAGGGCAGAAC
>CANDMH010000135.1 GCA_947385785.1 uncultured Lachnospiraceae bacterium
CTTAGGGGTTGCTTTTACTATGGCAAAGTGGAGTTTACTTTGGCAATCAACCAAAAAAAGAGCTCCGAACGAATCTTTATACGCCCGGAGCTTCCGCTCACACCGATTCCATAATCTCCAAAAGCTTTCCCGCCGCAACGGAAACTGGCATTTTTCGACCGGTCACCACACAGATCTGCCTCTTCGGGATCATTTTGTTAAAACGAAGTTCAAAGAGACGCCCGGACTCCAGAGCTTCCGCCGCAAAATCCCGCACCACGCAGCCTATCCCCAGATTCCGCAGCGCAAACTGCACAATCATATCGCTGGTGGAAAGCTCGAACTCCGGCTGCAGCTCCACGCCGTTGGCAGACAGATAGGTATTCATGTACGTCCTGGTACTGGTATTGCCCTCCAGGAAGATCATGGGTAGCCCTTCCAGATCCTGCAGATCCATCATTCTGTTTTTATAAGATGTGAAACGTCTGCCGGCCACAAAAACGTCCTCAATCTCCCGAACCTGCTCCACGCTGAATTCTTCCCCCTGCTCAAAGGGAGTGCTGACCACGCCGAAATCGATTTTCCCCCCGCGCAGCAGCCGCAGAGTCTCCGGTGTCGGCGCGTTGGCCACGCTGACTTTAATATTCGGGTGCTGCTCATGGAATTTCTCCAGGAAAGGAAGCAGATAAAACCGCAGCGTCATGTCACTGGCGCCGATATGCACTTCCCCCAGCTCCAGGTTCAGCATCTGTTTCACCTTCTCCACGCCCTGTTCGATTTCCTCATAGCCTTTTTCCACATAGGAATAGAGAAGCTGCCCCTCCCGGGTGAGCCGGACTCCTTTGGATGCCCTCTGAAAAAGAGAGGTGCCCAGGCTCCGCTCCAGAGCCTTCAGGGACTGGCTCACCGCAGGCTGGGATATGGAGAGCTCGTTTGCGGCGCCGGTGACACTTCCCAGCTTTGCGGTATAGTAAAATACTTTAAAATATTCCAGATTTCCAACCATGTCTCACGCTTTGAAAGAAGACTCCCTGTAGATAATGTCCTCTCTGCCGGGACCGTTGCTGACCATGGTGATGGGGTAGCCGATCCGCTCCTCGATAAACTCAATGTAGCGCCTGCAGTTTTCCGGCAGCTCTTCATATCTGCGAATGCCGCGGATATCGCATTTCCATCCGGGAAGCTTCTCCAGAACGGGCTTTGCTTTCTCCAGCCTGTGAGTCACAGGGAAATCATCGGTCACTTCGCCGTCGATTTCATAGCCCACACAGACGGGAATCTCATCCAGATATCCCAGTACATCCAACACCGTAAACGCCACGTCCGTCGCTCCCTGCAGACGGCAGCCGTACCTGGACGCCACACAGTCAAACCAGCCCACGCGTCTGGGGCGCCCGGTAGTGGCGCCGTACTCTCCGCCGTCTCCGCCGCGATGGCGCAGTTCTTCCGCTTCCTCCCCAAAAAGCTCGGAGACAAACGCGCCCGCTCCCACAGCCGAGGAATATGCCTTGCAGACGGTTACAATCTGTTTGATTTCGTAAGGCGGCAGGCCTGCCCCAATGGCGCCGAAGGCAGCCAGTGTGGAAGAGGAAGTCACCATGGGGTAAATGCCGTGATCCGGATCCTTCAGCGTGCCCAGCTGTCCCTCCAGCAATACTGTCTTTCCTTCTTTCAAAGCCTTATCCAGAAAAGAAGACACATCACAGACGTAAGGCGCCACCATATCCCTGTATTCATGCAGCGTGGCCAGCAGTTCCTTCGGATCGATCAGCGGCTTGTGGTAAAGATGCTCCAGAAGAACATTCTTCATCTCGCAGATACGTTCCGTCTTCTCCGCCAGCAGTTCCTCGTCGAACAGCTCGCTTACCTGGAAACCGATTTTGGCGTATTTATCGGAATAGAAAGGAGCGATTCCCGACTTTGTGGAGCCGAAGGACTTACCTCCCAGCCTTTCCTCCTCATACTGATCAAATAAAATATGATAGGGCATGACAATCTGTGCACGCTCGGACACCAGCAGCTTCGGCGCCGGTACATTCCGGTCAATAATCGACTGCACTTCGCCAAACAGCAGCGGTATATTTAATGCCACGCCATTTCCTATGATGTTGGTGATGTGTCCGCTGAACACACCGGACGGAAGCGCATGCAGCGCAAATTTTCCGTATTCATTCACGATTGTATGTCCCGCGTTGGCACCGCCCTGAAACCGCACAACAATGTCCGCATCCTGTGCCATCATGTCGGTGATCTTGCCTTTTCCCTCATCACCCCAGTTGGCTCCTACGATTGCCTTAACCATTTTTCCTCCATTCCCTGCCCCTTGACAGCAGGTATTGTTTTTTGCTTTGCGGTCTTATTATACTATATTATATTTCATAAGTAAAATCAATATATTTTATATTTAATATAATTATTTCTTATGCCTACTTGATCGCTTTGATACATCCTTTCCGGCTTTTATGACTTCCTTTCGGGATAAGCCCGTCTGTTCCGATATTTTCTCTACAGATACACCGTTCTGAAGCATTGCTTTAATCAGAAGGCACTGTCCTTCGCGAATGCCCTGCTCAAGACCCTCCCGATGGCCCTGCTCAAGACCCTCCCGATGGCCCTGCTCAAGACCCTCTTGACGGCCCTGTTCAAGACCCTCCTGACGGCCCTCCTGAAGACCTTCCTCCCTCGCCGCCTTACGGAACATCCGCATATATTTCCTCTCGTTATACTCCGTCAATAACATTTTCTTCACCTCCGCCCAAAACGGCGTTAAAATATCCTCCATGATTCCATGTTCCATACAATACACCATTGCATTGTCGACAGCTTCGTCTGTATACTGCCCGGCCTTTTGAAATTCCTTTATCTTTGCGACAAAATGCGCGTACTCTCCCAGACGTCCGCACCGCTCCATCAACTGCCTGTTATGCCCATAATTGATGTTCAGCACACGCACCGTCAGCTCCAGACAGGAATGATGCTTTCTGCCTTCCTCATCCGAGAAAGCATCTGTCAACCGCAGATATTGTTCCTCCGCTATTTCTTCATCCCCGTTATACAGTACGACACACTCCGGCGCCGGAAGCTTTACCAGCTCATGTCCGTAGATATTCGCTCCCATCTTACTTACCAGCACTTCATACTCTGCCGCCAGATAGAGCAGAAAGCGCAGCGGCATATTAGGACAGATGGTACTCTGATGCTCATACAGGTTCAATGTCCCAATCAGCAGAAATGCCACATCATTATTCATGGACATATAAACCACATTATCCAGAGTGACAATCTGCAGCGCCTGCTCATCCTGATAATCTGTATTGTTCAGAGCGTTATAGAGCTGCAGCAGCGCTTTCCTGTCCTGCTCAAAAATGTAGCAGAAAAGCCTGTCCTTTATCTTTCGATTGCTGGAAAACCAGGGTAACTGCAAACGGAATAACCGCTGCTTTCTTGTGTAATAGCGCATTTTCCTCTTCATGCCATGTCCTCTCTTTCTGAAAATAAGCTGACCTGGAACATGCATGAATACTATGGAGTTCCTGCCAGCGTGTGTGAAAAATCCGGCAGAAACTGCCTGAATATGCGATGTGCACTCTTCACAGATTCGTATCGACGAATTTATCATACTACAGTTTTCTCTGTATGTCAATCCCATGATTTATTTTCGGTACGATTTTACGGCATCAGCAGGATACGTGGGAATGAAACTATAAATGGGTGTTAGATCTGAGACGGGGTATTTGACCATAAAAATACCCTTCAAATCCCGAAAGCATTTGAAGGGTATTTTCCGCGCATTTTTACTTTTTCTATTTTTCTTTAAAGGTAGAGCAGGCCGTTCCCTGGCAGTCGCAGGCGCCGCAGCCTTTGATGTCCACGTGTTCAGCGTGACATTTGTAATTGGAATTGTAGACACATTTCACCGCTTCACAGTCAATGCTGATGGTTCTGCTGGGGTGGGAAACGGAGCTTTTAAAGGAATCCATACCCTCCCGCTGCTGCCTGAAGCTCTCGCAGCAGGTATCGTCGCAGCTGCAGGCACGCTCTCCGCCCACACAAATGTCCCCCTTGCAGCACAGATGCTGGTCATTGTAGGTACAATTGTCTACCGCACATTTTAAATCCGCCATATTTGCCTCCTTCCGCGCCGTTTGCAAAATCATCGTCCTGTCCCGCGCCCTGAGGGCACACTACCTGGCAAACCTGCCTGTAACGGCGCAAAACCGGCAGATTCGGACAGATTCTGCATCCCGGGCTTGGCTTCCCCGTGCATTCCTGTCAAAATCAGTATGCCCAGCCGCGGCAATCCTATTCCGGATATTTTTAAGGAGCTGTCGGAAATCCAGTAAAAATTACCATTACAGGAAATTCCTTATGCGGTATAAAATTCACAATTGCCGTGAAACTGACTCCTATTTCGCTTCCTCCTGCGCTTCTTCCTTCCTGATTGTCTTCGTCGCTATCTCCTCACAGATCTGCTCGATAAATTCATTCAACGGCTTCTGGCCCTCGTCCCCGGCGAAGCGGCTTCTGACGGACACCAGACCCTGTTCTTCCTCCTGCTGCCCCACGACCAGCATGTAGGGCACGCGGGCAAGCCTTGCTTCACGGATCTTAAATCCGATTTTTTCGGAACGGTTATCCGCCTCCGCGTCGATATCCCTGGCACGGAGCGCTTTCAGCACTTCTGCTGCATATGCCTCGTACTTTTCGGAGATGGGCAGCACCCTCACCTGCTCCGGACAGAGCCAGGTCGGGAACTTGCCTGCGTATTTCTCAATCAGCCATGCCAGCGTCCTCTCATAGCAGCCCATGGAAGTCCTGTGGATAATGTAGGGGCGCACCTTGTCGCCGTTCTGATCCACATAATACATGTCAAACTGCTCCGCCAGCAGCGCATCCCACTGGATGGTGATCATGGTATCTTCCTTGCCGTACACATTCTTCGCGTTGATATCCACCTTGGGGCCGTAGAACGCAGCTTCTCCCACATCCTCCACGAAGGGAATCTGAAGCTCCATCAGCACATCCCTGATATGCTGCTCCGTCTCGTTCCAGACCTCCGGTTCACCGATATATTTTTCGCGATTTTCCGGATCCCATTTGGAGAGATGATAGGTGACATCCTCCTCCACGCCCAGAGTGGTCAGGCAGTGCTTCGCCAGGGCAAGGCATCCCTTGAACTCCTCCACCATCTGATCCGGGCGGACCACAAGATGCCCTTCCGTAATCGTAAACTGGCGCACGCGGGTCAGGCCGTGCATCTCGCCGGAATCCTCGTTTCGGAACAGGGTGGAAGTCTCACTCATCCTGTAGGGCAGGTCGCGGTAGGATTTCTGCGTATTTTTATATACGTAATACTGGAAAGGACAGGTCATGGGCCGGAGCGCGTACACCTCTTTGTCCTTCTCCTCATCCCCCAGCACAAACATGCCTTCCTTATAGTGATCCCAGTGGCCTGACATTTTATACAGGTCGGATTTTGCCATCAGAGGAGTCCTGGTGCGGACATAGCCCCACTCCTTATCCTCCAGGTCCTCGATCCATCTCTGAAGCTTCATGAGCATCTTCGTTCCCCTGGGCGTAAAGAGAGGCAAACCCTGTCCGATGACATCCACCGTTGTAAACAGTTCCATCTCACGCCCCAGACGGTTATGGTCACGGCGCTTTGCATCCTCCATCCGCTCCAGATGGGCCTGTAAATCCTCTTTTTTATTGTAAGCGGTGCCGTAGATGCGCTGCAGCCTGGCTTTGTCGGAATCGCCGCGCCAGTAAGCCATGGAGGAAGAGGTCAGCTTGAACGCTTTGACCCCTTTGGTGCTCATCAGGTGCGGGCCGGCGCACAGATCCACGAATTCCCCCTGTCTGTAGAAGGAAATCTCCGCATCCTCCGGCAGATCCTGAATCAGCTCCACCTTGAAGGGCTCCCGGCGCTCTTCCATAAACGCAATGGCTTCCACCCTGGGCAGAGTGAACTTCTCCAGCTTCTCTCCCTTTTTGATAATCTTCTTCATCTCCGCTTCCAGAGCATCCAGATCGTCCCTGGAGAAAGCCTCATGGTCAAAATCATAGTAAAATCCCGTGTCAATACTGGGCCCGATGGCCAGCTTCGCATCGGGGAACAGATTCTTTACCGCCTCCGCCAGCACATGGGAAGCAGTGTGGCGGATAGCAGCCAGCCCTTCTTCGTCATCGGCCGTGCAGATACTCAGTTCGCAGTCATGGTCGATGACCGTACGAAGATCTGCCGTTTTTCCGTCTATTTTCACGCAGCACGCCGCCCGTGCCAGGCCATCGCTGATGTCAAGCGCTATGTCGTAGGCGCTTAACGCATTTTCGTATTCCTTTACGGAACCGTCCTTCAATGTGATTTTCATCGCTTTCGTCTCCTTCTGTTTTCCATCCTATACTCTCAATGCCGCAAAACTTACCTGCGTCTCTTCCCGCCATGTCTCTTTCTGTCACACTTTTTTGCGCTGCTCCTGCATTCCTGTGCCTGCGTTTCAGCGGCTTCTTCCTGGCCTGCCTTCTCATCAGACGCCTTCTTCCTTACGCCCAGGCCGCAGTAGGCACAGTTCCCGTTGCCACAGCCATTACCGCAGCCAATCATCACGCCATGGGTCAGGGGCGCCTTCCGCAATCCGTACAAAATCCCCATCAGAAAGCAGGATATCAGTACCAGCCACAGCTCCGTCTTGGGCACCGTCAGTTCGCCCTCAAACCATTTGTCGCCCAGTTCCCTGAGCTTTGTTCTCCATTGTTCCATCTTGTTCTCCTTTCTTTTCATTCTTCTGATCTCATCCGCTCCATGCCGGCAGCCGGCTTCCGTTCCCGCCGCTTCGGGTCTTTCAGAACATCCCCGAAAAGCAACAAAAAAGCCCCTGCAATATTCCTATTGCAAGGGACGTATCAGTTCTCTGAACGCGGTTCCACCCTTGTTGCAGCTTTTGAAACCCTGAAAAGCTGCCACCTTCATTCGCTGATAACGGAAGCTGCCGGGCTGTATTAAAGCCACTCCGAGACGGTCTTCACAGCCCCCGCGCCAAACCGCTTCCACCACCGGATTCCCGGGCGGTTCTCTCTGCGGCGCTTTCGGTCTGCTACTCTTCTCTTCAACGTTTTCTACATCATAATACTTTTTACCATAATTGTAAAGTACTTTTCCGAAAATTATCTGCCGTCAATAGCCCCTACTATACAGCTCTCTACTTCCTTACGGCTGATATTCAGCGCCACGGCCAGCTCGCCGTAGAGATTCTCCTCCGCCATATGGAAATACTTCGCATCCACTGCCGTCACCTTTCTGCCCGCCTTGATCCGCTTCTGCTTTCTGGTGTAGATGGTCTTGAGCAGTTTCACCAGTTCTTCACAGTCATTCGTCCTGATGCAGTCCTTATATGCCTGCTCCGACAGCTTATCATTCGTAATCACCAGCAGCGGGATCTCCGGAATCGCTTCAATCAGCTTTTCTGCTTCCTCTCGGCTGAGAACCTTACGCATGGACTCTTTCGGGGAATCCACCGGCAGATATACCGTACTTCCGGCCAGGTACAGGGGCTTCAGAATATAATATTCCCTCTCCCTGTCCACACCGGAAATATTCAGAGTGGTAATATTCTCCACCTCGCAGACACCCTTGTTGCCACAAATCACATAATCACCAATTCCAAACACTAGAACCTCACTTTCCGCATGCTTGCCGACTACAAAACACCTCCACTATATGTTATAACCATATTCTAACAGATTTAATCCGAAATTGTCAGCAAAAATGCGAAGTTTGGATAAAGTTTGTGAAATATGCCTATAGCAAAGCCTCCGTAACCTGTATATTATTCCCTGTTCCCTGCCTGACGCCCTGAAACGCTAATGTTACTGTTCACCCGGTGCCACCGCGAGATGTTTTCGTGCGCACTTTGCACGAACAACCAAGGCAACCATCCTGTTGCTGTGAACGGCGAAGCCGTGAACAGTAACATGCTAATCTATCACCTTGATGCTCTCAATCACAGGCTGATCTTCCTTCGCCACGCCCCCGTTGGTGTCCACAAAGTTATATTCCGCGCTGCAGACGGCGTCCACCACATCCAGCCCCTCCGTGACGTAGCCGAAGCATGCGTACTGCCCGTCCAGATAGGTGCTGTCCTGGTGTACAATAAAAAACTGTGAACTGGCGCTGTCCATCAGCTGGGAGCGCGCCATGGAGATTGCCCCCCGGGTATGGGACAGGTTATTCTCCACGCCGTTATCGGAAAATTCACCCTTAATGTTCTCATCGGAACCGCCTGTACCGTCGCCCTTCGGGTCACCGCCCTGAATCATAAATCCGGATATAATGCGGTGGAAGGTCAGCCCGTCATAAAAGCCGTCCCTGGCCAGCTTCAGAAAATTGGTCACCGTAATCGGCGCCGCATCTCCGTCCAGCTCGACCTTAATCGTACCGTAATCCTTCACTGTAATCTCCACATGATGCAGGCCGGTTGACAGTTCCCCGTGGCCGCTGAATGAATTACCCTCATCCGTTCCGCTCCCGCCGTCCGTCCCGGCAGAATCCGTCTCCTCGTTTCTGCTGCTGTCTGCCCCGGAAGTATCGGCCTCCTTCCCGCAGGCTGCCAGCGCCAGCGTCATGGCTGCCGCCAGCATCAATCCAATCAATCTCTTTTTCATAATATACTCTCCCTGTCTGTATTTTTCAGGAATAGTCTATAGACATTTTCCAAAGAATTGCCTGTGGCATTTCCTCCGGAATTATCGGTAGACATTTCCTTACATAAAAGACACTCCCTTACACACAATTCCTGAAACATCAGGAATAACAATGCCATCACAGGGACTGCTGCCTGTGATGGCACGGGAATGTTCCTATGCAAAATGCATATTTATTATACCACAAAATCAAACTTCTGTCCAGCAAAATCAGGACGTTCTTCCTTCACCTTGCTCCAGTCCACCTGGGAAATCTTCTCCGCCAGCTCCTCCACTGTAGGCGCAAATACCGTGGTGCGCTTCTCGGCAGGCCTTCCCAAAGCACGGTACCGATCGGTCTCCGCATTTTTCGCTTCCCTGGCCTCATCCCGCTTCTCTTCACGCTGCTTTTCTATGCGTTCGCGCTGTTTTTCGCTGTTCTTCTCCAGTTCCGCGAAGAAAGAGACTTCTCCGTCATCGCCGATGGCGATTCCGAGACGGGTCACATCGTCGGCTTTGTCTCCCAGCTGTTCCTTCATCTCATCCAGTTTGGACACGGCTTCCTCCAGCGTCTTCAGATTCTTCTCCTTTACACTCTCGTCCGCCGCCATCTTCTCC
Organism: uncultured Lachnospiraceae bacterium; assembly: GCA_947385785.1. Taxonomy (GTDB): domain Bacteria; phylum Bacillota; class Clostridia; order Lachnospirales; family Lachnospiraceae; genus Acetatifactor. Next base: position 9,277 of record CANDMH010000135.1, read on the forward strand.
AGCTCATCCGTGGAAAGCAGAGCGCTGTATTCCCCTGTTCCTCTGGATAACAGGGCTGCGGCTTCCTCCTCTGTCTCGTAGTCCGCCACCATGAAGTCCATATTTTTATAAGTATTGCGCAGCTCCTTCAGCAGCTTCTGCGCAGCCCTGCTCAAGGCAGGAGACTTCTTCTCCTCTTTGGCCGCATTTGCGTTTCGGGCTTTATCTGCCCTCGCATTCTCCGCGTCCCTTGCAGCCTGTGCTGTTCTCTCATAGACGCCTGTCTGATAATAACTTCCTATTTTTTCCATTTTCTGCCCTCCATAGCTTTTCCCGGCATCCACTGCAGGCACCGCAGCCTGACCGATGCCGTCAAATCCGTTTTTTATAGTCGCCGGACACTTCGTCCGCCGATATCTGTTATTCCAGGCACCGGCACTTCCGTCTGTTATTCCGGTCACCAGGCCTTCCGTCCGCCGCCTGTTATTTATACTGCACGCCAATAAAATTTGCAGTATGCCCCGACTACAGACCGCCAGCCACGCACTTCCCTTGTTGCATTACTGTGAAAGTCTTCAAACTGGACCCTGCGGCACCGCGAGGCGTTTCGTGCTC
>CANDMH010000136.1 GCA_947385785.1 uncultured Lachnospiraceae bacterium
GACGCAGGGAATTATTTGCCTGCCTTTCGATTGCGTCATGGAGCTGTTTTATGAGTTGCCCGCTGGTGGGGTTATCGTTCAATTCAGCACCTCCTTTCCTTTTCAAGAGGTATTATAGCATATTAAAAGCAAGGTGTCAATACCTTGCTTTTGATTTTGGCTTTACCGCACATGAGCATAACGAGTTGCAGGCGACTGTACGAATTTATTTATAAAGCAAGGTTGACTCCATCCCCTGTTTCCATGATAATCAAACCATAGACCTGCTCGGAGGGCATTATTTATGGAAGAAAGAATTCTGAAAAAACATACCCTCAAAACCTTCAACACAAAACGCAAAAAGCGGCGCCCCTGATTTTTCAAAGCCGCCGCTCCGGGCGTGACAATACTGCTGCTTGTACGACGGCTCTTTTTCTTTTGCCTTCGTGCGGTAGATTGCTTTTTTACTTGACGGGGGTAACAACAGGTTTGCCATCCTGATCGACCAACACAGTCAGTCCGGTGCCGTTTGCCTTGTTATGGGATGCCATCAAGTAGTTCACACCGGTTTCCGTATCCACGATGACCTTTGCTACGTTTACAAGGCCTTGATTGTAGACCTCAACAAAGCGTTCTTTCGCCATATGCTCACCTCCTCTCTTGCCTTGCCGCTTGACAGTATGACCATACCACATAAGCGGAGTGCTGTGTTTCAAATTTCCTAAACAAACAGAAATATTTCCTAAATGGAATGGGAGGGAACCTCATTAGCTCCTTCCCATTCTTTTGCGGAGTTCTTGTTTTCTCTGCACTGCGGCCTGCCGGAATCCTTTTGACGGGTGCAGGAGAAGCGTACTGTCTTTCAGTCTTTTTTCCGCCAGAGGGATTTCCCGGCTGCACTGGGGCAGCCACTCTTTGCCCGCAATCAGCATTTCATCCACCATCTGACGGACTTCGTCAGAAGCCGTTTGCTATACTTATTTCTGTATTTTATACTCAAGACCGCCAGGATTTACTGTTCCGCCTGAAACGAACATACTTGGCTGGCGGTCTTTCGTTGTAGGTTACTGCAAATTTCAGTGGTGTGCAGTATAAATCGGCGATGAGCACTTTCCTACTGTTTTTCTGACTACATGGGAACATGGCAGCAGGATGCTGCGGGAATCGGGCTGCTCGTGGTTTATGACATGAAGGAGGGTCTCCATGCTCTTCCTTCCCATCTCCTGCAGCGGAAGCTGTACAGTGGTCAGGGCAGGATGTGTGTAGGCGGAGTGTTCCAGGCCGTCGAACCCGTGAATGGAGATATCCTCAGGAACACGCAGCTGCCTGTCCAGACAGGCATTCAGCGCCCCGTATGCCATCAGATCGCTCATGGAGAAAATAGCGGTTGGAGGCTCGGAAAGATCCAGCAGACGGACACAGTTGCGGTATCCGTCTTCATAAAGCCAGTTGCCTGTGCAGATGTATTCCGGGCGGAAGGCCAGATGATGCTTCATCAAGGTTTCCTGATAGCCCATAAGGCGTTTGTGGGAGGCAACGGAATCGATGGAACCGCTGAGCAGGGCGATTCTTTTATGGCCCATTTCTGCCAGGTATTCCACGGCAAGCTTTGCACCCTGGAAGTCGTCGTAATTGACACAGTAGTCATCCTTTGAGGTATAGGAGTACACATATACAATCGGGACATCAAAGGAAGGCAGGATATGCCCCACATCCCGGGGATGTACGCCGATATAGATGATACCGTCTACCCGGGACGCAAGCAGGAGCCCCAGGGATTTCTCCACGCTTTTCTGAAAAGAGGCTGTCTGCTCCAGCTCCTGGTATATGGAACCCGATACGCTGCTTACCCTGTTGTTGACAATGAGGTTGCACAGATTCACGGCATAATCATGCTCTTCGGCATACTTCCAGATACCGTTTATGATGTCCCCGGAGGAAAAGGCGCTGATGTCCTCCGCAAGGATTCCGATGTTTCGTGTTTTCTTTGTCTTCAGGCCTTTGGCCATGGTATTGGGTACATAGTTCAAAGCCTGTACGGCTTCCATGACTCGGACAGCGGTATCAGGGGCGACTTTATTTGTTTTGTTGAGAACATTGGAAACAGTGCCGATAGAGACACCGGCCTGTTTTGCCACATCATGAATGGTTGTCATCTCTTTTCCTTTCCGGAGTAAAACGTTTTAAACAGTTTACCATACTGACTTTGAAATAGCAAGGGAGAAAAGGAAAGTGCAGATCAGGCAATATTACCAAAAATAGTGTTGAGAAACTGTATAATATTACGAATCGATGGATTTTTGAACATAGCAGTTGACTTTTTCACAAAGAGCTCCTATACTGAAACGGTAAAAACGTTTTAATTATAAAAGTGCAGAACGGCCAAAATATAGCTTATTTTTTACCAATAAAATTAAAACGTTTTAAATAAAGGAGACAGGCAGGATGGAAAATAAATCGATGAGGCTATTATATGATGAGAAAAGGGGCGGAATTGTCTCGTTGACATCGAAACTGGACGGGAATCAGACGGAATTCGTGCTGACTCCAGAGGAGTTCCCGGAGTATGATGCAGAGGATGGGAAATGGCTGGGCAGTGTGGAAGGAACTGTCGCCGTGGATGGAAGGGAGATTTCCTTTCAGTCCGGCGACGTGAGGAAAAACAGCCGCCTCCTGATCAGGCGGGGGACTGCGGCGCAGGAATCCGGAAGCCGGTGTAAGGCGGCGCAGGAACCCGGAAGCCGGAATCAGGCGACACAGGAATCCGGAAGTTGGTATCAGGCGGCGCAGGAATCCGGAAGCCGGTGTAAGGCGGTGCAGGAACCCGGAAGCCGGTGTAAGGCGACGCAGGAATCCGGAAGCCAGAATCAGGCGGCGCAGGAATCCGGAAGTTGGTATCAGGCGGCGCAGGAACCCGGAAGCCGGAATCAGGCGACACAGGAACCCGGAAGTCGGTATCAGGCGGCGCAGGAATCCGGAAGCCGGAATCAGGCGGCGCAGGAACCCGGAAGTTGGTATCAGGCGGCGCAGGAACCCGGAAGCCGGAATCAGGCGGCGCAGGAACCCGGAAGCCAGAATCAGATGACGCAGAATCCGGGGGCCAAGGAGCAGGCAGAACAGGATACAATTCTGGTTGAGTGTCCCGAAATCCGGTGCGGCGGCATAGGGACAGGCGTATCCCTGGAGATGGCGTTTGCTTTTCAGGGGGAAGCTCTGGACTGGGAGATCGCGCTGAAAAACAAAAGCCACTCTGATGTGCTGATAAAGAATCTCAATCTCCCATTGCTGATGAACCAGTATTTCAGGAACGATGACAGCTTTAAATATGACCGCTGCGTCATGCGCCATACCTGTATCACAGGACATTCTTCCTATCTCTATTGGGAGAAATCCAGCGGGAACGGCCCGGTTTTACTGATGATGCCCCTGGGGGACAGCATGTTTCTGGATTTAACGAAAGAGGGCGACGGGCTTTTCGGAGGCCGCTTTGGGGAAAGTTTCGCATACGAGGGAATGGTGCGGGTGCATCTTGTCTCGGAGAAACCGGTGTACGCCGGTCCGGACAAGGAAGCAGGGCCGGAGCGTGGGCCGGAGAGCGCAGAAAGCGGGCAGTGCCATAAGCCGGGGAGCGCAGAAAACGGGCCGGGGCGTGAGCCGGAGAGCGCAGAAAACGGGCAGTGCCATGAGCCGGAGAGCGCAGAAAACGGGCAGTACCATAAGCCGGGGAGCATGGAAAGCGGGCCAGGGCGTGAGCCGGGGCGTACGGAAAGCGGGCAGTGCCATGAGCCGGGGAGCGCAGAAAACGGGCAGTGCCATGAGCCGGGGAGCATGGGCAATGCTGTGCTTCTGAAGCCCGAGGAAAGCGCGGAGTTCCGGATAGCCCTTGTTTTCCTGGAGAATGAGAAACAGATTCCGGAGGCCCTGGCGGCCCGTTCCCTGACCGTCCTGAAAGCCGTACCCGGCATGGTGGGCCCCATAGAGAATGATTTCCATGTCATGACACAGCCGGTGGATGCCGTGGTGGAGCTTTGCTCTTCGGAGGATCAGATCCTGGATACGGCTGTGAAAAACGGCTGGAGGGTGAGCCGGATACGGTTCGGCGCATGCGGAAGACGGTATGTGAGGGTGCAAAACAGAGGAAATTACGCGTATTACTGCTTCTTCGGGACAGAGTCTCCGAGGGAGATGATAGACGGCCATGCGGCATTTATCGCGGAAAAGCATTTGGAACAGGACGAGTCGGATCCCTGTTATCATGCCCTGCTGATGTGGGATATGGGCAATAAAAGACGGATTAATGCGGCCTTTAACCCCTACACGGAAGACTGGTGGAGGGGAGGGAGCGATGACCCGGGGCTTGCCAGCGGCCTGTTTTTATCGGAGAAAAATGTGTACCGGCCTGTGGAGGGGGAGCTGGCGGTATTACATGCCTTTGTGGAGGATTTTGTGCTCACAAGGCTTACAGAGCAGCCGGGCTGGCGGGTGCACAGGATGGTGCCCTGGTTCACCATGTTCGAACCCTGGGCCGGAAATGGGGCGGACGATGTCTGGCGGGCCTATAACTATATTCATGTAATCAATATTATGCGCAATATGTACCTGATTAAAAAGCAATACCAGGTTCCTTATTTCCGGAAGGCCGTGGAATATCTGAAAATGGCATATGAATATACCAGGGCCATGTTCCACTACTGGATGTACCCCAGGGGAGCGGGCGCATGGGAGTTCGGCAACATGGGCGAGATGACTCTTCCCCTCTGTCTGGCGCAGGAGCTGCAGGAGGAAGGCCTTACCCGGGAGGCAGAGGAAATAAACGGGATTATGGACAAAAAAGCACAGTATTTTGCGTCCAGGGAATATCCTTTCGGCTCTGAAATGCCCTATGATTCCACTGCCTTTGAGGCGGTATATGCTTACGGGAAAAGGATGGGAGACAACCGTGTCATGGGTTCCGCGGCCAGGGCGTCTTTTGCCAATCGCGGGAAGCAGCCTGTGTGGTTTTTATACAATACAGATCTGCGGGGCGGCGGAGATACGGGTTGGAACAGCAGTTATATGACCCAGCTTGGGGCCTGTCCCATTCTGGACTATTGCCTGGAGGAGGGACATATAGACGAGGATTGGGTTCTGGCCTTTTACGGCGCATGGCTTTCCGGATGGCTCCTGTATAATTCGGGGGGATATTGGAACGCGGATCCGGAGAACAGGGGCGCTACGGGATGGATCACCATTGCTTCCAGGATCAACCACAGTGATCCGAAGCCGGCAGGAATCAGCGATACAGGAGAAAAGGCCGGCATGCCCCTGTCGAAGGGCTGCGTCACCCTGTCCGGGGAGGCGGGCATCGGGTACTTCGGAGCCCTGCGGAGCGCCTGTTCCATCGTGATGGATCATTCCGTGCTGGGGCGGATTGGCCTGGGCTGCGATACCGGGATGCAGGAAGGGGCAGAGACAATCATTCCCAGGGACGGGCTTTCCATGCGGCTGTATCATATCCCGGAGAGATGGAAGATCCAGGCGGCAGGGGGGTTTTTGCATCGGGTAAGGCTCATGGCAGATACATTGGAGATAGAAGTGGTTCCCAGAGCGAAGAAGGGAATGCGGCTTGAGATCATGTCCATACCGGAGACGGGCGAGAAGCAGAGATTACTATATAAGCTGGGGTTTGCGGGCAGCTGCGGGGAGGGTCATACAATACGCATTGACAGGGCTGCTCTGAAAAATAGAAGAGAGGACATAAGCAAATGAAAGAGAGAATAAAAGAAATTCCTTTATCCAAAATAAAGATTCGGGATCCTTTTTGGTCCCAAAAGCAGGAGCTGATAGCGGATGTGGTGATTCCCTTTCAGGAGAAGGTTCTGAACGATGAGGTGGAGGGCGTTGCGAAAAGCCATGCCTTCGCAAATTTCAGGATTGCCGCGGGCCTGGAAGAGGGAGAATTTTACGGGATGGTGTTTCAGGACAGCGATGTGGCGAAATGGCTTGAGGGAGTGGCCTACTCGCTTACCGTTAAGGAGAACCCGGCTCTGGAAGAGCGGGCGGACAGAATTATAGACACCATAGAGAAAGCCCAGCAGCCGGACGGTTACCTGAATACCTATTTTACCATCAAAGAGCCGGAGCACAGATGGCAGAATCTTCAGGAATGCCATGAGCTGTACTGCGCCGGGCATATGATGGAAGCGGCCGCCGCCTATTATGACGCCACGGGGAAGGATAAGCTGTTAAAGGTTATGGAGCGCATGGCGGACCACATTGCCGCACGGTTCGGGCCGGGAAAGGAAACCGGTATTCCGGGGCATCAGGAAATTGAAATCGGCCTGATGAAGCTGTACCACGCTACCGGAAAAGTCAAGTACAGGGAACTTGCGCAGTATTTTATCGATGAAAGGGGGAAGAACCCCGGCTTTTTCAAAGAAGAGAAGGAAAAGAGGGGATGGGTGCATTTCAACATGGACCCGGAGGATACGAAATATAACCAGAGCTTTGCCCCCGTGAGGGAGCAGAAAACGGCGGAGGGCCACAGCGTGCGTGCCGTCTATATGTACACGGCCATGGCGGATCTGGCCGGCTGCACCGGGGAGGAAGCGCTCCTGCAGGCCTGCGATACCCTCTGGGACAATATTACGCAGAAACGGATGTATCTTACCGGGGGTATCGGATCAACCGGAGAGGGGGAAGCGTTTTCCATTGATTATGATCTGCCCAACGATATGGCTTATGCGGAGACCTGCGCCTCTATCGGGATGGCATTTTTCGCCAGAGAGATGCTGAAGCGGAAGCCGTCCAACAAATATGCGGATATTCTGGAGAGAGAGCTGTACAACGGGATTTTGAGCGGCATGCAGTTGGACGGAAAGCGGTTTTTCTATGTGAATCCCCTGGAGGTGAATCCGGGTGTGTCCGGCGTGATTCACGGGTATAAGCATGTGGTTCCCCAAAGGCCCGGGTGGTATGCCTGCGCCTGCTGTCCTCCCAACCTGGTGAGGCTGGTCATGTCCCTGGGGAAATATGCCTGGAGCGCTTCGGAGAGTACGCTGTATTCCCATCTGTATGTGGGCGGCAGCGTGGAGTGGGAGAAAGCCGCGGTTGAAGCGGAAAGCGGTTTCCCCTGGAAAGGAGAAGTGAGTTATACGGTACATCCGTGCCAGGAAGGGGAACGGTTCGGTCTGGCAGTGAGGATTCCTTCCTATGTAAAAGAAAGGACAGTGCGGCTCAACGGCGTGGAAATTGAATGCCCAGGGGCTTTGGGAACAGAAGCCGAAAACGGGGTGGCCGGATGGGCAGGAGCCGGGAGCGCAGGATCTGAGGCTGTGATGGAACCCGGAAGTATACAGCCCGGCAGTAAGGCATCCGGACAGGCAGGCCCCATGGAGGAAAGAGACGGATATCTTTTCATTGACCGGGAATGGCAGGAGGGAGACAGACTGGAAATTACCTTCCCCATGCCGGTGAGAAAGGTATACTGCAGCTCTGCGGTCAGGGAGAACGAAAACTGCGTCGCGATTATGCGGGGGCCTGTTGTGTACTGCTTCGAGGGTGCGGACAATGGAGACAGAATACAGGAGATACGAATCCCGGGCGAAATGGATATGGAAGGACATGTGGAGGAAGAAGGGATTCTGAAGGGAATGGTGCTCCTGGAAGGAAAGGCACAGCGACAGCCGGCGGCGGAACAGCTCTACATGGAAGAGCTTCCTCCCTGCGTTCCGGCAGAAGTAAAGGCAATCCCTTATTTTGCATGGGGAAACCGGGGGCTGAACCAGATGCGGGTCTGGATGCCCAGGGGATAAGGGAATGGAGAGATGATGGTTTCAAAGGTCTGCCGGAAGAAGGCGCAGGTTAAGGTGAAACATTCCGTGTTAAGGGACGGGAAATCCCGCATATATGAAGTGTGCTGATTATAAGAAGGACAGCAGCTGACAAGTCGGTTTTTTACAAGTATATGCACGGATATTTCCATGGCGGTTATGTCTCGAATTTTTATAATGGAAATAAGAAGAGAAAGCAGAAAATGCGGTTTTCAAGGGTATTGATGCAATGCCTTATGAAGATAGAGAAGAAAAGGAAACAAATCCATAAGAAAAAGGAGGAAAATCATGAAGAAGAAAGCACTATCCATTCTGTTAAGCGCGGCCATGCTGCTGTCGCTGACAGCCTGCGGCGGAGACACGCCCCAGGGCAGTTCCCAGGACAGCACGCCGTCGTCCGAGACAGGCAGCGAATCCGGTGCGGAGGAGTCTTCCCAGACAGAGGAAGGTTCCGATTCCCAGGAGGCGGATGCGGGGAACGACGAGCGGCCGGAGGAGACCGTCGTGCTGCGTTACGGCACCCACTGGCTCCAGGGCAGCGATCCCAATTACGTCGATGAAGCTACCGGAGAGTACACCATGGATGAGCAGGGCAGGGAGGCCCACCTTGCAGCCATGCAGGCCATCAAGGATACCTACAATGTGGAATTTGAATATGTACAGTATCCCAATGATGTGAGAGAGGAACTGATGACCAAGGTACTGGCAGGTGAGACTGGCGAAACAGGGCAGGGTTACGACATCGCCCTTCTGTGGGGGGGCTGTGAACCTACCATTCTGGGGCAGAACGTCCTGCAGGATTTAAGCGCCTATAAGGATCTGTTTGCGGACGAAGAAATCTCCTGGATGATGAAGGATGAGATGTTTGGCGGCAATTATCTGCTGAACGCTGAAATGGGATCAATGGTTTATTTCCCGTTGGTGGTGAACCTGACCATGCTGGAGAAGGTAGACTCCCTGAAAGATGAGAGCGGCAAGACTATTTATCCCATGGATCTGTTTAAAAGCGGGGAATGGACCTGGAGCAGGTTCAAGGATTATCTTTCCAAGATCCAGGCTTATTATGCGAATATAGAATCTGCTGACGGCTCTGTTTATGATTTTGTGCAGGCATATGAGACAGACCACCGCTATGCGGCACTGGCAGCTATCCATGCCAACGGCAGCGCTATCTATGAGGACAGCCAGGTGACAGCGGACTCCCAGGAAGCCATTGACGCTGTCAATTACGTCAAAGAACTCATGGATGCAAAGATCCTGGTGGACTGCGGTACTTATGACAATGGCTTCACGCCGCAGTGGCAGGTTGGCGGCGATGATTTCGGCAGAGGAAGCACTGTATTTACCGATTGCGCAAACTGGCAGATTGGCGGAGCGGCCTCCAGCTGCGCGGAGCGGGGCGAAAGCATCGCTATCGTTCCCTGGCCCAGGCCGGACAGGCTGGAGCAGGACAGCCCTGAGTACATGCAGTACACCAACGGCGGCAATAGTGTGGCAATTCCCAAGGGTGTGAGCCCGGAGCGCACCGAACTTGCAATTAAGGCATTCATTCTGTATTGGGAGACTTTCTATAAGACATACGGCGGAGTTGATAAGCTGAGTGATTATCTGGCAGCCAGGGCCGAGGCGGATCTGCAGGGCTATGGCGTGGACATCTTTAACGAAACCTACGGGCAGGATCTGATAGACTGCTATCTCTACATAAAAGAGCATATGAGTCAAAACTTTGCACACATGATGGGACTGTGGGATCAGAACTGGGAGTATATCCTGGGCAAGTCTTACTATGGCATGGACGGCATGAGTTCTTATGATGTGGCCATTAAGGCTCACCTTACCGACCTGACCAAGG
>CANDMH010000137.1 GCA_947385785.1 uncultured Lachnospiraceae bacterium
ATTTGAACAAGGTATTTCAAAACCCGATAAAGAAATCTATTATCGGTGTATGGAACATCTTCACGTGAATGCGGAAGAATGTTTATATGTAGGTGATGGCGGTAGTCGAGAATTGGAAACGGCGGAAATGTTAGGGATGAAAGCAATTCAGGCGGTATGGTATTTTAAAGAGGGAACACAACAGCCGGCTGGCAGGAAGAATAATTTTTTGCGGGCAGAATCGCCACTGGAAATTATTGACTATATTTTATAAACCTATTTCCAGTTGGCCGATTAGAGTGGTAGGGCGGAAGAATGATTATGAGTTGGGCGGTTGTGCTTTTTGGAAAAATTATGATTGTTTTGATATTATCATGTTACATCTGCTCCACAGCTCGTCTTTATATGAAAATGCATCTTTGTCAATCTTTCTTTCAACAAAGCCGACTTTTTCATAACATTGCTTCGCTGATGGGTTTTCATTGAAAACATTCAGTTGAACCGCTTTTGCACCGGTTATCTGAAAGGCATATTGCAGAGCAAGATTCAGCATTTCTTTTCCGTAACCTTTTCCTCGTTTTGTATTATCAACGACAATAAATTTAAGAAAACCAATATTGTTTGCTGTATTGACAGAATAACAGAAGAAGCCTACTGCCTGCCCGCTGTTTTCGGTTGCTACATAAGCACTGTCCGTCCAGTCCATTGCGTTTTTTTCTAATAAATCATGAAAAGATTTTCGTGTCATGGGGTAAGGCAAAAAATTTGCACACCAAAAGGCATGAGTTCTTTCGTCATCAACCCATTTTGATACATATTCGTAATCTTTGCCTGGTATATATGGTCGGATTCTCATAAATAGAATGTCCTTTCTCCAATTTATACTTGTTAACGAAACTATCTGCACCAGTCTACAAGTATAACGAGTGAGTTCTTCTGTAATGCGGGGCAGAAAAGCGGCATTTAAATGCGCTCACGAGTATATTTATAAATTTGTTACAGGTAGTACACCATAATATATTCTTCTTCATTCTCCCTTACAGTTTCAAAACCAATCTTCAAATACATCTTTGCCGCATAATTAGCTTTTTGAACAGAAAGAGAAACCCGGCTGTACCCATGTGATTTAAGCAGGGTAAGAATTTCTTTCATCATAGCCGTTCCAATGCCAAAACCCCGGTATTCTTTATAAAGAGAGATTGCCAAAGAGGGTGTTTCATCATCTATATGTCCGTAATCGTTCATAATGCGAGTCCAAACAGCACCGACAATCCTGCTGTCAATCTCCGCCACTAATCCCCAATCGTGTCTGGATTTTCCGAAATCCTCAACATAAACCTGTAATTCGGGAGATGCAATAATGGTTTTGGGAGGAGGTTCGATACCCTCTGGAACAAAAATGGCTTCATATAAAAAAATATCCAGTAACGGATATTCCCGTCTTTGTATTTTTCGTATTGTTACGTCCATGGCTTACCTCTCACTTCTGTATTCACTATCTATTCTAGCATAATTCAGATCATACGGCAACAACTGCCGGAGAGGGGGAATATAAGAAGATAGAGCCGGATTGCCGGGAGGGAGTGCGGGCGCAGTTGAAGCGTATGAAAGAACTGTGCAGCGAGCGAAATAATCTGTATTATTTTATAGTGGTAAACAGCGGGCGGAAGTGGTATAATCAGGGTCATAAATGAGGAATGCGTAAGATAAATAAAACATAGAAAGTCGGAGATAAATATGTCAGAATTAACCTCAATGCTGAATATTGGTAAAGAGATGGAGAAAAAGCTAATATCTGTTGGTATTGAATCGTCCGAACAACTTATTGAGGCAGGTGCAAAAGACGCATTTCTTAAGCTAAAGCAGAAGTATCCGAATGTGTGTCTGGTACATTTATATACATTGGAGGGAGCAATTCAGGACACAGAATTTAACAGACTTTCAGAGGATACGAAAAAGGAATTAAAGGAGTTTTGCGATTTTCTAAAAAAACAGTAACACTGATTCCTATTTGTAAGAGAAATAATATGTTTCCTTAGTATGAAGCAGTTCAGAAAGGACACCATGCAGATGACCATCCGTGACACCACCCTCGCCGATTACGGACAGATACAGGAAATATACGCATATGCGAGAGAACAGATGCGCCAGGCCGGCAATCCCGGCCAATGGGGAGACAGCAGGCCCTCCGGTGAAACGCTGTTACAGGATATCCGGAACGGGCAGAGCCATGTCCTGGAAGAGCAGGGGCAGCTCTGCGGAGTCTTCACCTTCATTATCGGGGAAGACCCAACCTACCGGGTCATCGAGCAGGGCAGGTGGCTGAATGACGCACCCTACGGCACCATCCACCGCATCGCCGCCCTGGGTGCCGGGAAGGGGGTCTTCCGGGAATGCCTGGCCTACTGCCTGGCCCGGATCCCCAATATCCGCATCGACACCCACAGAGCCAACGGGGCCATGCGGCACCTGCTGGAACGCCACGGCTTTCGGAAATGCGGCATCATCTATGTGGAGGACGGGAGTCCGCGGATTGCATATCAGAAAGTTGCATACCAGAAAAGCCTTTGAAAAATACTTTTGTATTGTATCTTTCAGATAAAAAGACTATAATAAAGACGGATGGGAAGAGGCCGGCTGCGGTGCTTCCCATTACAATGAAGAAAGTTTATACTCAAACAGTGCTATGAAAAAACGTAAACTCACCACCACAGTAATCATCATGCTGGGCTTTCTCATCGGCGCGCTCCTGGGAACGCTCTGTCTCCTCCTTCCGTTCAGTACCCGGGCGGGGCAGCATATCGGCTCTCTGGATGCTCTGTTTGTAGCCGTATCCAGCATCTGTGTCACGGGTCTTTCCACCGTGAATATCGGACAGACCTTCTCCGCTTTCGGACAGGTGGTTCTCCTGCTGCTCATCCAGTTCGGCGGGCTCGGGATTGTCACCTTTACGACTATCGTTCTGTGTATCTTCCGCCGCCGAATCACCCTGTCGGACAGGATGCTGATCCAGAGCGCCTATAACCTGGACACGCTGTCCGGGCTCGTAAGGCTGACCATGCGCATCCTGAAGGCAACCTTAATCCTGGAAGGACTGGGCGCCGTCGGCTACTCCCTTGTCTTCATTCCGGAGTACGGGCTGAAAGGAATCTGGTACAGCATTTTTCACGCAGTATCCGCCTTCTGCAACGCCGGAATCGACATTCTGGGCGGAAACAGCCTCTGTCAATACCGTGATAATGTCATTGTAAACCTCACCACTGTCTTCCTGATCCTTGTCAGCGGCCTGGGCTTCCCGGTGTATTGGGAAATCCTGCGCACCATGCGCCCCCGCCGGAGCAGAAGCAGCGATTCCTATATCCGCAAAATGAACCTTCATACGAAAATCGTTCTCCTGGCCACACTGGCTCTGGTTCTGGCAGGCACGGTTCTGACCCTTTTATTCGAATATGACAATCCCGATACTCTGGGCGGAATGAGCTGGCCGGAGAAGCTGATGGCATCTCTCTTTCAATCCGTCACGCTGCGCACCGCGGGCTTTGCCACCATTCCCCAGGAGGCTTTCCGACCCGCCTCCTGCCTGGTGTATCTGATCCTGATGTTCATCGGCGGCTCCCCGGCCGGAACGGCCGGCGGTGTCAAGACCGTAACCCTTGTCCTGCTGCTGGCCTCCATGTTTGCCAATATCAGGGGCAGAAAAGACGTTACTGTTATGCGGAGAAGGATTGCCGACGATACCATCCGCAGGTGCGTCGCCATTGTCACCTTCAGCTTTTCCGTGCTGATGCTGCTGACCACAGCGCTGCTGGCCGTGCAGCAGAGTAATTTTCCGGATACTTTATATGAGATGACTTCCGCCATCGCCACCGTAGGCCTGTCAAGAGGGCTGACCGGTGTACTGTGCCCTGCGGGAAAACTGATTGTCGCTCTGACCATGTACCTGGGAAGAATCGGCCCCATCACTCTGGCGCTGGCGTTTAACAGCCGCGGCGCCTCAGGCAACATCTCCTGCGCGGAGAGCAGGGTCATTATTGGTTAATAAAACGCGTGAATGTCAACTGAATTAGAGCATTTTAAAACACGCCAATTATTCAAAACATAACGAGGAGAATCATCATGAAAAAAAGAAGCCAGAAAGAATACATTGTCATAGGCCTGGGAAGATTCGGAACCAGCATAGCCAAACAGCTGGAGGCCAACGGCTGCAAAGTGCTTGCCATCGACCGCAACGAGCAGAAGATCCGGCAGATTGCCGAGTATGTGACACTTGCCATGTGTCTGGACGTATCAAACGAGGAAGCGTTGGAAGAGATCGGCGGGCGGAATTTCGACGGTGCCATCATCTCCATCGGACACGGACTGGATGCCTCCGTGCTGGCCACCATCTGGGCCAAGGAACAGGGGATCGGCCAGATCATCGCCAAGGCCTACGATGAAATGCAGGGGAAGATCCTGACCAAAATAGGCGCGGATAAGATCATCTACCCCGAAAAGGAGCTGGGCGTTCAGCTGGCAAACGATCTGGCGTTCAGCAATTTATTTGATGCCATTGAGTTGTCTTCCGAGTACTCCATCGCGGAAATCCTGACCCTCACCGACTGGATCGGCAAGGATCTGAGAGAAATCAGGCTGCGGGAAAAATACGGCGTCAACGCCATCGCCATCAAGCGGGGCGGCACGATCATCGTAAACCCTCCTGCGGATGCCCCCACCAAAAAGGATGATATCTTCCTTCTCCTGGGCACAAATGACACATTGAAGAAGATAGCAGCCATCAGCACTGCCCGCCGGAATTAGTGATGTTAAAGGCGGCGGAAGGAGGCAATGCGCGGATCTATCGGCTGAGATTCCTTCCGTCACCACCAGATAATGTAAAATAACGTCAGGGCAATCCCGATACATACCAGCAGCAGGCCAAACGAAAGGCTTCTCTGGATAATATGGTTCGTCTCCCGGATTTCTTCGCTCTTTACCGCCGCCAGATGCACATAATCCCTGTGGACGGGCTTTCCCCGCCGCCAGGTATGATTTCCTGCGCTCTGTACCGCATTCAGGAAGGTTCCCAGCGCCTCCGTAAACAGATTGCCCTCCGGGCGTTCACGGGGAAGTTTGCTGTCCCGGTATACGGTCTTGCGCAGCAGCACCACTGTGCAATCCGCCAGACTGTCCAGAAGCCTGCACAGAATTCCCAGCGCTGTGGGCAGGACCTTCAGCAGCAGCGGCCTGTAGATCAGTTCCTCCAGGTCAAGCCACCGGGGCCATGCATTGACATATTCAGCCCCGCCCTTTTCCGTTCTCCGAAGCAGGAACCGACGGATAAAGAACAGGTATACCAGCGCGCCGATGCCAATGGAAATCATGGCGCCCCGCATATTTTCCAGGCTGAAATAAGAGACCGCTTCCCCGTTTTCCGTCAATCCCAGGAAGCCCTGCATGGCGCCCGCAGTCCGCTCCATGACGGCATGGGGAAACGCTCCCCAGCCTAAAAGCAGCAGCCCGCTTCCCAGCAGCGCAAATGCAGTCCCGCGATTCATGTACCTTTTCATTCCGTCATATGCTTCCTGGCGCCGGCTGTCCTCGTTTTTCTCTATAAACAGCGCCACAAACAACTTGGCCATATAGCCCACCGTCAGGCCGCCCGAAAACAAAAACAGCGCCTCCACCACCTTCATGGCAGTGTCTCCGCCGTACACGGCAATACTTTCATGCAGCAGCGTCTTGCTGACATAGCCGCCGAAAAAGGGGATTCCTCCAATCGCCAGCGCCCCCGCCAGAAAGCTTCCGGCCAAAAGCGGCTTTTTCCTGCCAAATCCCCGGATATCGTTCAGATTCAGCGAATGCGCATTCATAAAGACAATGCCCGCCGACAGAAACAGTACCAGCTTGATCAGCGAATGATTCACCATATGAAGCACTGTCCCACGGGCAGCAAGCATGGTATGAATGGATGTAGCGGTATTTCCCGCCGCCGGCAGCGACAGCATCCCGACTCCCACCAGGATAAAGCCAATCTGGGACATGGAGGAACAGGCCAGCGTCCTTTTTAAATCCACGGAAAATACCGCCAGCAATGCGCCTCCCAGCATCGTAGCCACACCGATGAGCAGCAGCAGCTTTCCCCATGCTTCCTCCTGAAAAAACAGCCTGCTGCTCAGAATCAGGATTCCATAGATTCCCGTCTTGGTCAGCATGCCGGACAGCAGTGCGGACGCCGGAGCAGGCGCCACAGGGTGTGCCTTTGGAAGCCAGACATGCAGGGGAAATGCTCCCGCCTTTGCCCCAAATCCAAACAGCATACAGCCCCCCGCCGCATACAGTACGGTTCTGTCTGTACAGCCCGCGGCGGCCTCTGACAATTCCCGGATCTCCAGCGTCCCCAGCTGATGGTACAGCAGAAAAATCCCCATCAGCATCACCAGTCCTCCCGTTACCGCCACCGCCAGATACGTATCGGCCGCCTTCAATGCGGCTTTGCTTTCCTCCTGTACGACCCACACATAGGAGGTAAAAGACATGAGCTCAAAGAAGACAAACGTAGTATACAAATCCGCCGACAGGAACACGCCAAGCGTCGCTCCCAGCGTCCACAGCAGGAACAGGTAAAAGCGATTTTGATTGTGATGCCCCATCAGATATTCCCTGGAAAACACCGCCGCCATCATCCACATAAAAGCCGCCACACAGCCATATACCGCACGGAATCCATCCAATGTAAAGTGAAGCCCCATACCGCAGATTTCCGGGATATCCAAATACAGCGCCGCTCCGTCTCCGCCTGCCGCCCCCGAAAACACCGGCAGCCACAGCGCCATCACTGCCGCCATTGCCAGTTCCGCCGCCGACGCTCCGACAGCGAACCCGTCCCGCAGATGATTCTGTCCCTTTTCCTGCCCCGCTTCCCTGCCTTTTGCCTTCCTTCCTCCATGACAGAAATTTCCCGCCGCCCAGACCAGAAGACCTGCCAGAAAAGGCCAGAAGACCAGCACTGCCAAACCTGTTTCCTTACTCATATCATATCCCTCTTCGCTTCAACATCATTTCATTCGGATCCGTATTTCGGACAATCCTTCGCCCGGACTGCTTCGCTGCGTTTTTTTGCCTGAACAGACGGCAGCCGTTATTTCTTTACAATTCCTCCACGATCTGCTCCAGCACCTCCGTAAGCGGCCCGGAATGCAGCCCGAGGAAAATCATAAAAAGCACCGCCGTCCCCATGAGAAGCAGCATCATCCAGTTGGGATCTTCCACATCCTTTACCTTACTGTAGTCAAATTCTTTTCCGGGGAAAAATGCTCTCACCACAATGCTCAGCATATAGATGGCCGTCAGCAGTGCGGAAACCAGCAGCGCTCCCACTCCCGCATACGCCAGCGTGCCGCCGCTGTCCAGGGCCGCTTTCACCAGATACCACTTGCTGACAAACCCGCACAGCCCCGGCACCCCCATAAGCGCAAACGCGGAAATCGTAAACATCAGAAACACCTTCGACATCTTCCAGCCGAAACCGTCCAGTTCATGAATATAGTTCCTCCCGGTTTTGTGGATCACAGCCCCTGCACAGAAAAAGGAACACAGCTTCATAAAGGAATGGCATACCATATGTGTCAGGGCCCCTGCCAGCCCCAGCGGTGTCATCAGCGCTACCCCGAACAGGATGTAGGAGAGATTGCTGACGGTTGACCAGGCAAGCCGCCTTTTGAAATGCGTCTCTTTCAGCGCCCTGCTGCAGCCGTATACTATGGTAATGATCACCAGCGCCATCACCGTCCACTGTACCCAGGTTCCCCGGAGAAGCTCTGTGCCGAAGCTGTAAAAGGTCACCCGCATAGCCGCAAAAGCGCCTGTATTTACCACCGCCACCGCGTGAAGCAGCGCCGTTACAGGTGTAGGCGCCACACTGGCCCTGGGCAGCCAGGCGGAAAACGGCCACATGGCTGTCTTTACACTGAACCCACAGAAGCACAGCATATAGATCAGCAGCAGGTTTTCCCGCTTATCCGCTGTCAGAGCCGGATCAAAGACACCTCCCGCCACAAAAGAAGAAGTACTCCCGTAGGCCAGCACAAAAGTCATACCGATAAAAGCAAATGCCGCCCCTCCCAGCATATAAAACAGATACATCCTGCTGGCCCTCACGGCCTCTCTGGTCCTTTCGTGCATCACCAGAGGCAGCGTCACCAGGCTCAGCATCTCAAAGAAGAAATACATGGTCAGTATATTTTCAGCCAGCGCGACCCCCAGAACAATTCCATACGTAATTACGTAGAAAGTATAAAAAGACTTTTCATTGTCCTCCTGTTTCATATACTCAAGGGCATACAGCATGGCAAGCGGCCAGAGCAATGCCACGATTGCCGCAAACACTGTCCCCGGACCGTCCAGACGCAGTGTAACGCTCAGATTACCCGTAAAACGAAATATCGTCAGCCTGTCCTCCGGCATATGATACAGCAGCCACAACACCAGAACAGAATTGACACATACCGCCGTCTCCAGGTAAATCCACATACTCCTCCTGGATCGGAAAGGCAGCAGCGGCACCAGAATTCCCGTGAAAAAGGGCAGGAGCACTACGATTAACATCATCACTTCTCTCATATCATTCACCTGCATTTCGTTTCTATAAAGGAATCAGGTACTGTCGGAAAATATACTGCACACCGATTAAATTTGCACTACGACCCGACTGCAGACCGCCAGCCAAGTACTTTCCCGGATGCATCAATGTAAATCCTGGTGGTCTGCAGTATAACTGCACTTCCTTATTACATCACGGATAAGGCAATCTTCTCCACATAGGGAATCAGCGCATTGGGGAAGATTCCCAGGACAAGCGCCAGCGCTGCCAGCAGCGCAACAGGAAGCACCATGCCTGGCATCCCCCTTTCCCGCTCCTTTTCCCGGCTTTCCTCCGGCAAAACCGCCTCCCCCTGCTCTGCGGCAGATGTCTTCTCTCCTTCCGCTTCTCCCTGAATACCGGGAAAAAATCCCCGCAGCGCAGCAGGGAGCAGATATCCCGCCGTCAGCAGCGCACTGACAAGCAGCACCGCCGGACCCAGCCAGGCAAAAATCCCGGTGCCGGACTGCAGCGCCCCTTCCGCCAGACACCACTTGCTGATAAACCCGCCCGTGGGCGGTATTCCAATCAACGCCAGTGACAGAATCGTATAACACCACATCAGCCCGGGCATTCTCTTCCCCATGCCGGACAACTGCGTTACCCTGGAACAGCCAAAGCGCTGCAGAAAAATGCCTGCCGTCAGAAACAGCCCGCATTTGACAAAAGCATGCACCGCTACATGCAGCAGGGCGCCTGTCACAGCCCCGGCCGTCAGCAGCGAAAGCCCAAACAGAATGTAGGAGACCTGACTCACCGTGGAATATGCCAGCCTTTTTTTGAATCCCTGTTCCCGGAAAGCAAGCATTGAACCCATGAACA
>CANDMH010000138.1 GCA_947385785.1 uncultured Lachnospiraceae bacterium
GCGGCGTTTGCGGTTATTCTGCTGAAGGCCTGGTCAGACGGAAGCTTTGACTCGGTTGATACATTTCAGAAATATGTAGCGGGATTCGGTCTGATTGCTCCGCTTTTTCTGATGGCTTTTCAGGCGGCTCAGGTCATATTGCCGGTACTGCCCGGACTCCTGGGATGTGTGGTGGGGACACTGATGTTCGGCTGGGCGGGAGGTTTCTGGTGTAATTATATCGGGATTTCCGCCGGTTCCATCATAGCGTTTCTGCTTGCAAGAAAATATGGGCAGGGGCTGGTTGGCAGAATGTTTCCGGGAGAGAAGTATGACAAATGGGCGGTGTGGGCAGCAAAGAGCCGGTTTTATACCGTATTGCTGTTTTTGGGAATGGTACTGCCGCTGTTTCCGGATGATTATTTCTGCTATTTTACCGGAATTACAAAGATGAGTACACGTAAATTTACGGCAATTATTTTACTGGGAAAGCCGTGGTGTATTCTGGCTTACTGTATTATGACATCAATGGCGGCGGGCTGAGCGTAAGCAGCGCGGTTTTCGCAAAGCGGGAATTTATACTCACGATTGAAAACATTTGCCAGATGAAATCGTATAACGAGTGAGCGCTTCTGCAGTCTGGAACAGAAAGCGGCAAATGTATGCGCTCACGAGTTATACTCACGGTCTAAAGCATTTGCTGTAAAAAAGAAAAATCTATTATGATAAGGGGCTGCTGATGAAGTTATTTCCTGGCAGCTCCTTTTGTAATGTGAAATGTAATTATCGAAAATGTGCCGTGCTTAAAGTGCGTTAGCCTAAAACGAAAAAACAGGAAAAGACAAAAATGAGAGAAAATCAATATTTGTAAAACCAGCCATGTTATGGTAAAATAAAATAACGTCTGTAAATGTTCCAATTCAGGACGGTGATATATAACATCAGGAGGTTACTACATGCCACAGAGAACGGATATCAGAAAAGTACTGATCATAGGCTCCGGCCCCATCATTATAGGACAGGCCTGTGAGTTTGATTATTCCGGCACCCAGGCCTGTAAGGCGCTGAAGAAGCTGGGATACGAGATTGTATTGGTGAATTCCAATCCTGCCACGATTATGACAGACCCGGAGATGGCGGATGTCACCTATATTGAGCCCCTGAATAAGGAGCGTCTGGAGCAGATTATCGCGAAGGAGCGCCCGGACGCGCTGCTGCCGAATCTGGGAGGGCAGTCGGGGCTGAACCTTTGCGCGGAACTGGCCAGCGCCGGAATTCTGGAGAAATATCATGTGAAGGTAATCGGCGTTCAGGTAGATGCCATCGAGCGCGGGGAGGATCGGATTGCGTTTAAGAAAGCCATGAATGCCCTGGGGATAGAGATGGCCAGGAGCGAGGTGGCGTACTCTGTAGAGGAGGCCCTTCAGATTGCCGACAGGCTGGGATTTCCGGTAGTTCTGCGTCCCGCGTATACTATGGGCGGCGCCGGCGGCGGGCTGGTGTACAACAGAGACGAGCTGCGCACTGTCTGTGCCAGGGGCCTGCAGGCTTCTCTGGTGGGACAGGTCCTGGTGGAGGAGTCCATTCTGGGATGGGAAGAACTGGAGCTGGAAGTGGTCCGCGATGCGGACGGCAATATGATCACGGTGTGCTTTATTGAGAATATAGACCCCATGGGAGTGCATACGGGGGATTCCTTCTGTGCCGCGCCCATGCTGACGATTCCCGATAAGCTGCAGAAGCGCCTTCAGGAACAGGCTTACCGCATTGTGGAGTCCGTGCAGGTCATCGGCGGCACGAATGTGCAGTTTGCCCATGACCCTGTCAGCGATCGTGTGATTGTCATAGAGATCAATCCAAGGACATCCCGTTCCTCCGCGCTTGCATCCAAGGCCACGGGCTTCCCTATTGCACTGGTCAGCGCCATGCTTGCCTCCGGACTGACATTGAAGGATATTCCCTGCGGAAAATACGGTACGCTGGACAAATATGTGCCGGGCGGAGACTATGTGGTAATCAAATTTGCCCGCTGGGCATTTGAGAAGTTCAAGGGCGTGGAGGATAAGCTGGGCACTCAGATGCGCGCCGTGGGCGAGGTCATGAGCATCGGAAAGAATTACAAAGAGGCATTCCAGAAGGCAATCCGTTCCCTGGAGACCGGAAGGTACGGCCTGGGACAGATTCCGCAATTGGAGGAGAAGTCGAAAGAACAGCTCCTGCGTATGCTGATTACGCCTTCCAGCGAGCGGCATTTTGCCATGTATGAGGCATTGAAAAAGGGTGCTTCCGTGGAAGAAGTTCATGAGATTACACATGTAAAAAAATGGTTTATCGAACAGATGAGGGAGCTGGCACAGGAGGAACTGGAGCTTCTGGAGAACAGGGGGAAGCTTCCCGCCGACGAGAAGCTTACGCGGGCAAAAAAGGACGGTTTTTCGGACAAGTATCTGAGCCTTCTGCTGGAGATTCCCGAGCAGGAAATCAGGGAACACCGTATTGCTCTGGGCGTAGAGGAAGCCTGGGAAGGGGTTCATGTGAGCGGTACGCCGGACAGCGCTTATTACTATTCCACCTACAATGCCCCGGATAAAAATCCCATAAGAAGCGATAAACCCAAGGTCATGATTCTGGGCGGCGGCCCCAACCGTATCGGCCAGGGAATCGAATTTGATTACTGCTGTGTACATGCCTCCATGGCGCTTAAGAAGCTGGGCTTTGAGACGATTATCGTCAACTGTAATCCCGAGACGGTGTCCACGGATTACGACACCTCGGACAAGCTTTATTTTGAGCCGCTGACACTGGAGGATGTGCTGAGCATTTATAAAAAAGAGCAGCCGGTGGGTATTATTGCACAGTTTGGCGGACAGACTCCCTTGAATCTGGCGGCGGATCTGGAGAAAAACGGCGTGCGTATTCTGGGCACGGCACCTTCTGTCATTGATCTGGCGGAGGACCGGGACCTGTTCCGCGCCATGATGGATAAGCTGGAGATACCCATGCCGGAGTCCGGTATGGCCACCACCGTGGAGGAGGCCCTGGAGATTGCCCACAGAATAGGCTATCCCGTGATGGTGCGCCCTTCCTATGTACTGGGAGGCAGAGGGATGGAAGTGGTGTATCATGATGGGAGCCTGACCGATTATATGAAGGCTGCGGTAGGGGTGACGCCTGACCGTCCCATCTTAATTGACCGCTTTTTGAACCATGCTACGGAATGTGAGGCAGATGCCATCAGCGACGGAACCCATGCCTTTGTACCTGCCGTCATGGAGCATATCGAGCTTGCGGGGATTCATTCCGGAGATTCCGCCTGCATTATCCCTTCCAGGCATATTTCGGAGGAAAATGTGTCCACCATCAAGGAATACACCAGGAAGATTGCCGAGGAAATGCATGTGCGCGGGCTGATGAACATGCAGTATGCCATTGAAAACGGCAAAGTATATGTGCTGGAGGCCAATCCCAGGGCATCCCGCACCGTTCCGCTGGTATCCAAGGTGTGCAATATCCGCATGGTGCCTCTGGCAACGGAGATTATCACCGCGGATATTACGGGAAGGCCTTCTCCCGTGCCCGGCCTGAAGGAACAGGAGATTCCGTATTACGGAGTGAAGGAAGCGGTGTTCCCCTTCAATATGTTCCCGGAGGTAGACCCCATCCTGGGACCGGAGATGCGCTCCACCGGCGAGGTGCTGGGTCTGTCCGCTTCTGTGGGAGAAGCCTTCTTCAAGGCGCAGGAAGCCACTCAGACAAAGCTGCCGTTAAACGGAACGGTGCTCATCAGCGTGAACCGCAGGGACAAAGCGGAGGTTGTGGAAGTAGGAGAAGCCTTCCAGAAAGCCGGTTTTCAGATTCTTGCCACAGGCAGTACCTGCGCATTGCTTCGGGAAGCCGGCATCGAGGCCAGACTGGTGAAAAAGCTCTATGAGGGCAGGCCGAATCTGCTGGATCTGATCACCAACGGCGAGGTGGACCTGATTATCAATTCGCCTGTGGGAGATGACAGCGAGTACGATGACAGCTATCTGAGGAAAGCAGCCATCAAGGCAAAGATACCTTATATGACTACGATTGCCGCAGCCAGGGCTACCGTGGAGGGAATCCTTCAGGTGCAGAAGGCGGGCAATGGGGAGGTGCATTCGCTTCAGAAGCTTCACGGGATGATTCGGGACATGTGAGCACAGGATCTGAAAGATTAAGGAAGAAAACGGAGAAAAATATGAATTGGAACAGGGAGCATAACCCGGTACATGCCCCAATCCCGGGACTGGGGCTTCGCAGTATGAAAACGGCTCTGGCGGCGATGGTCACAGCGTTGCTCTATGCCTTTCTGCCCGACAGCAATCCTACCTTTGCATGTATCGGGGCGATTTTCGGCATGGGGGCGGATATGGAAGAGTCCCGCCGCAGTGGGGGAAACCGTTTCTTCGGGACAATCATCGGCGGGTTTATCGGCCTGGGGATGTACTGGCTGGAGCATCATATTTTTCCGGAAGGATATTACTGGCTGAGGCTTCCGCTGGTTTTTATAGGAATTGTCATTATGATTTCGCTGTGCGTGCTGTTTCGCTGGCCGGGCGGAGTGCAGCCCGGGGGTGTGGTGCTGTGCATTATTTTATTTAACACACCCGCGCACCATATCGACTATGCGATTCATCGCATGATTGATACCGGCGTGGGCGTGGCCATTGCCCTGCTGGTGAATTATCTGCTTCCCAGAAGCCGGCTGGAGCACTGGTTTCATCTGGATCAGGAACGCGTGAAGGGAAAGGATGAACAGGCGTGAAGAAAATCACACTGGAGCTGCTGCTTCGTGAGAGCGGGGAGGAAGCCTACCCGGAGCAGTACCGCTGTATATGCCGCCGGATTGAAGCCGGGGAACTGATTCCGGTAAAAAAATCTCCGCTCAACGGCAGGAAACCCGCGCTTCATCTAAGTTACTGGCTTGCGGAGGAGGCTCCGGATTATGGGGATGAGACAGAGGAACTGAAATTTTGCATGACGCCCATGATTCGGACGGATTATTATCTGAAGCATCTGAAAACATACCGGGAAGAGGCGGTATGGGTCAGAATGCTGAACCGTTATTTCCTGGAACAGGAGGAACGGAAGGACGGCGGTGCCGCAGAAGCGGTTCCTGTTTCACTGAACGAGCGGAGCTTTCAGATATGGGGGAGGGAGAAGTTTCTGCAGAGAGAGCAGGGGAGAAAGATTCTGGCTCACTGCGGAGTGGATCTGGAGCAGCTCCATGTGTACGGTACCGTAGAGCCGCTTGCCTGTTATTCCTGTATCAGGAGTGTGCCGCAGACCATTCTCATTTTAGAGAATAAAGATACGTTTTACAGTATGCGAAGGTATCTGAGCGGGGACTGGAGAAAGATATCGGAGGTGGGCCGGTCCGGGGACTGGCAGAGGCTGCCGGAGGTGGGCCGGTCCGGGGACTGGCAGACACGGAATGGAGAGTTGCCGCGTACAATATTCGGCAGGGAGATCGGAACGGTAATTTACGGCGCAGGGAAGGGAATCCTGCGTTCTTTTGAGGATTTCCGCGTCTGTGTGGAGGCCCATGTCAATGCGCCGGAAAATGAGATTCTGTATTTCGGAGATCTGGACTATGAGGGGATAGGCATCTATGAGCGTCTGGCTGAACTGTCCGGCACTGGAGAAGATGAATATGTAATAAAACCATTTATACAGGCATATGAGAAAATGCTGGAAAAGGCGGGGACGAAAGGGATGGATTTCCTCCCGGATACAAGTGAGAACCAGAACCGGAATCTGTCGGGTGTATTTTTTCGGTATTTTGAGGAATCTGCGGAAGCACGGATGAAGCGGATATTGGAGTCCGGGAAGTATATTCCGCAGGAAATTATTAATATTACAGATTTTTGATTGTCTGGGATTTTGGGCAGTATGGATGAGAAACAGGCCTGTGATGTGCACGGAGGGTTTATGACTGATTTGGCCTGCCTTTATGGAGAAAGGCTCTGGCCGGAAAGCAGACGGGAGAAGGAAGATGCAGTACGAATTTCTAAAGCAGTTCCCGAAGCGGATGAAGCATGTGGGAGCCTATATGATTCTGTTTGCGAACAGCAGCCAGAAAACCATCTGGAAGCAGTACGGATTCCTGAAGCCGGACGAGCAGGTCAACGTGATTTTCGCGGTTATGCTGTATATCATGGAGCAGTCCCTGAAAGAGGAAAACTGCACCATAGACGATATCGGAACCTATATGGACAGTCTGAATATGCGTTATTTCGGGAAAAATATGGGTTACGAGGACTGTAAAAGCCTGGGGGATTTCATCGTCAATGTGGTCCTGTCCAATGAGGGAAGGCCCATGTATTTTGACGGGTATGATTTTGAAGAGAGGGCATACCAGACCATGAACGTAAGCTATGTGGCCAACCGGATTGTCTATGTGGATTCGGAGGTGCGCAGGACATCTTATTATCTGACTGAGGACGGCTATAATCTGCTGCTTTCCACACTGGAAATCGAAAGCAACATGAAGCTGACCATACATGAGATGATTTTCAGGCTGCACCTGGAGAAACAGAGCTACGACAGGGCCGTGGACGATATCAAAAACGTGTTCAACCTCCTGCGCATCCAGCTGCAGAGAATTGAGGAAGCCATGAGCAGAATCCGCAGGAATGCCCTGAGTTATTCCGTGGCGGATTACGAGTCTGTACTGGAGACAAATTTGGATACCATCAGTGACACCAAACAGAAATTTCAAGGTTACAGGGAACTGGTGAAGAGCAGGGCGAAGGAGCTGGAGGAGCTGAATCTCAATGTCCGGCGCCTGGATGAAAAGGAAGAGGAGAAGCTGAATAACCTGAGTATGATCGAAGGGTACCTGAACCGCACCATCGACGAGCATCAGAAGATATTAAGCAGCCATTTTGATTTGAAATCCCTGTATACAAGGGAACTGGAGCAGCTTTCCCAGATGTCCTTTATACGGCGGTTTTCCCTGCGCAATGAATTGTATGAGAAGCTGCTTACCCATCCGGAGGGTCTGGGAAGGATGGAGATTTTTCTGCGCCCTCTTTTCAGAAATGAACCGGAAAAGATCTATAATCTGAAAAAATCCACGGAGCTGCAGCGCCCCATTCGGAAGAAAGAGGCGGAGGACGGGGAAGCCGTGATGGAATTCGGAGACGACAAGTGGATGGAGGAAGAGGAACGGCGCAGACAGGAGAAGATGGTGAAATATGAGGGCAGTTTGAAAATGTTGCTGCAGGCTGCTCTGGCGTCGGAGAACGGGGAGATTTCACTGGAGGCGCTGAAGGAGCAGATTCTGGCGCAGGAGCCTGGCCCGGAAGCGGAAAATTCTGTGAATACGCTGCTTCCCAATGTGCAGATTTTCAAGGAAATCATGGTGGAGCTGCTGAAAGGGAGAGAGATTCAGATGGAAGCACTGCGGGAGGAGCGGCGGAATTACATCAGCGAGGCCCCGGGCGGCTTTCAGCTCAATGAAATGCTTTTAAATCTGGCAGATACTTACGGGCTGCCGATGCGGAAAGTAGAGGCTTACAGGATAGAGGACGGCAAAGTGATTACCTTTGAACATGTGCCCGACGAGACAGGCCGGCAGAAAACGATCTGCTGTTCAAATGTATTGATCAGGGTTACAGCGTGAAGCGGCAGAACCGGGAACGGCAGTGGAAGCGGTTGCCTGCTGTGAAGCGGCGGAACCGGGAACAGCAGATGAAGAAGGTACCTGCGGAGAGACCGCGGGACTGAGAACGCAGTCGGAGAAGGTACTCACAGGGAGGCTGCAAAACTGGAACAGGAGACAGGATATGGCATACGAAGTGGAAGAAATCAGAGCCAGCCAGGAGATATTCTATTATCTTCTGGAGCATCATGAGCTGGGGGATGACAGTCAGGAGCGGCTGTTTCGGGGATATGCGGAAAATGAGCGGATTCAGAATCTGGTAAAATCCCAGGGAGAAGCCGCTCAGTGCGATATCGAGCGCTATGGGGATGTAATCTATCTCATTCCCAGAGAGGACAATACTTTTCTGGGCTTTTCCAAGGCGCAGCTGAAGCAGCTTTTATGTAAATCCAACGGCACGGATAAAGATTACTATCTCTCGCAGTTTGTGATTCTGACTTTTCTGGTGGAATTTTATGACGGACAGGGCGCTACCAGCAAGACCAGGGATTATATGCGGGTGGGGGAATTGCAGAACTGTATCTCCACCCGGCTGAAAGAAGGGGCGGAACGGGTGGGGGAAGAAGAAAATTCCACTGAGGGAGGACGCTTCGCAGGAGCAGGCCTGTCCAGAGAAGAGAGGCAGGGAATTGCCTTTTCCAATATGATAGAAGCCTACGAGGCGCTGCGCTCTGATGAGAAGGGATCCCGGGCGAAAACCACGAAAGAAGGCTTTCTGTACAATATTCTGAATTTCCTGCAGAAACAGGGACTGATTGAGTATGTGGAAGAGGACGAGATGATAAAGACCACCAAGAAGCTGGATCAGTTCATGGACTGGAACCTGCTGAACCAGAATCACTTCCAGAGGGTCAGGAGAGTGCTGGAAGAAAATGCCTCGGAGGCGCTGAAGGCGGGATCAGCATGAAAAAGGCTTTGCAGGCAATGTGAGGAGAAAAACGGCCAGTGAATATGCCGCGGCAAACATCGGGAAAACGGGCGGAGGGAGCAGAATTTGAGTAAAATAAACGCAGTGCGTCTCATAAATTTAAATTACAACAACAATTCCATCCGGATCAGTGATGAGACTTTCCGGTTCAATGGGGAGAGCACACTCCTGTCCCTTCGAAACGGCGGCGGGAAGTCGGTTCTGGTTCAGATGATCATGGCGCCCTTTGTGCACAGGCGTTACCAGAATGCCAAGGACCGTCCTTTTGCCAGCTATTTTACCACCAATAAGCCCACGTTTATCCTGGTGGAATGGAAGCTGGACCAGGGGGCGGGCTATGTACTGACCGGAATGATGGTACGCAGGAGCCAGGAAATCGATGAGAATCATCAGGACGAACTGGAAATCGTTAACTTTATATCGGAATATAGAATTCCCTGCCAGCAGGACATCACCCACCTTCCCGTGGTGGAGAAGACGAAAAAGGATGTCACCCTGAAGGGGTTCGCGGCCTGCAAACAGTTGTTTGAAACCTGGAAGCGGGAGCGGCATGTCCCTTTCTTCTATTATGATATGAACAATGCGTCCCAGTCCAGGCAGTATTTCAGCAAACTGGCGGAATATCAGATTCACTATAAGGAATGGGAAGGGATTATCAAGAAGGTCAATCTGAAAGAGTCCGGCCTGTCGGATTTGTTTGCCGAGAGCAGGGACGAGAAAGGTCTGGTGGAGAAGTGGTTTCTGGAGGCGGTGGAGAACAAGCTGAACCAGGACAGGAACCGGATGAAGGAATTCCAGG
>CANDMH010000139.1 GCA_947385785.1 uncultured Lachnospiraceae bacterium
CCGGTCTTTCCGGCCTCTGCCACACCCTGGTCCTGCCGCCTGCCCGGTCTTTCCGGCCTCTGCCACACCCTGGTCCTGCCGCCTGCCCGGTCTTTCCGGCCTCTGCCACACCCTGGTCCTGCCGCCTGCCCGGTCTTTCCGGCCTCTGCCACACCCTGGTCCTGCCGCCTGCCCGGTCTTTCCGCCCTCTGCCGCACTCTGGTTCCGCCGCCTGCCCGGCCCCGTCACCTCTTCTTCGGTATCAGCGCAAAAACAATGCGGAAAAGCAAATATCCGATTACGGTTCCCAGCGTATTGGTCAAAATATCATCTATTTGAAAATAGCCCCTCTGTGTTGCCAGCTGCAGCAGTTCAATACCCAGACTCGTCAAAAAGCCGAAAGCCCCGCAGCGCAGGATACGTCTCAGCGCCTGAAAGGCCCATGGGCTTATAAAACCGTAGGGAATGAACAGAAGTACATTCTCCACCACATAGGCATTGTTTCTCTCATTGATTCCCCAGGTTGAAAACAGCTCCAGGTCCATCCCCTGCCTGCTGCCGCTTTCCCTGGAGAAAAACGTGATAATCAGCATCACCGAGACATAAATCCAGAACGATGCCGCGGGCAGCATGGCCACACGTTCCTTTCCCCTGCCTTTCCGTATTTTTTTGGCAGCCCAAAAGAAAGCCACAGAAAACACAGCTCCCATGGCCACACCGCCGGGGAGGTACTTCACTACGGATAATAAATCCTGATATATATATTTTAACATATGTTATCTCCGCAGAAATCTACGGGAGTTTCCTTGCAAAATCCGGCATGTCTGCAGCTGGCGGGCCGTCCGGCTTTATTCGGAACGGCCGGCGGCAATATCCCTCCAGCTGCTCAAAAAATCAGTCCCAGTTTTCCCCTGCATGTTCCCATCTCTCCCTCTCCTCGGAGAGCCTGCCGTTCATCCATGCAATCGCTTCCGTTACACCGTTTTCTCCAAATTCAAATTCTGCCTTCTCTTTCTCTTCCTCTGATGTCTTAAAAAAATTAAACGGCTCCGGCCACACCGTACAGCGCAGTTTCTTCTCTCCCCCATCACAGGACACGCCCTCCAGACGGTAACGCATCCCCTGATGGCAACCTGTAAATTCCGTTTTCTTCAAATATTCTATCGATAATATATCTTCTCTCTGTATCATGTTCATAGCACCCTGTAGAACATTATACCCCATTTTCATCGGATTGCAAAGCCTAAATATGACTGCTCATCTCTTTTTTCAACTGACGCATAATCTTTTTTTCCAGCCTTGATATATAGGACTGGGAAATACCGAGAAGAGAGGCGACCTCCTTCTGCGTCATCTCCTGCCCGTCCTTTGTTCCCAGTCCGAAGCGCAGATTAATGATCTTCTTCTCCCGCTCGGAGAGCTTGCTGATGGCGCCAAGCAGAACCTTGCGTTCCACCTCATTCTCAATGTCCCTGTATATCACATCCTCGTCTGTCCCCAGAATATCCGACAGCAGCAGTTCATTCCCGTCCCAGTCCACATTCAGCGGCTCGTCGATGGACACTTCCAGCCTGGTCTTGTTATTTCTGCGCAGATACATCAGAATTTCATTTTCTATGCATCTGGAGGCATAGGTGGCCAGCTTGATATTTTTATCCGGCTTGAAAGTATTGATTGACTTGATCAGGCCAATGGTTCCGATGGAAATCAGATCCTCCACGCCCACGCCCGTATTGTCGAACTTTTTGGCTATGTACACCACAAGCCGAAGATTATGCTCAATCAAAATAGCCTTCGCCTCATCGTCATATTCCGTTCCCAGGTCCCCAATGACCTGGATTTCCTTATCCACTTCCAGCGGCGGAGGCAGTACCTCCGCGCCTCCTATGTAATGAATTTCGCCCTTCTTCCGCAGGAGCAGGCTCTCTCTGCGAATCATTTTAAACTGAATCCTGCCCGGTATCATCACTTTCAGAATCATTGTGCCTCTCATTCTGCCGTTTCTTACGGCCTCCCACTACGCTCTTAGCAAAGAGTCCGGGATTAATTATCATATTCACGGATTCCGCACCCGCATCATATGGCGCATCCACGCCGCCTGACACTTCCGCGTCACATGGCGCGCCTGCACCGCCTGACACTCCTGCACCACTTGACACCTCCACGTCACATGGCGCACCTGCACCGTCTGACACTTCCGCGTCACATGGCGGGCCTGCGCCACCTGATATTTCTTCCTCACTGACGGCAATATACACATCATTGAAAATATATGTCATGCCCTCAATTTCCAGCCGCAGTCCGGGAAGCAGGAAACCCGGCATGATCCCCCTTTTCTTCCCGACGCTGTGATAGGGAATCGCCCGAAAACCTTCCGGCGTCTTTTCCCATAAGCTGTCAAAAAGCTTTCGCTCCACAATGGATACAGGCTTTCCGCTGATGGGCTCTGTAAGGCTGTTTCCCGAATCCACCAGAGCTGTCGCCTCCACCCGTTTTCCATCCAGGGACAGAACCGCCCTGCACAGGCTATGTTCCATATCACGCGCGCAGCGAAAACGCCCGAACAGAAGGTAAAAGAGTCCTCCCATCCCCAGAATCCCCAGCACCCCTGTCAGATAATCTCGTAACCCCGGCATGCATCTGAGCAGAAAAAGAATGCCTCCGCCCAGGCCAAAAGAATAGAGCGCCAGTCTCTCCAGGAGCTTCAGAAACATTCTCAGGCTCTTCACAGGAAAGGCGATGCAGAGCATCCCCGCCGTCCCGGCTGCCACCCCCAGAAAAAACTTCACCGCCGCCGGAGCCGTCATCAGAAACGGCAACAGGAAACATGCCGCTCCTGCCGCTGCTCCCGCCAGCAGCCTTCCCCTTTTGGCCATACCGTAAGCCGTCTTATCCACAAGCATCAGAAGGTACAGGTTCATAATGAAATTGAGAAAGAACAGACTGTCTACATACAATTCATAATGCATTGGCATCATCCTTTTCATAATTATTATAAAGGGGTTGGACTTAAGAATTTGTCAGATAAGGTTGGGTTTCACAAGAATTTTTCGACAAAAAACCGGGCTGTCTCCGCCCGGTTCCCTGATATATACTATATTCGTGAGCGCATTTTCCTGCCCCTTTTTATTCCACATTACAGAATCGCTCAGCTCACTGTTGCTGATACCCTATTTTCTCTGCAGAAAATCGGGAATCTTCAGAGTCTTCTCCTCCACAGAGCTGCGGATATCTACCGGTTTATGAATACCCTGTACAGAAGCGGGCTGAGGATTCTCCTGTCTGGCCGGCTGGGTATTCAATCCCTTCAGCGAGCTGGACGCAATATGTGTAGCCTGAGATCTGTACACGGAGGAGGAACCGAACCTGGACTGTACCGGGCTGTTGTTCACTGTATCCTCCAGGCCCGTTGCAATCACCGTGACAGTACAGCTGTCGGTCTTGGACTCGTCATACATGGCGCCAAAAATGATATTGATATCCTCTCCGGTGAGACTCTGGACAAAGTCGGCCGCATCGCTGGCATCCGGCAGTGTAATATCTCCGGACACATTGAGGATGACATCTGTAGCACCGCTGATGGTGGTCTCCAGCAGAGGGCTCTCCACTGCCATCTTCACAGCAGACAGAGCCTTGTCGTCACCCTTGCCTTCCCCGATACCGATATGGGCGATACCCTTGTCCTTCATGACGGTCTGAATATCGGCAAAGTCCAGATTGATGATAGCCGGCCTGTTAATCAGGTCGGTAATGCCCTGAACGGCCTGCTGCAGTACTTCGTCCGCTTTCCTGAGCGCTTCCGGCATGGTGGTACGCCTGTCCACAATCTCCAGAAGCTTATCGTTGGGAATCACAATCAGTGTATCCACATGCTCCTTGATACGCTCAATCCCGCCCAAAGCATTGGTCATGCGCGTCCTGGCTTCAAAACGAAACGGCTTCGTCACCACCCCTACCGTAAGGATACCCATGTCCTTCGCCAGCTTCGCCACCACAGGCGCCGCGCCGGTACCCGTGCCGCCGCCCATGCCGCAGGTGACAAATACCATGTCCGCTCCCTTCAGGGCAGCGCCGATTTCCTCGGAGCTCTCCTCGGCAGCCTTCTCCCCGATCTCCGGCTTCGCTCCCGCGCCAAGCCCCTTGGTCAGCTTCTCCCCGATCTGCAGCAGCGTAGGCGCCTTGCACAGCTGCAGCGCCTGCTTGTCCGTATTCACACCAATGAATTCCACGCCTTCAATCCGTTCGTCTATCATTCTATTTACAGCATTATTACCTGCACCGCCTACACCGACCACAATAATTTTGGCAGCAGATTCAGCATCGTTCGTCTTAATTTCAAGCAAGGGTACATCCTCCTTTTCCAACTTCACTCCAAATCACACCTACTATCATATAATTATTTTGCAATTTTCGCAACCATTTTCTGAAAAAAACTTCAAAAACTATCCGCCCGGCTTAAATGTATATTTTCCGCTGTCCGCATCATAGGTCTGCATCTGCAGAATGCCGTTTTTTCCCTCCAGTTCAGGCAGGAAACCGGGCAGGAGCATCAGCTTGTCCTCAAGGGCAGAGGGCTCGTTCCCCAGGGCAATTTTCGTATCGCCAAAATAGAGCGTAATTTCACCCCCTCTGTTGAAATAGATCTTATCCGGCGTCAGGCTGTATTTCTGCAGAAGGTTGGTGAGATCCAGAATACTGTTAAAAATTCCGTCGTCCTCCACCGGAAGCTTTTCCCCAAGAACCATATGGTCGAACTGCAGTCCCATGATCTGCGGAACCCCCACCGTCCTCACGGCCGAGCTTTCCACCGCATACCCGTCCCTGTCAAAATAGATATACGTATCCAGATATCTCACGCAGCCTGTCAGTGCTTTCTCATACACAATGATCTTGATGGTATCCGGAGACAGTATATCCACATCCACCACATCCACAAAGGGAATCCCCTCTATTCCCCTGTCCTTATATTTCAGGGAAAGGTAGAGGGAATTATCCCCTAAAGCGCCGTCCATCACAATGGCCTTGATTTCATCCTCCGTATAATGGACATTGCCCTCCACATAGACTGTTTCAATGGTATAAGTCTTCCTGATATAGCTGCCTGCCCCCAGCACCACCGTCAGAAGGAGCACAATGGCCACCACCAGGCCGATCCCCGTTCTTTTGCCCTTAAACACTTGTCACACGCGCTCCTAACTCTCTGAAATCCCTGCAGATATTCTCATATCCGCGGTATATATAGGGACAGCCTCCCACCAGAGTCTCTCCTTCCGCCATCAGTCCGGCGATTACCAGGGCAGCGCCTCCCCGCAGCTCCCCCGCTTCCACCTTCGTCCCGCGCAGAGCTTCCACTCCCTGAACCGTCACACACCCGCAGTTCTTCTGTTCCACATGAGCTCCCATTTTTTTCAGATCCCCCAGAATGCGGAAACGATTTTCGAAGATTGTCTCTTCTATACTGGTACAGCCGCTGCCTCTTGTCTCCACAGCCAGCGCCACGGACTGCAGGTCTGTAGGAAATCCCGGATAAGGGGAGGTGACCAGCTTCACCGGCAGAGGCCTTGCCGGCGCCTGTACATAAATACCATCCCTGGAAATACATACACGTCCCCCCATTTCCTCCGCTGCCAGAAGGACCGCTTCCATCTCCTCAGCCGGCGCCTTTTCCAGGAAAACGCTTCCGCCCGCGCCGATGCAGCCCAACAGATAAGTGCCCGCCACAATCCTGTCTGCCTGTACCCCAAACTCTGTCCCGCACAGCCGCCTGCCTCCCCTGATCACGATTTTACTGCTCCCGGCTCCCTCAATACAGGCTCCGCAGCAGTTCAGATACCTGCATAATGTCAGAACCTCCGGCTCTCTGGCTGCGCCTTCCAGTATCGTCTCCCCCTCCGCCGCCGCGCCTGCCAGAATGACATTTTCGGTAGCCCCCACAGAAGGAAACGGCAAAACGATATAAGCGCCGTGAAGTTTCTCTGCCACAGCCTTAAGCTGTCCCTTTTCTTCGGAAAACGCCACGCCCATCTGCCCCAGGGCAGATAGATGCAGATCGATTGGGCGCTCTCCGATAACACAGCCTCCCGGATATTCCATATTCACCTCTCCGCACCTGCCCAGCAGCGCTCCCAGAAGACACAGCGAGGAACGCATGCCTGTCACAGCCTCCCGGGGCATCTCACCCTTCCTCACATTGGAAGAATCCACAAAAATACCCCTCTCCTGCCAGTATACGATGCAGCCCAGGCTTTTCAGCAGGCTGACCATGGAATGTACATCCGCTATCCGGGGACAGTTCCGGATAAAAGAACCCTCCCCGGTAAGCAACGTGGCCGCCAGGACAGGCAGCGAAGCGTTTTTTGACCCCTGTATGCGGACTTTTCCCTGTAGTGCAATTCCTCCCTGAATACGAATAGAATCCATAAAAGCACCATCCGGCTTCCTTTTCATTGAACTATTCTATCCTATGAGAGTAGTGCCGCTTCCGTACCTTGTCCCATGTATTTGGGGACTGTAAGGAAGTGTCTGCACATTACAGGGACCGCTTCGCGAACCCTGTATTTCCAGGCTTTCGCCTGAAGAAATCCCAGCAGCTATACTCGTGTGACAAATGTTTTCGCTCGTGAGTATATTTTCCGGCCCGTTGCAAAACCCTGGCGGCACGGCACGGAATATGTTACAGTTCCTTCAGTTGAATTCTCCGGGCCACGCTTAGAACCAGCCCTATTTCAATCAGAAGGAACATCACCGAGGAACCTCCGTAACTGATAAACGGAAGAGAAATACCGGTATTGGGAATGGTTGCAGTCACAACGGCTATATTGAGAATTGCCTGGACAGCGATATGTCCCATGACGCCCACCACCAGCATCGCCCCGAACAGGTCCGTGGCATTGTTTGCAATTACCATCATCCTCCACAGGAGCATGACGAACATCAATATGACGGCAACGGCCCCAAACAGTCCCAGCTCTTCGCAGATAATGGAAAAAATCATATCGTTCTGTGCCTCGGGAAGAAAGCTGAGCTTCTGCATGCTCTGTCCCAGCCCCTTGCCCCAGATGCCGCCGCTTCCGATGGCATACAGGCCCTGCAGCGTCTGGAAACCGGTGTCGGAAGGGTCGCTCTCCGGGTCCAGCCAGGAGCGGATACGGTTTCCGCGGAATTCCAGTATATCACTTCCCGAAGCTACCAGGTAGATAAGCACCGATGCAGCCGCCACCACAAGCAGGGCCATGATGACAAATTTTTTGTAATCCGGGCTGGCCACAAACACCATGATAATGGCGATCCCCATGATAATAAGTGCCGAACTCATATTTTTCGTTATGAAATAAATCTCGGCCGCCAGGGGCAGCGGAAAGAACATCATCACGCAGAATCCCTTAAAGCTGCGGATTCCCCTCCCCATCTTACACACCAATACCGCCAGGAACAGGATGGTGGCAACCTTTGCCACCTCCGCGGGCTGCAGGTTAAACCCTATACCGGGAATCCTGATCCACCGTCTGGCTCCATGGGATTCCACACCCAGAGGCGTCTTGACTACAGGGATAAGGGCAGCCGCCACCAGGTATCCGGGCAGCGCGAACCGCTCCCAGAAATGGTAAGGAATATTGGCCACAATGATCATGAGAACCAGCCCTATGGCAACGGCAGCCAGCTGTCTCTTCAGATAATGCGCCGTGTCCTTAAATTCCTCAAACGCGCTGTAGGAACTGGCGGAATAGATCATCACCAGCCCGAATCCCAGGAGAAACAGCACAATAAACAGAAGGCTGTAATCAAAAAAATATTCAGATTGTTCTTTTTTCTTAGGCTTTGCCGTTCCCGCTCTCTGTGCCGCCATATCTTCACCCTGCCTTCATCCCCGGATTTTCGGTTTACACACTTCCTTACAGCCCGTTGACATATTCCTTGAACAGCTGTCCCCTCACCTCATAATTTGGAAACATTCCCCAGCTGGCGCAGGCAGGAGACAGCAGCACCGCGTCACCGCTCTCCGCAAGCTCCGTGCAGAGCTTCAGGCATTCCTCAAAGGTATCCGCGAAACGAATCCGGCTGATTCCATGCTTTCTGGCGCATTCCGCGATTTTTTCCCTGGTCTGACCGATGAGCACCAGCCATTTCACCCTGCCTTCAAAGCTCTCAATCCAGGCATCGTATTCACTGCCCTTGTCATATCCTCCGCCGATGAGAATCGTAGGCTTACGCATGGCCCGGATTCCCTGGATGGCCGCGTCCGGGTTGGTTCCCTTGGAATCGTTATAGTAATCCACTCCTCCTTTGGAAGCTACAAATTCAATTCTGTGTTCCACTGCCCGGAAGGTTTTGATCACTTTCAGGATGGTTTCCATGGGTACACCCATCCCCCGGGCAATGGCAATGGCCGCCATCACATTTTCCACATTGCACATGCCGACCAGGTTCATATCCCTGTGGATGTCCAGCAGTTCCTTCTCCTGTCCGCCGGACGCCTTCACTACTTTGTCGCCTTTCAGGTAATAGCCCTCTTCCAGCGCTTCCGACGAAGAGAAGAAAACAACTCTGGCTGGGCATCTTTCCGCAAAGCTTCTTGTGACGGCATTATCGTAATTCAGCACACAGATATCCTCTTTGTCCTGATTCACTGTGATGTTTTCCTTTGCCGCCACATAGGCTTCCATGGTGTGATGGCGGTTTAAGTGATCCGGAGTGACATTCAGAATGGCTGAAACTGTCGGATGGAAGATGGAGATGGTTTCCAGCTGAAAGGAACTGATCTCTCCCACCGTAACCGTATCTTCTGACGTCTTCAGGCATTCGGATGTGTAGGGATTTCCGATATTGCCCACCACAAATGCCTTATCCTCACCCAGATGCGCCTTCATGATCTCTCCCACCAGAGTGGTGGTAGTGGTCTTGCCATTGGTACCGGTGATGGCGGCCACCCTTCCCTTCTCCTGCAAAAATCCCAGTTCAATCTCCCCTATGACTGCCGCTCCCCTGTCTCGCAGGGCATTTACCAGCGGAATATCCACAGGCACCCCCGGACTTAAGACCACCGTCTCAGTCTCATTAAGTATCTGCCCGGGCAGCTCTCCCGCAATACAGACTGCCCTGCTTCCCTTCGGAAGCCTCCCCCGCAGCTCCCCGGCTGTCAGCTTCTCATCGCTGTCGTACAACACCACTTCCGCACCCATGTGCTCTAAAAGCCCCACAGAACCGATCCCGCTTATGCCGGAACCGATTACCAGGCATTTCTCTCCCGCTTTCATACTACCTTTCCTTTCTGATTCCAGTTCCGTAAGTGCATCTTCTGCACACCTGCCCCGAGATACGCTTCCGGCCGCTTAGTGATGCGTCCGTAACCGTATCTGTGCGCTGAATCTGCACTTACTGATTCCAGTTCCGTAAGTGCATCTTC
>CANDMH010000140.1 GCA_947385785.1 uncultured Lachnospiraceae bacterium
AAGAATCTCTAAAGAATCTCTAAAAATCCGTACCTCCCGCAGTGGAAACGTGAATCTTTTGTGTCTTTCTTATTTTAGAGAAAAAATAGAGAAACGTATGGTATCGTAGACGCAGAAGACAAAAGCGCAGCCGCGAAAAATGCAGAACGGCGGCGCAGGAGTTTTAATTTTAAAGCGAGGAGGATGCATATGAAAAAAATCAGAAGAAAAGCGCTGCCCTTTTCATTGGCGGCAGTGCTGGCAGTAACGGCTCTCGGAGGCTGCTCCGGGAAAGGCAGCAGTCCGGGGGAAAGCAGCGGTACATCCGGAGGGCAGGCTATGGGCAGGTATCTGGAGGAGGAAGTGCCTTTGCCGGAAGGAATGGAGGCGGCGCTGGATATCACACAGCTCCAGGACGGAAAGATGCGTGTTCTGGGGTGCAATATGGAGATGGCCTACAAGGTCTGGGATTCGTCGGACGGCGGAGCTACCTGGGAGGAGAAAGGGGAATTTACAGGCAATGGAGACGGAGAAGATATTTACCTGATGGACGCCTCCCTGTCACCTTCGGGTGAAGCTTTTATAGTTGGATATAAAGGAGAGAAGCAGAGCTGCTTTTATATGACAGACCAGGTTCAGTTTCAGGAGGTAAACCTGGAACTGGGGGAACTGGACAGAGACTTCCAGACAGCGGGCAGCGTTGTGGCAGAGAATACCGGCGCAGTAGATGTAGAGCTGGAGACAGAATCCGGGAGTGAAGGAGCAGATGCGGGCTCGAAGGCAGGAGCCGAGAGTGAAGGCGCAGATACAGAGCCGGAAGAAGGAGAAGAAGCATCTTTCGGGGAATCTGATATGGATATGGCAAATGGATTTTCAGGTATAGCGTATGCGCCGGACGGGACGCTGTTCGGAAATGATTATAACAGCAAGCTATATAAGATTCATCCGTCAACGGGGGAGCTTGAAGAGTTTTTATCGGACGTAAGCGGTTTTGGGATTGCCGGGGATATGGTGGTTGCCAGCGTAGGGGGGAATACGGCGCTTTACGATATGGCGACAGGTGAACCCGCTCCCCAGGACCAGGCGCTGCTTGATGCGGTAAAGCAGGCCGGGGGTGTAGAAATCTACACGACATCAGGAAAACAGATACTGTTTACAGACGGGATTGAGGATAACTGTTTTTATTATTGTACCAGAGAGGGAATCTTCCGCCATATTTCAGGCGGTTCTGTGAATGAGCAGATTGTAGACGGAAACCTGAATTCTCTGGGCAGCCCGGATATCGGACTGGCAGCGATGGCGGCATTGGAGGACGGAAAGTTTTTGGTATTGGCGAACCAGACCGGGGGAATCGGGAGCAGTAAGCTTCTGAAATATAGCTGGTCGGAGGATACTCCCAGCAAGCCCAGTAAGGAGCTGAAGCTGTATTCCCTGCGCGACAATACGGATATACGCCAGGCAATCTCACTTTTCCAAAAGGAAAATGCGGATTATTATATAAATTTCCAGACAGGAATCAGCGGAGAGGACGGGACTACGGTGTCTGACGCGCTTAAGACGCTGAATGCCGATATTATGGCAGGCAAAGGCCCGGATATTCTGGTACTGGACGGACTGCCGATCGCATCCTATATGGAAAAGGGGCTGCTTGCTGATTTGTCAGATGTGCTGGACGAACTGAAAGCGGGTGACGGCTGCTTTGAAAATATTGCGGAAACTTACCGGAGCGAAAGCGGCCTTTATGGAATTCCTTCGCGTTTCAGCATACCGGCTATAGCAGGAAATGAGGAACTCGTAAAGACTGCTGCCGATATCGGTGCGTTTGCAGATAAAGTGGAGGAGCTGAGAAAAGAAGATAAGGATGTGGAAGCGATTGTGAATACGGCGTCTCCAGAGCTGACTGCGGAGAAATTCTACCAGTCCTATTCGCCAGCCCTGCTGAACGGGGACGGCACTCTGAATCAGGAAAATGTAAAAGAGTTCTATACGCAGCTAAAGAGAATCAGCGGCACCGGGAAATATCCGAAAGAAGTAGAAGAGAGCATGGTTTATACGATAAATACTACGGGAACCAGTATATGGGGCGGGGTAGATATGGACAGTATGAATGTTTTGGGGGGAAGCCTCAAAGCGGCTTCAGGAGTCTTGAGCTCTGTTTCAGGATTTAACCAGATGCTGGCGGTCAATAACAAGTTAAACCAGGGATATGCCCTGTGGAACTTGGCGGGACAGAAGGTCTACTGTCCGCAGACAATTTTTGGCGTCAGCAGCAAAAGCGCTATGGCAGAGGATGCAAAGAAGTTTGTCAGCTATGTGTTCCGTACAGAGGCTCAGAAACTGGACCAGGGCGGAGGATTCCCAATAAACAGGAAAGCCTTTGACGCGGCAACCATAGATATGAAAGATATGCCGGAGATGTCTATCTGCCACAGCAATCAGGAGACAGGGGAGATGGTTGAGCTGACGGTTTCGTGGCCAAAGAAAGCAGATTTCGATGCTCTGCGTGAAAAGATAGAATCTTTGGACACGCCGACACTTATGGATGACGTCATCAAGGAGGCTGTCATAGAGCAGGCGGTAAAATATATGAAAGACGAGTGCGGTGTGGAGGACGCTGTCGCGGCGCTTGTACAGAAGGTCAATCTGTATCTGGCAGAATAGGACGATGATGCGATGAAGCTTGGGAAAAGAACATACAAAAGGGGAGACTTGGCGGGGCTGCTGTTTGTCCTGCCCAGCCTCCTGGGCACAGGGATTTTCCTGCTGGTTCCGCTGCTGGACGTGGTGCGCCGTTCCTTTTCGGAGGCTGTCAGCGGGAAGTGGACGGGATTTGCTAACTATCAGGCGATTTTTTCAAACCCCGCATTTCTGCTGGCAGGGAAAAATACAATACGGTTTACGCTTGTGTGCATCCCGATTCTTCTGGTATTCTCTCTGTTCCTGGCGGTATTCCTGCACAGGATGGGGAAAACGGGAAGTATGTTAAAGAGCGCGTTTCTGGTGCCTATGGCGATTCCGGCAGCCTCGGTGGTGCTGTTGTGGAGGTTTCTGTTCCAGCCGCAGGGGCTCTTGAACGGGCTGCTGCATCAGCTTGGGATACAGGGGCAGGACTGGATGAATTCAGGCTATGCTTTCTGGATTCTGGTATTTAGCTATATCTGGAAGAACCTGGGGTATGATATCGTGCTCTGGATTGCGGGGCTTTCAGGGATCTCGGAAAACATATATGAGGCGGCGCGGGTAGACGGCGCGGGGGAGTGGAAATGCTTTATCAGCATTACCCTGCCAAACCTGCTTCCATCTCTGTTTACCATCAGCGTACTTTCCCTGTTGAATTCCTTTAAAGTATTCCGGGAAGCGTACCTGGTGGCAGGGAATTATCCTCACGAAAGCATATATCTGATGCAGCACTTATTCAACAACTGGTTTTTGGATTTAGATTTGGACAAAATGGCGGCTGCAGCAGTGATAAACGGAATTGCTATTTTCATGCTGATTCTGCTTCTTAAACGAGTGTGGGAGTCCGGGGACGGGGCAGGTTGAGAAGGAATTGAGGGGTATCTATGAAAAAACGATTTTCTATAAGAAAGCTTTTGGTCATCGGATTTCTGACGCTTCCTGCTTTTGCCGCGTGTTATCCAATCCTGTTCCTGCTGGCAGGCTCTCTGATGGGAAGAGATGAGCTGAAAGCGAACCTGTCCCCGGTGCTGTCGGGGGGAACAGGCTTTATCCGGTGGTCTTTGCTTCCGGCATATCCTACGCTCAGGGAGTGGGTGCGGCTGCTGCTTGATACGCCGGAAGCGTTTGTGATGTTCTGGAATTCGGTAAAAATGACGCTGGCGATTCTCGCAGGGCAGCTTCTTGTAGGGGTTCCGGCGGCCTGGGGATTTGCAAAATACCGTTTTCCGGGGAAAAAGATTTTCTTTACGGTTTATATTATTTTGATGATGATGCCGTTCCAGGTGCTGATGCTCTCGGAATATCTGGTGCTTGACGGAATGCGGCTTTTGGACCACCCGCTTTCCGTAATCCTTCCGGCGGTATTTTCTACCTTTCCGGTCTTTATTATGTACCGCTTCTTCTGCGGTGTGCCGGATGCCATTATCGAATCGGCGAAGATTGACGGGGCGGGACATCTGAAGGTTTTTCTGCATGTGGGGCTGCCTATAGGTTCCGCGGGAGTGATATCTGCCCTAGTACTGGGATTTTTGGAGTACTGGAACCTGATTGAGCAGCCGCTGGCATTCTTGAAAGATAAATCCCTCTGGCCGATGTCTCTGTTTTTGCCAAACATTGATTTATCAAGGGCGGGGCTGGCATTTGCGGCTTCCGTATCCATGCTGATACCGGCATTTTTTGTGTTTTTAGGAGGGCAGGATTATCTGGAGCAGGGAATCATGGCAGGCGCGGTGAAGGAATAGGAGGTCTATATGAAGAAAAAAATAATCCAGATGCTGGGGGGATTTCTGGCTTTAATGATATTGTTTACCCTTCTGTCCAGGGCGGCAGACAGCGCGGGGATTCCAAGGGTAACCACGACTACGATACAGAGCCTTTCCATTGTACATAAGGTCACGGCGCAGGGCAAGGTAGAGGAAAACCGGGAACAGGCAGTGACTACCGAGGCAAACCAGCGGGTGAAGGCAATCTATGTAAATGAAGGGCAGCAGGTGGAAGAAGGGGAGCTTCTGTTTGAAATAGATATGGAAGAGCTCAGGGAACAGATTCTGAACATGGAGCAGGAGATTGAGAAGCAGAAGCTCCAGACACAGGACAGCTTAAGTTCGAAAGCGGTAGAGGCAGAGCGGAAGGCGCTGGAGCAGCAGAGGGCGTCGTCTGACTACGCGGACGCCCAGAGCCAGGGAGACCGGGCGGTAGAAAGGGCCAGACAGGAGCTGGAGGAAGCAAAAAAGGCTTTGGAGGAATATAAGAAACCTTCTTCTGAAAAGCAGGCGGCAGAATTAAAAAGAAAAGTAAAAGAAAAGAAGGAAGCCTGGGACGCGGCAAAAAAGGAACTGCAGGCGTTAGAAAAAGAGCTGGAAGATGCAATTGCAGAGGAGAAGGCAAAAGCGGCGTCAGAAAGCCAGGCAGAAGCGGCGGGGAGTACAGAGACGGGAGAAACGGAAACGAAGGAGACTGCCGTCCCGACAGCCGGACAGATAGAAAATGAACTGAAAAGCAGGTATCAGGCTGTCCTGGACGCGGCGAAAGAAAAAACAGACGCAGCAGAAAAAGAAATGCAGGATGCAGAGGAAGCGCTGAAAGAGTATCAGAATGGGGCTGCACAGCGAAAAGAACAGAGGGAGTCGGAGAAGGGGCAGCTGGAGCAGGCTGTCAGAGATAAACAGGCAGCGTATGAGGATGCGCAGGCTTCCCGTGAAAGCAGTCTGCGCAGTGCGGGAAATGCGGTGGCAGGCGCTTCTGTGGCGGATGCCCAGGACAGCACCGCAAGGCTGGGGGAGATTGAGCTGGAGCAGAAAGAGCTGGCGCTTTCAAAGCTTCAGAAGCTTGAAAAAGCACAGGGAAAAATCATGGCACCCATCCGTGGCGTAATTACCAAAATAGCGCTGACCACGGGCGACCGGACGCCGGACGGCACAGCAATTCTTCTGGCGGATTTGTCGTCGGGATGTAAGTTTGTAGCGCAGGTTCCCAGGGAACAGGAAAAGTACATCGCCAGGAAGGACGCAGCCACGCTCATCGGGGGAGACGATAAAAAAATCGAAGGGTTAGAAATCGCCTCCGTTCAGATGAATGAGGAGAATCAGGAGCAGCTGGACGTGACGGTGAATCTTCCGGCGGATATCCTGAGCATGGGGCAGGCGGCGACCCTGGAGGTAAGCCGGAAAGCAGGCAGCTCCAGAAGCTGCGTCCCGCTGGAAACGCTGCACTACGACAGCCAGCAGGCGTATGTATTGGTGGCGGAGGAAAGCCAGACAGTGCTGGGGACGGAAATGACAGCCCGCCGGGTGGATGTCACGGTACTGGATAAGAATGAAAAATATGCAGCGATTCAAGAAGGGGATCTGACACCTGAGCAGAAACTTGTGCAAAGTTCGGATAGAAGTGTAGAGCCGGGCGGCAGAATCCGCCTGGAAGAAGAATGAAGCGGCAAAGGGCAGAGGGTATGAT
This sequence comes from uncultured Lachnospiraceae bacterium, assembly GCA_947385785.1. Lineage (GTDB taxonomy): Bacteria > Bacillota > Clostridia > Lachnospirales > Lachnospiraceae > Acetatifactor. The sequence continues at coordinate 6,112 of CANDMH010000140.1, forward strand.
TGCCTTGCCTGCCTTGCAAAAGGAGAATGGCCTGAAATATATTTTTCTGACAGGTATTCTGTGCGCGCTGTGCCTGTTTTGTTTCTGGAGAGGAATCCATACGCTGGGGAGCCTGGGGAAAGCGGCAGAAAAAGTTTCTTTTGTCTGCCGAGAACAGGTTCCGGCAAGGGATGCCCGGGAGCTGCTAAAGAAGATGCAGGAAGAAGAGGAGCCGCTTTGTCCGGTATTCTGGACAGAGGAGGGCAGGGCGGACGTGGAGGCAAAGCTTTCGGGACGGGGGACGGCAGTGCGCCTGGTGCGGGCGGCAGGGAATGTGGAGCTGCTGTTTTGGGGAGGAAACGCCTTGTCGCAGGAGGATAGGAAAGGATGTTTGATTTCCCGTGATATTGTCACAGAACTACTTGGAGAAGGAGATTGTGCCGGACAGATTTTGGTATTGGGGAATGCGGAGTATGAAGTCCGGGGGGTACTGGAAGAAGCAAAAGGCGTAATGGTGGTACAGGAAGCATCGGAAACGGCGGCTTTTGATACTCTTACAATGGCGGCAGGGGAAAAGCGTCTGGAAGAACAGAAAGAAATTCTTGAAAGCCGTTATGGAATCGGTGGGGATTTGGAAGAATGGGGGCTGCTGTACGGCATTGCCAGGTTCGTTCTTCTGCTGTTCCCAGTGTCAGCCGCGGCAGCTTTGCTGGCTTATGTGCGGAGAAATGTGAGGGAAGCGCGCGGAGCCGGAGAAAAGATTTTCTGGAAGCTATGTTTCTGGGGAGGGGTTCTGGGAACGATATGGGGAGTGGCTTCCCAGGTGCAGATTCCTGCGGATATGCTTCCATCCACCTGGTCAGACTTTGCGTTCTGGTCTGGGCTGTGGGAGGAAAAGAGACAGGCAGTTTCTTTTCTGCTTGAGATGGAAAAACGCGTGCCTGAGGCGGCGTATATGAAAGCCTTTTATGAAAGCCTCTGCTTTGGAGGCGCAGCGCTGGTGCTGGAATGCTGCGCCTTCCTGACTGCTATAGCTGCTATTTGGCGAAGAAAGCAGCAGCAATCGCCCCCGGTCCGACATGGGTGCCAATCGCGCTTCCGATGGTAGTCACAGGAGGCTGCGCTGTCTGGCCGTGGTAGAGCTGAATATTGTCTGCGAGATATTTCTGCAGCGTAGAGTCTGACAAACCGCTGTAAGCCAGGCGGTAAGGCATAGTAAAGTCAATAGCGCCGGACTGTTTTACGTACTCTGTCAGCAGGTTGTTTCCATTTTTCGAGCCCCTGGCTTTCCCCAGAATGGCAACCTCTCCATGTTCAACGGCAATTACCGGTTTAATGGAAAGCAGAGTGCCGGCCAGGGCGGCGGCAGAAGAAATACGTCCTCCCTTTTTCAGATATTCCAGAGTATTCAGCAGGGCAATCAACCGTAGACTGCCCTTTTTCTCTTCCAAATCCGCCGCGATTTCCGGGGCAGACTTCCCAAGGCTGCGCAGCTTTTGGGCGTATTCTACAAGAACCTGCTCTCCGAGAGATACATTCTGGCTGTCTACAACGGTGATGCAATCCTCATAATCTGCCGCCGCCACGCAGGCGCTCTGGTAACAGCCGGAAAGCTTAGAAGAAATCGTAATGCATACGGCAGTATCCCCGGCTTCTTTTATTTCTTTGAATTTTTCTCCATATTCATAAGGCGTTAGCTGGCTGGTCGTCGGCATGATTCCCGTTTCAATCAGTTTTTCAAAAAATTCCTGGTGATTTAGCGTAACGCCGTCCAGGAATTCCTCGTCACCAAACATGGTCTTTAATGGAAGGACGTCGATATTCATTTCTTTTGCTTTTTCCTGTGTGATATCACATGCAGAATCTACGATAATTTTAACACTCATCCTTATTTCCCCCTATATGTATTTAATTTTTGCGGGCAGCAGGCGATGCGCCTGCATCCGGCGTCTGTCCGCGGGACATTTTAGAACGTTTCTGCCGATGAAATCATTGTAACAGTTCCGGCAGGCGCAGGCAAGAAGAAATAGAGCAGGCACAATTTCGTCCGCCTGAAAATTATCCTTGCCAATTATATTTATAACCAGTATAATAAATTAGTGTTTAGTAAAAGCAAGGCGGGGGAACAAGAATGGCTACTATTAGAGATTTAGCGAAGCGAACCGGATTTTCGGTAGCGACGATTTCGCGGGTTTTGAATAATGACCCGGCGATGAAAGTAACAGATAGTACGCGGGCGAAGATACTGGAAGCGGCAGATGAGCTGAATTATGTGCGGACAAAACCTAAATATGCAGCGAAACAGCATTTGCGGCATATTGCGATTGCAGAGATGATGTCCCAGCGGGAAAAGCTGGCGGATCCTTATTATCTGTATCTGAAAAATTATGTGGTGCGTGCATGTATGGAGCAAGGGTATAGGGTTTCCTATCTGGCAGAAAGCGAAGGGAACTATCAGGCGCTGGAAAATGAATTGCTGGATGGGATATTGGCAATAGGGATTTTTTCAGAGAACCAGATTACACAGATGGCCGGTATTACTAAGTCGATTGTATTTGTAGACTCTTCACCTGAGGAGGAGCAGTTTGATTCGGTGGTGCTGAATTTCAGGCTGGGCGTGGAGCAGGCGCTTGAGTACCTGATGCGGCATGGGCATCACAGAATAGGATTTTTGGGGCCTACATATAAACTGGATCAGAAAAAACGTCCTGCACTGGAAGTGCGGAGGCAGTATTTTAAAGAATATATGACAAAAACAGGACGTTATGACGAGCGCTGGATGATTGATACTATGCTGACGATTGAGGAAACGCGCGGGCAGGTAGAAAAGTGGATGAAATCCGGCGAAGAGCGGCCTACGGCATTCATAGCATATAACGAAGGGACGGCTATCACGGCAATGAGCGTATTCCGTGAGGTTGGAATCAGGATTCCCGAGGACATTTCTATCATAAGCTTTAACGATACCCCGCTGTCTATACTGATTGACCCGCCTCTGACGAGTGTCAATGCCCATCTGGAGAGTATGGGGAAAGAGGCGGTGAGGCTTTTGGAGGAGCGTATGGAAGCTCCCGGAAAGCTGCCTTATAAGGTGGTTTTGCCGCTGACGCTGACAGAGAGAAGAAGCGTTGCGGCCTGCGGATTAAATTTTAGTAAATAAAGCAGTTCCTGTTCGTTTTCTTTGATACGAAAAGTAAATATTTA
>CANDMH010000141.1 GCA_947385785.1 uncultured Lachnospiraceae bacterium
CCTACAACTGGAACCAGAATGAGTTTGACGCACTGGTATCCTTTGCGTATAACGTGGGCAGTATAGACGGCCTGACGGCGAAAGGGACCCGGAGCCGGACAGAGATTGCCGGGAAGATGCTTACTTACAACAAAGCTGCAGGAAAAGTGCTCGCCGGGCTGACAAGGCGCAGGCAGGAGGAGCGGAAGCTGTTTCTGAAAAGTTGCACCGGTGCAACAGGCAGTACGGGAGCAGACAATACGGGAGCCGGGAATACGACAGGCACCACAAGGGCAACCGTCCGGTCAGGCAGCCGAGGGGCGGATGTTACATATCTGCAGCAGAGCCTTGCCGCCCTGGGATACAAACCCGGTGCTGCGGACGGTATATTCGGTGCTAAGACGCTGGTGGCAGTCAAAGCCTTCCAGAAGGATCACAGACTTACAGTGGACGGTATCGTGGGGGTTAAGACCTGGGCAGCACTGGCAGTATAGCCATGCTGATCAGATTCAGGACAAGCTTAAGGCAGCGGAATTTTGTGCGATTATTGTCAAGGCCGATTTGTCCCGGAATTTGTCCCGGAAAACGTGAATCCCCGTATTTATCACGTTTATAGCCCTTAAAAACCGGGGTTCGAGTCCCGTCTATCGCTCTTTTTTATTGCAGCGGAAACCCGTAAAATTGACGTTTTCCGCTGTTCTTATGTGCCTAAAAGCCTGTAGACAGTACACTTGTTCTGCTGCAAATCTTTCGTCATAAGGTTATAGGTCTTCTCTTCCGTCAAAGGGTTATAAATGTACCCAGCGCGTGGTATTCAGGATATTATGCCTGAGCATTTCCCGGATAAAATCCAGCGGCACCCCGTTGGCGTTCAGGTTGCCTGCGTAAGTCTTCCGCATCTTGTGGCTTGACTTCACAGGCTGACACTTTTTCCTGGAGAACTGCCGGAGGATAACGGCTATCCTGTTATTGACGTTTTATCAGCCTGTCACGCAGCCACCCGGAGAAGCTTTTTTCAATCAGTAGATAGCTGACGAAAGCCAAAAAGATACTGACAACAAGCGCCACAACCGTGCCCAGGAGAGCATAGGGCGTGCAGGCGGAAAAGTCGAACACCGCCCGGTCCAGCAGCATCACGGGATAATAGTGCATTAAATATAAAGAAAAACCGGCATCACCTAACCGTACAAAAAACAGGGGCATTTTTTTCACATACAGGCTCAGGAGAAAGGCGCACATAACGATAACAAAAGCCGGAATCCCCCACACCAGAGGTCTGCGGAATCCCAGGATATTGATGGCGGGTTTGGTGACAACAAGGCCTGCGAAGCAGATAAAGATTGCAGTCAGGCTCAGCAAAATGCCGATTCCTGGAAATGTTTTTTTCTGCCGCACACGATACAGCTCCCATGCGGCGTAGTAAGCTGCAATGCCCAGAAGGAATTCCAGCATGACAGGATTGCCGTAGAAGGCAAGGAATGCGGGGGGAGAGGGCATGAGATTTGCCGCGGCCACAGTGGCCGCCAGAAATACACTGCAGAGCAGGCCTCTGAACCTGTGGCTGATATGCAGTGCAATGAAAAACAAAATATAAAAGAAAATTTCACAGTTTACCGTCCACCCGATGCGCATCAGCGGCTGCAGCACGCCACCGCCGATATCAAAGGGAATGAACAGCAGACTTTTCAGCAAAAACACCGGATCAGCTTTTGTCTGCTCAAACATGCCCGGAAGCAGTAGAAGGAGCAGGAAAGTGCCGACAGTCATGAGGTAATACAGCGGCAGGATGCGTATCAGCCGTTTCCGGAGGAAAAAGCTGCTGTCCCTGTGGGTGGAAAACATGATCATAAAGCCGCTGATACAGAAAAAGATATCCACGCCGAAGGCGCCGCAGTTCAGAAAGCGGATATGTTCCAGCACGATAAAAATGGCTGTGACGCCCCTCAGGGCCTGTATGCCGTCAAAATGCATCTGATGAAAATCGGGAAGGGAATCTTTCATATAATACCTCATTTTCTCTCCACAGCCGGAAAGGGATTCCGGCTGTCATTCTATCGGCTCTGAAAAGTGTTCCGGTGTTTTATATGGCCATCCGGTCGTTTCGGAACACTTCCTTACTGCCATGAATAAGGCTTGTTATCCATGAGTTCGTACGCTTCGGCGCACATGGAATCAAAAGTCCTTACGGGTCGATATTATACCATAATGATTCCCTTTTTGCCATATCACCCTGGGGCTGAAGGCACTTTCCTGGTTTGCCACAGCAATGGAAAATCGCAGCTCTCTTTTACAGAAGACGGAACATACGGGGAAACAGGAAGAAGCAGATATGCAAAATGACCGGGCAAAAACAGGGAGAAATAAGGCGGGTCAATCATATTGTACAAAGTTTGCGGAATAAAAGATGCGCTTTTTTCATTTTCTGACAATTTCCTCTTGCAGGAAATGCAATTACATAATAAAATAGAATTAAACAAATTTTCTACCATGCCTGGTATTGAAAGGGGCGTATACAGAACTATAAATTTAGGAGGAGAGGGTATGAAACTTATTTTTGTAGGTGCGGCCCATGAGGTGACGGGAAGCTGTCATTATATCGAAGTGGGCGGGAAACACATCCTGGTGGATTACGGTATGGAGCAGGGTGTTAATGTCTTCGAAAATGCGCCGTTGCCGGTGGATGAATCTCTGATCGATTATGTGCTTCTGACCCATGCGCATATTGACCATACTGGTCTGCTGCCGCTGCTGTATGCAAAGGGATTCAGGGGACAGGTGTATGCCACCGATGCCACGGCGGATTTGTGCAGCATCATGCTTCGTGACTGTGCGCACATTCAGATGATGGAGGCAGAGTGGAAGAACCGGAAGGCGAAGAGAAGCGAGTCCGTCGCGGCGATGGAGCCTCTTTACACGATGGAGGACGCGGAGGGTGTGATCAAAAGGCTGGTATCCTGCCATTACAATCAGAAAGTGGTAGTATGCGATGAGATGACCATTCGTTTTTCCGACATCGGGCATCTGCTTGGCTCTGCCAGCATCGAAGTATGGCTGACCGAAAACGGAAATACGAAAAAGATCGTTTTCTCAGGCGATATCGGCAATAAGAACGACCCGTTGCTGCGCAATCCTTCCATCACGAAAACGGCGGATTATGTGGTCATGGAATCCACCTACGGAGACAGGCTGCATGCGGTGGAGCGGCCGGATTATGTACATGAGCTGGCTGCTATCCTGAAGGAAACCTTTGACAGAGGCGGAAATGTGGTCATTCCCTCCTTTGCGGTGGGCCGTACCCAGGAGCTGCTTTATTTCCTGAGGAAGATTAAGGTGGACGGCCTGGTGAAGGGACACGAAGATTTCCCGGTCTATGTGGACAGCCCGCTGGCGGTGGAGGCCACGGAGATCTTTCAGGAGAACCGTATGGAATGCTTTGCGGGGGAGGCTCTGGACATGGTGCGGGAGGGAATCAATCCACTTTCTTTTCCGGGGCTGAAGCTTGCCATTACCAGCGATGAATCCAGGGAGATTAACTTTAACGAGACGCCCAAGGTGATCATATCCGCTTCCGGCATGTGCGAGGCCGGACGTATCAGGCATCATCTGAAGCATAATCTCTGGAGGCCGGAATGCTCCATCCTTTTTGTGGGGTATCAGGCAGTGGGCACGCTGGGGCGTCTGATTGTAGAAGGTATCGATGAAGTGAAGCTGTTCGGCGAGTCTATTCAGGTCAGGGCGGAGATTAAGAAGCTGGTGGGCATGAGCGGACACGCGGACAAGAACGGGCTGATTGACTGGATTACCGGTTTTGAAGAGAAGCCCAGGAAGGTGTTTATTGTACACGGCGAGGACAGCGTATGCGCCGGTTTTGCGGAATGTCTGAAGATAGAATACGGGCAGCATACATATGCGCCCTACAGCGGAACGGTTTTCGATCTGCTCTCCGGAAAGCTGGAGTACGAAGGAATACCTGTTCCTGTGAAGAAGAAAGCAAGGTCTGTGGTTTCCAATATCTACGCAAGGCTGCTGGCTGCCGCGCAGAGGCTGCTTAATATGGTGAAAGGTATTGACGGTATGCCGAACAAGGATATGGCGAAATTCGCTGATCAGATCAATTCCCTTTGTGATAAATGGGAAATGTGACAATTCCTGTTACGACAAAAATACGATAGGAAGCGAAAGGATTGCTTCCTATAAGACATACGCCGCCGGGTTGAGCGTATCGCAGATGTGATATGCGCATCATCCCGGCGGCAGTATTATGCAGGAAAACTTTTGGCATACTCGTGAACGCATATATCTGCCGCTTTCTGTTCAACACTGCCGCTGCGTTCACTCGTTATACATTTCGGCTGGAAATTATTTTCGTTAGTGAGTATAATTTCTTGATTTTGGCATATCAACTGCTATAATAGAATGTATGCTCACAGTCAAAAGAATTCTCTGATTGATTATATGCGAAGGAAAGCACGGGGGAGGATACGGATATGAATCTTATAGCAGCAGTTGACAAAAACTGGGCCATTGGCAGGAAGGGCAGGCTTCTTGTCTCGATTCCCAATGACCAGAAGCATTTCAGGGAGGAAACAATAGGGAAAGTGGTGGTTCTGGGACGGAAAACGCTGGAGACTTTTCCCCAGGGTATGCCGCTGGGCGGCAGAACCAATATCATTCTCTCCAGGAATCCGTCTTTCCGGGTGAAAGGAGCGCAGGTGGTGCATTCCCTGGAGGAGCTGAAGCTGGCGCTGGCTCCGTTTCCTTCCAGGGATGTCTATTGTATCGGTGGCGAGAGCGTTTACCGTCAGCTGCTGCCCTGGTGCGATACGGCACATATTACCATGATCGATCAGAATTACGAAGCGGATGCCTGTTTCCCCAACCTGGACAGGGAGCCGGGATGGAAGATTACCGCCGACAGCGATGAGCAGACTTATTTTGACATTGCATACACCTTTTTAAAATATGAGAGAGTGGTGGGAGAACCATAAATTTCCCCGTTTTTTCGGCATGTTTTTACAGGATTTTGGGGACAAAGTATATTGACTTTTTTGTGTAAAAGTATAATAATTGTTAACAATAAAATATGGAAAGAAGGTAATGGCAGTGGAAAAGAAAAATATTGACTGGAGCAATCTTAATTTTGGATATATTCAGACGGAGAAAAGATATGTTTCCTGGTTTAAGGACGGAGCATGGGATGAAGGTGTTCTCACGGAAGACGCCAATGTGGTGCTAAATGAGTGCTCCGGTGTTCTGCAGTATGCGCAGACCATATTTGAGGGCCTGAAAGCTTATACTACGGATGACGGTCATATCGTGGCATTCCGCCCTGATCTGAACGGAGAGCGCATGGAAGACTCCGCGAGACGCCTTGAGATGCCTGTTTTCCCCAGGGAGCGCTTTGTGGATGCGGTTACGAAGGTGGTGGCGGCCAATGCGGCCTATGTGCCTCCTTACGGAAGCGGCGCCACACTGTATATCCGTCCCTACATGTTCGGCGTGAATTCGGTAATCGGCGTGAAACCTGCAGACGTATACCAGTTCCGTATTTTCTGTACTCCCGTGGGCCCTTACTTCAAGGGCGGTGTAAAGCCTCTGACCATCTGCGTCAGCGATTTCGACCGTGCGGCGCCTCATGGAACCGGGCATATTAAGGCCGGCCTGAACTACGCCATGAGCCTGCATGCCATTGTATCGGCCCATAAGAACGGCTTTGACGAAAATATGTATCTTGACCCCGGGACCCGCACCAAAGTGGAGGAGACCGGCGGCGCTAACTTCCTGTTTGTGACGAAGGACGGCAGGGTGGTTACGCCCAAATCGGACAGCATCCTTCCTTCCATAACCCGACGTTCCCTGGTGCATGTGGCGAAGGAATACCTGGGTCTGGAGGTAGAGGAGCGCGAGGTATACCTGGAGGAGGTAAAGGACTTCGCGGAGTGCGGTCTCTGCGGCACTGCGGCGGTTATCTCCCCGGTAGGGAAAATCGTGGACCACGGCAAAGAGATCTGTCTTCCCAGCGGCATGGCGGAAATGGGGCCTGTCACGAAGAAGCTGTATGACACGCTCACCGGCATCCAGATGGGCAGGATTGAGGCGCCTGCGGGATGGATTCATGTGATAGAGTAAGGACTGGCGAAGAAAAAGACAGGGAATATGGAAGGGGCGGGGCAGCGTTACAGGATGTCCCACCCCTGTTGGCTTTTGCGGATTCAGGCAATGAAACAGTAAGGGGTTGAGTGTGGAGACGAGGGTAAAAATAGATAGAATGGGATACGGAATAAGAAAAAGACTACCGGTTTTGCTGCTCTTTTTCCTTATTATGCTGCCGCTTACGGCCTGCGGAGGGGAGGAAAACGGCACAAAAGTGATTTTTACCACCGGCATGGGGAAGGACGAGGTCTTTCGGATTGGCGGCAGCGTCTGTACGGCTCCGGAGATGATGGTCTACCTGACCAACACCCAGAACCAGTACGAAAGCGTGTATGGCCCGGAGGTGTGGAACGTGTCCCGGGACGGCATTACGCTGGAGGAAAACGTAAAGGAAACCGTGCTGGCGAAGATGGCCCAGATCAAAACCATGTACCTGCTGGCGCAGGACAGGGGAGTCGCCCTGGACGATTCGGAGAACAGGAAGGTGGAGCAGGCGGCAGAAGAATACTTCGATTCCCTGACAGAGCAGGAAAAGGAACTGATGGGGGTGAAGTATTCCATTTTGGAGCAGCTTTACAGGGAGTACGCCCTGGCGGATAAAGTATATCGGTATATCATTCAGGACGTGAACCCGGAGATCAGTGACGACGAGGCGCGCACCATTACCGTACAGCACATTCTGATCAGAACCGCCGCAACGGACGGGGCAGGCACTCCGGTCGCCTGTTCCGAGGATATGAAACAGGAAGCTTATGCGAAAGCGCTTGATATTCACCGCATGGCGGTGGAGGAGGGCGAGGATTTTCTGGATCTGGCATCCCGTTACAGCGAGGATTCCGTAATTACGTATTCTTTTGGAAAAGGGGAGATGGAGCCTGCTTTTGAGGAGGCTGCTTTTTCTCTCGAGACAGAGGAAGTCAGTCAGGTGATTGAGACGGAGACAGGGTACCACATTATCAAATGTATCAGTACCTTTGACCGGGAGCAGACAGACCTGAATAAACTGACGATTGTGGAGGAGCGCCGCCGGGAGGTTTTCGGTCAGGAATATAACGCCTTTGTGGAGGCTCTGCCGAGGCAGCTGAATCAGGAGCTTTGGGAGAGTATGAAACTGCTGCGGGACGAAGAGGTGACAACGACAGGATTTTTTGATATGTATGCAAAGTATTTTCCGGGCTAGTGCACCGTTGCATCCATTCCGTGTAATGCGTGTCAGGTGTCCGCGCCCGCAAATTATACTGCACACCAATTATACTCGTGAGCGCATTCAAATGCCGCTTTTCTGCCCCGCATTACAGAAGCGCTCACTCGTTATACTTGTAGGCTGGTGCAGATATTTTCGTTAACAAGTATAAATTTGCAGTATGGGAATTGTCGGAAAATAACTGACAGACTGACAGCAAATCTATCCGACATGCAGTATAAAATATGGTTTAGAAAAATTTTAGAAATCGGGAAATGCCCATTTTACGGGCTTTTCCACACAATTATTAGCACTCATTTAAAATGAGTGCTAATTTCGCCTTGACATTTTTCGAAGTCCGTCTTAAACTATGTTTCAAGGTGTTCGAAGGACAACACAATGCTGTAGTGCGATATCGCATGAAAGAAGTTTGCATAAAACCCGCAGCGAATGTCCATGCCGATATGGCTTTGAGGGGCATGGACGGAGAGAAGACAATCAATTTGGAAGAAAGGAATGAAAGTAAGATGGCAGCAAAAAGTGGCAGTTTATCGATCAACAGTGAAAACATTTTTCCGATTATCAAAAAGTGGCTGTATTCCGACCATGACATCTTCTACAGGGAGCTGATATCCAACGGCTGTGACGCCGTGACGAAATTAAAGAAGCTGGATATGATGGGTGAGTATACATTGCCCGAAGGCTTCAAGGCGCGCATTGACGTGGTGGTCAATCCCGAGAAGAAGACATTGACAGTCACCGACAACGGACTGGGGATGACTGCGGATGAGGTGGAAGAGTATATCAACCAGATCGCTTTCTCTGGGGCAGCCGATTTTATTGAGAAATATAAGGACAAGAGCAATGCGGATCAGATTATCGGGCATTTCGGACTGGGATTCTATTCCGCGTTTATGGTAGCTGATGAGGTGCATATCGATACCCTTTCTTACAGGGAAGGTGCGAAGGCTGTCCACTGGGAGTGTGACGGCGGCACGCAGTTTCTCATGGAGGATGGCGACAGGACAGAGGTAGGTACATCCATTACCCTGTTCCTCAATGAGGACTGCCTGGAATTCTGCAATGAGTATAAGGCACGCGAAGTCATTAAGAAGTACTGCTCTTTCATGCCTACAGAAATCTATCTTTCCAAGGCGGACACCAAGGAAACCCAGATTATCAGGGAAGACGAGAAGCTTGAGGATGATGAGGTTCTCGAGGTGATTGAGCCTGAAAAAAAGGAAGAAGGGCATTCTTCAGACGAGAAGGCGGATGAGAAATCCAATTCCCCGGAGGGCGATGCCGAAGGCGGAGAAGACAAGAAAGAGAAGGAGCCGGAACCGGTCAAGCTGAAGATTAAGAAGCGTCCCGAGCTGCTCAACGAGACTACGCCGCTGTGGACAAAGCATACCAACGACTGCACCAAAGAAGAGTACCTGGAATTTTACCGCAGGGTATTCCATGATTACAAGGAGCCGCTGTTCTGGATTCATCTGAACATGGATTATCCTTTTAATCTGAAGGGCATTCTGTATTTCCCGAAGATCAATATGGAGTATGAATCCATTGAGGGAACCATTAAGCTCTATAACAACCAGGTCTTCATTGCGGACAATATCAAGGAAGTCATTCCGGAATTCCTGATGCTGCTGAAGGGTGTTATCGACTGTCCCGACCTGCCGTTAAATGTGTCCAGAAGCGCGCTGCAGAATGACGGCTTTGTGAAGAAGATTTCCGAATACATCTCCAAGAAGGTGGCGGACAAGCTGTCCGGCATGTGCAAGACGGAGAAGGAAGAATACGAGAAATACTGGGATGATATCAGCCCCTTCATCAAGTTCGGCTGCCTGAAGGACGACAAGTTCTGCGAGCGTATGAATGACTATATCCTGTTCAAGAACCTGGACGGCAAGTATCTGACTCTGCCGGAGTGCCTGGAAGTGAAGCCTCTTG
>CANDMH010000142.1 GCA_947385785.1 uncultured Lachnospiraceae bacterium
GCAGGGTGGTGCGGCCAGGCCTGTCCTATAGGCCTTATGCATGGAGGTTTACTGTCATTCTGCCTGCTGTTATACGCTGCCTTTATGGAAAATAAAAATATCATGCACTGACCCTGCCCTAATTTTCTTGACGATATATCAAAAATGGAATATGATAAAAGAAAAAGAAATCACAGGGAAAGGAGCGTATTAACACAATGATTCTAAAGCTGAAGAAAAGCGTTCGGAAACAGGCGAAGTGCGTACATAAGGAGACGGAAAAGCTTTTTAAGACACTTAAGGGCAAGGATTCCTCCGCAACCTTCGACACCAACGACGTGCTGATCAGGATGGACCGGATTACAGATGAACTGAAGACCCTCCGGGATGTTATCAATCAGGAGAAGGAACAGGCTTACATGGAGCGGATAGGGGATATTACGCGGCAGAAACCTAAACCATCCTCCAAACGAATATAGCCTGTGTTTCACTTTCGCGGACGCCCCGCGTTCGGGGAGCTTAACTGGTACTCCATCCAGTTAGAAATTGGAGTCCGGGGCTGTATTCGCGCCGGTGCCAGGCAAAATTTCGACGGCGATGCAGCGGCATCATCAGGAAATTTTAACGACACAATGGCGCAAAGCCGACAGTCACAGACTTCGATTTCCAGCCGGATGGCGCAGCGGCCCCGGAAGGCCAGATATATCAGGGACTCCGAAAGAGTTTCAGCCGTAAGCGTCTTATCGCGGCAGGCTCTGCTGCGCCGCCTCCGTCACATAGTACTTCGCCTGGGCGTGCCACATCCCCGCATACTGCCCCTGCCGCTCCAGCAGCTCCTCATGGCTTCCCCTCTCCACAATGCGCCCGTCCTCGAATACTACAATATCGTCGCAAAACCGGCAGCTGCTCATGCGGTGGGAAATATATATGCTGGTTTTATCCTTCACCATCTCATGAAAGCCCGCGTATACCTGCGCTTCGCTGATGGGATCCAGCGCCGCTGTAGGCTCGTCCAGTATCACAAACGGCGCATCCTTGTACAGCGCCCTCGCCAGAGCCAGCTTCTGGGCCTCTCCGCCGCTGATATCCACACCACCCTCCCGGTCCTTGAACAGCACCGTATCCGTTCCCTGGGGAAGCCCTCTGACAAATTCTTCCGCCCCGGCCCGCTTCAGGCTATCCGAAATCCTGTCGTCGTCCCTCTCATACCCCGCCGTCAGATTCTGCCACAGCGGAAACGCAAACAGCTTGAAATCCTGGAATACCACGCCGAACAGCTCCCGATATTCCTCCTCCCGGTACTTCCGGATATCGATGCCGTTTAAGGTAATTATACCTTCTGTGGGCTCATACAGCCTGCAGAGCAGCTTGATAAAGGTGGTTTTGCCTGCGCCGTTCTTTCCCACCAGCGCCAGTTTGTTTTTCATGGTAAGCCTGCAGCTTACATGTTTCAATATCATCTCTTCGCTGCCCGGATAGCGGAAGCTTACATCACGGAATTCTATTTCATACTCTCCGTCCAGACGTTTTTCCACGGGAATGGTGCCGGTGGCATGGCTGTTCTCCATATTCATCAGCTCCAGGAAATCTGCCATATAGGTATTGGTCCGCTTTATCTGGGTGTTATACCCTATGACTTTCTGGAATCCGGCTGAAAGCTTCGCCATGGCTCCTGTATACTGGGTGAAAGCGCCTATGGTAATCGCTCCCGCCAACGCCTTTACCGCCACAAAAAGGTAATTGAAGACGGTAAACAAGCCGCTGTTCAGTTCTCCCCGCAATCCGTCCCTGATTTCCTCATCACACATTTCACCGTAAAATTCATTACATTCCTCATCGTACTTGATGATGTTGTCCATCAGCATCTTCTTCATATCATAGATCCGGACAACCTTTGCCGCCTGCAGGTTCATCATAACCCGCGACACCAGATAACTCAGTTTCATTTCCATTCCCGTATGATCCTGCAGATACTTCTTCGTGTTCCTCACCATGCCGGCGCCCGCCCTGATTCTGGCGGCAATCGTTGCACCCAACGCCAGGAGCAGCAGGAACACGGATACCGCCGGCTGCGCTGCCAGAACCAAAAAAGACTCACCTGACGCAGGACGGCTGAAGCAAAGCACGCCGATCATCCCCATTGCCGTCACAATCTCCAGCAGCCCTGTCAGCATTCCCTGGTAGCCGTTCACCACAGCCCCCAATCCCCCGTACATGCCGGCGGTGCGTTCCGAAAGAAATATCCTGTCCGTCACCTGAGGCTGTTCCATGGTCTCGTAGTCCAGAGAAGCAGCCTTCTCGCGCATCATGACGGCAAAGGCCAGGGCACAGCGCTGGGACGACCTGGCATAGGCTTTTTCCACCAGCTGTCCGGCTATCCCAAACAACAATTCTGTGGTCACCATCAGACATCCCCGAAAAAAACCCTCCGAATACCGGGCATTCAACAGCAGATCAATGAATCCGGCCGTAAGGTACAGCCCAAGATAAGTGCCTGTCACATTGAGCACTACATTTATAATCCGCAGGGGGATGGCGGAAGAATCCACTTTGTGTGCAATTTTCAGCAGGGTAAAGCCTGTCTTATGATGCTCCAGGGACCTGCCCGGCCTCCGGAGAACTCCCCCATATTTCTTTTTCTGACTTTTCATGGAATATCACCTCTTATTGTAGTCCCACATGGGTCCTTCCGGTACCAGGCATAACAGAGATTTTCCGGCCGCATAGGACACGTGTTCGTAATTCCTCCAGGTACTGTATGGACACATGCCGCATTTGCTTCCTGTAGTATGTCTTATCAGAAGCATGCACTTTGCTTCTGATAAAAGGCGCATCCCTTTGCGCCGCATTCAACTATGGGAAGCTGCACTTGCTTCCTGTAGTATGTCTTATCGGAAGTAATCCCTTCGCTTCCGATAAAAGGCGCGACCTTTGCGCCGCATTCAACTATGGGAAGCTGCGTTTTACTTCCCATAGTATTGAGCCTGTGTGCGGAACATGGCCGCGTAAGCTCCCTGCTTCTCCATCAGCTGCCCGTGGTCGCCCTCCTCCGTGATCTCTCCCTTTTCCATGTATAAAATACGGTCGCAGAATTTGGTGGAGCTGAGCCTGTGGGAAATAAAGATACTGGTCTTGTCTCTGGTCATCTCATAATACCTGTCATACATCCTGCTCTCCGCAAGCGGGTCCAGGGCCGCAGTCGGCTCATCCAGGATTACTACAGGCGTGTCTTTATAAAGCGCCCTCGCCAGCATCAGCCGCTGAAGCTCCCCGCCGGACAGCGATACGCCGGAGGCGTCTATATCCTGGTTCAGGCTGGTTTCCTCCTTCTTCGGAAGCTCCAGGACCCGGTCCCAAAGCTCCGCATCCCGCAGGCTCCGCTCCAGCTTTTCCCGGCCCGTATCCTCCTTCGCCCTGCAGGAGACATTATCGGAAAGCGAAAAGGAAAAGGCAAATACCTCCTGAAATACCACCGCAAACTCCTTCCGGTATTCCTCCTGGGATATCCCGGTTACATCCTGCCCGTCCAGATAAATTTTCCCGGAGGAAGGGCGGTACAGCCCGCAGAGCAGTTTAATCAGTGTGGATTTCCCGGCGCCGTTCATTCCAACCAACGCAATTTTTTCCCCGGGCCTGACGGTCAGGGTCAGGTCATGGACTGCATCCTCCTCACATCCTTCGTAGCGGAAGGATACGTGCTCCAGTCGGATTTCATGCAGTTTCCCCGGATTTGAAACGGCCCGGGAGCCTCCGAAGTCCTTTCCCGCAAATTCCAGGAAATCCCGATACCGATCCATGTACCGGTTATTGTGCACGATTCCGGTCAAAGCCTGCGTCAGGGAATTCATCCAGCTCCCGAAGCTCGCCACGATTCCCACATAGAGCAGAAAAGCCGCCATGTCGATTCTCCCCTGGAGCATCTGACGAATCAGATAGCCGTACACCAGCAGATCCCTTGCGCCGGTGAGAACCGTTCCGAAAATAGAGGCATTGATGGAGCACCTCCTCTCCCTGCCGCTCCAGTTAGCCAACGCCTCCGTCATCTGCTTAAATTCCCTCTGAAACCAGTCCCACATGCGATAAAGCCGCATATCCTTGCCGTTTGCCGGAACCAGGACCTCCCGTTTCAGGTATTCATAGCTGCGGCTGACTTTGATGTATTCCCTGTCATACCTTATGGTCCTTCGGTCTGCCAGGACATTCACGGCCATGATAATGCCGGTCACCGCAAGCAGCAGCAGAAGCAGCCAGTAATTCATCCTTCCGATGATAACCGAATAAACGATGAGCCCGGCCAGGGCGATCACCGCCTTTTCAAATTCACCGAGGAATGCTTCGATTCCCGTATCATTGCCATAATAGATATTACCTCTGGCGCCTTCCAGCTTCTCCTGTCCTTTTGTGCTCTCAAATTCCTGAAAATCCGCCGACAGGGCTGCCTCGAAAAGCTCCTTTCCCTTCCCGATGCGGAACAGGAACCTTGCTTTCTGGCAGACGCCCGACAGATATCCCTTTAAGGCCTGCATGGCCTGCAGCAACAGCACATAGCCTGCCAGGCACAGAAAGATCAGCCCCGGCTGCCAGCCGCTGCCCAGCAGATAGACCACTGCGCTGGGCAGCGCCATTGCCAGAAAAGGCTGTAATACCGACATACATACATCCGCCCCCAAAACCGCCAGGCATCCGGCTCCCCTGTCCCTCGCAAGCCCTGTGTGGGCAATCCAGAGGTTTTCCCACAGGGGATAGCGCTTCTCCTTTTGTTCTTCCTTTGTTTTCATTCTTTTTCCTCCTGCACCTTTTCAGGAATTGCCGGGAAATAACCGATACGACAGTTACACAGGTTATTTCCGCCCAATTCCTGAGAGAATGCCTGCAGCCGACCGGTACAGCAATTCCTGAAAATACTATAATAATAAAATCCCCCAAAAGGGGGATTTCCGCACGAAATGTTCATTTTGAAACATGAAATGCACAGACTCTCTTTTATTTGTAATGTTGCTTCCAAAACAGCCTCAAAAGGTTTATATCGTGATAGCTTCACAGCAGGAATAAGCCACGCCGCGGCCCCTCCTGAACTGAAACCCGGCAGCGGCCTTCCCCTGCCCTGCCATGACTGCGCAAGTGCAGTAATATGCATCTGATTTACATATACAGCAGACGAAAATGCCGCACAGGTCGCTTACAAAGCGACCTGTTTTGGGATGCTTCAGTGTATAATGGTTTTAGAAAACAGGTAAACGGAACAGGCGATAGAGTGAGCGACAGGAGGCTTAGTACATGAAACATAATGAAGTGGGATTTATTGCCGGAAAATATACTGACATTAACTGGGCATTAGATGCATCAGGAAAATTAACTGTCAGCGGCAAAGGCAAAATGCCGGACTATTCATGCGGCTATCAGCCGTCCGCCCCCTGGGAAGGCATAAAAGACCGCATTCATATCATCGAAATTTCAGATGGAATTACCGAGATAGGCATCAATGCATTCAGAGATTGCGGAAACCTGAAACGCGTTGTGCTGCCGTATTCCCTTTCCCGCATTCATGCATATGCCTTCTGGGGATGTACCCATCTTGAGGATATCGATTCAAGTCGGGCAAATTTTAAATATATATATGACTGCGGGGAGTATCCAGAAGACGCTTCTGTAGTCTTCGAACTTGGTTCATTCCATAATGTGCCGTGGAGTATTGGCAGGTGGGGTGATTTTTACAGCAGAGACAACTGCCTGTACGCCTGTTTTTCGGATAAACAGAATTTGACGATTCCGGACGGCATCCGCATCCTGGCTTCTTTTTCACTGTCTCATCTGGACGTGAAGTCTGTCTGCCTGCCGGATACGCTGGAGGTAATTAAAAATTTTGCGTTTGCTGATTCCTCAATCAGGAGAAGGCTGGTGCTTCCTGATTCGATACTGTCAATAGAAGCTTATGCCTTTTCGGACTGCTCCATGCCTGTAATCAGCTTTCCGTTTTCATGGAGGCCTGAAAAAATGGAATGGAAAAGAACCACAGCCGATATGGTGCGGCGCCAGCAAATTCCGGAATATAGAAGCAAATATTCAGTAATCCTGGTCAATAATATAAATCTGGGTAAGTTCAGAAGAATGAGGGTCGCGGAAAATAAGCCGGTATGCCACAGAGGCGGTACAATAACTAAGGTACGTGATGAAAATTATATTAACGTGGGAGAAAGTGTCTACAGGAGAATACGGAACGGAAAGATTATCCTGTGCATTACTTATGAGTACGGCAAAATTATATCCGTAAAATCATTTTCCTGGGACAGCTATAGTAAATTGCCTGAAGAGTACCTTATGTATCCGATAAAGGACCAGGATGGGCAACTGCTTCCATGGAGCGATTCCTTCACTTATCAGGAAAAAGAAGACATCATCTGCGCTTTTCATGATAAGGATGCAGAAGCTCTGAAAAATGCGGGGCTTTTAAGGTTTCGCCATCCGGATACTCATGAGGAATGGTTCTGGTCGGACGATAAAGGGAACTATGGCGGGCCTTTGGAACTAGAGCTTCTGGATATGTGGCTGAAAGAACATCCTGAAATCAAGGTTGACTCAATGGAGGAAAACATAAAACACAGTAAAACCAGGTGGTTTGTCGATATATAATCAAAAGCTGTTCAGCAAGTCGCTGTACAAAACTTTCAAAGTTCTGTACGCAACTTCAGAACCCGGTTTCCAAGCTGGCTGAACCATGGAAGACATGGTTCAACTGTCCCGGGCATATCCCGGCAGAAAGCTGAACGGCTTGATTTTAAAAACCGTTCCGCAATGGAGAAACCGCCGCAAAGCCAGACAGACTTTCGTGTCAATCACAGCGGCAGGGTCACCTCCGCCGCAAAAATACCGGGTTCGTTGGCCAGCGTCAGATATCCTTCGTATTTATCCGTCAGCGCCTTGACCCGCATCATACCCAGTCCGTGATTTCCCCGCTTTGTGGAAATATAATTTCTCTCGTTAAAATCCAGTTCTTCTTTCGCGGAATTCTGGATGGAAACATAGAGCTGAGATTTGTTTACCACCATATAGACGCGCAGAAAACGCTGCTGCTCCGGAATCTTTTCGCAGGCCTCCAAAGCGTTGTCCAGCAGATTCCCCAGCAGCACACACAGGTCCACGTCCTCTATGGAAAGCGCTGCCGGAAGAATGGCTTTGCAGTTCACGCGGATTCCCTTCTGCTCCGCCAGGGAGAGCTTGCTGTTCAGAATCGCGTCAGCCATGAGATTTCCGGACTTTACATAGGTATCCACTTTTTCCAGATTCTGCTCCAGGTCAGAGAGATATTGCTTCATCTCCTCCAGCTGCCCCGCGGCAATCTGGGCCTTCATGGCCTGCAGGTGATTGTGGTAATCATGCCGCCATCCCCTCATGTTCAGGTAAATCTCTTTTACCTCCTCATATTGGTGACCTAAAATATCCCTCTGAAAACGCTCTGTTTCCGCCGCAAAGCCCCTGTGCCAGGAAAAGAGAGTCCCTTCCAGCGCCAGGAACAGCAGGAGCTCCAGAAGCAAAACGCCCACAAGCGTTTTCCTGTCCGCTGCCTCTGCATTCCGCCATACATACACGCTCAGAAGCCCGTATATCCCCAGATTCACCAGACTGCTCCCTGCCCGCAGATATCCTCTTTCCGCTGACAGCATCAGCAGAAAAACCATCATGACCGCCCCGTTTAAGAGCAAAGTCAATTCCGCCGACCCGCCCAGGGCACACAGCGCGAGCGCTACTCCCGGTACAAGCGGTTTCCACCATTGCTGCCTGAAAGGCTTTGTATCATAAAACAACATGTACAGAAAAAGGATCAGCATTATCATTAACCAGCATCCAGACGCCAGCCAGTTTCCGCAGGTCAGCCAGCTTCCGAACGCCATCCGCCTCCCGGCAGTTCCTGCCGATGCCGCCCCCGGCAGGGATAATACTCCCCCGGCCGACAAAGGACACAGCGTAAGCCCCCACACTACGACTCTCTTAACATATCCCTTCTCCAATTCACAGATCTGTTCTATATAATACTGATACAGCACCAGCCATATCAACCAGATACCAACCTGCAGCATTTCCTTTTATCCCTCATCTCCTGCCACACGACATCAATTACTGTTCACGGCTTCGCCGCTCACAGTTGCATACCGTCTTTCCGTTCCGGAATACCACGATGCTCATCAAAAGCTCTGCTTCCGAAAATATCTCATGTAAGCCTGATTCAACTCCTCCCACTTTCCTCTGGCAACAGGCACCAGCATTTTATTCTCCATTCGGATTTCCTTCTTTCCGATTCTCTCCACATATCCCAGATTGATATCATAGGATCTGTGGGGTTTGAAAAAAGCATCCTCACATTCGCCTTCCGCCAGCTCCTGCTCCAGCTGCCGGAGTCCGGTTTTGCACACAATCCTAGTGCCGTCTCTTTTCCAGATAACGCTGTCATGTCCGTCGCTTTCCAGGCAGCAGATATCGGATACATACACCTTTTCCACCTCCCCGGCGGAAAGCGGCACCAAAATCGCCGGCCTGCGGCGCGTCTGCTCCTTCGCCCTGCGCAGCGCCGCATGAAGTCTTTCCCTTTTCAGCGGCTTCACAAGATAAGAAACCGCCTCCAGCTCATAGCCCTCCAGGACAAAGTCCGGATTGCCTGTCACAAAAATGATGCTGATCCGTTCCCCCATCCTGCGCAGCCTGCGGGCCAGCGCAATGCCGTCCATTCCCGGCATCTCAATGTCCAGAAGGAGCACATCGATATCTTTTTTCTCTTCCCACGCAAATAAAAAGGCATCGGCAGTCATATAGTTTTCTGTCCGGCACGCCTCCTGCTCCGCCTGTGCCCAGGCCGCCACTTCTCCCGCCAGCTGGTTCAATGATACCTTATCGTCATCACATATCGCTATACGCATCTGCCATTCGCCCTGTCAATTTCTGTCAGTATGGAAGTTCAGGAATATGGTCTATTATACCACTATCTTCTCCCTTTGTGCAAGAGCAGCACACACTGCCGGAAACTCTTGCTTGAAATCGTTACTGTTCACGGCTTCGCCGCTCACAGCAACATAATGCACACAAAATGAGCAAAGTGCGCTCATTTTGGCGCCTGCTGTCTCGGGATTTTCGTGCAAAGTGCGCACGAAAACGCCTCGCGGAGGCACCGGGTGAACCAATGTCATTTACTTAAGCAGATTTCTGTTAAAAATTAGGAATCTGCTT
>CANDMH010000143.1 GCA_947385785.1 uncultured Lachnospiraceae bacterium
AGCAGATTCCTAATTTTTAACAGAAATCTGCTTAAGTAAATGACATTGGGTATGACCGGGAGCTTGGGGAGGCCAGGAGCATATTGCTGTGGGGCAACAGCAGCCTGATCGACAGCAGCGTGCAGGATTTCATCGTTCTGAGCCGGGAAGAAATACTGGTGCTATATGAAGAGACGGGAATGACAGGGCTGTACCTGCTGGAGAAAACGCCCGCGTATGAGCTGCCGGAGAAGGAAGCAGTGGTGTTGGCGGCTTTTGATACAACACTGGAGCTGGAGAACGCGATTATCCGGTTTAACCGGCAGAGCAGCGAATATCAGGTGATTCTGGAGGATTATGGCTATTCCGGCGGAAATGCGCAGGGGGCTCAGGTTCGTATGGATGCGGCGCTTGTATCTGACAATCCCCCGGAACTGCTTTCCTTAAAAGGCAGAGATCTGAAAAAGGACATGGAGAAGGGACTTTTGGAAGACCTGTTTCCCTGGCTGGAAGCCAGCAGGGTGCTGGACCGGGAGGATTTTCTTGAAAATGCGCTGGAGGGATATACGATAAACGGGAAGCTGGTGGGAATCCCGAAGGAAGTTTATGTCAACGGTGTAGCAGGGAGAGCTTCCCAGGTTGGGGATCTGGACAGCTGGACAATGGAGGATGTCTATGCGCTTACGGAGAAGTATCCGCAGATGCTGCTGCTGAGCAGTGGATCACCCCGGGATATCAATACCCGGGAACACCTGCTGGAGGATTTCTGTTCCCCTTACTATCTGGAAGAATTTGTGGACTGGGAGAAGGGAGAATGCAGCTTTGACAGCGACGGGTTTCGGAGGCTTCTTTCCTGGGCAGGGGAATACGGAAAGGCATCGGATGAAAACGCGCTGCCAAGGATGCGTATTATTTCCGAACCGTCTTATGTCCCGGAGGATACCCTGCTGATTGAAGATGTCCTGAGCTTTGGGCAGGCCGCTGTGTGGGAGGTGCAGATGGGGGAAAGCCTCAGGCTGCTTGGCTACCCGACAGCGGATGGGAATGGAAGGGTGTGCCTGGATGTCAAGGCGCCGGCAGGAATCGTAGCCGGGGCGAAGAATAAAGACGGGGCATGGGCGTTCCTGGAGTATTTTTTAGAAACTGAGACGAGCGGTGGTATTGATTATTGGATGCCGGTCAGAATATCAGGCCTTGAAAACATGATGGAAAAATCCATAAGGGAAGAGGAGGGCCGGATAAAGTTTTCTGTAGGCCTGGGCGGAGAGGCGGTGCCTGTATACGGGAATTCCCGTGAAACAGCACGGCAGGTGATGGCTTCCCTGGAGGAGGCGGATTTCAGCCCTGGTAACGGACTTGAAGACGAGATTGTAAGCATTGTAGTCGAAGAGGCGGAAGGGTACTATACCGGGAATAAGAGCCTGGATGAAGTGACAGGAATCATCCAGAACCGGGTGAAGCTGCTGTTGGGGGAGAACAGGTGATGTTACTGTTCACTCGTCAGCACCGCGAGGCGTTTTCGTGCATCTCTTGCACGAAAATCCCGAGACAGCAGGCGCCAAAATGAGCGCACTTTGCTCATTTTGTGTGCATCATGTTGCTGTGAGCGGCGAAGCCGTGAACAGTAACCATGTGATGGATGGGATGGCACACATCTGAATTTTTCTCTTGCCCAGCAACCGGATTTCGTATATACTGAAAATAAGGAAGTGTTTCGCAGGCAGGGATGAACGAAGTATCCGGGCAGAAAGCAGAGGTGATACCAGTGTGTGATAATATGGAAAAAGAATATTTCCAGGAAAAAGAGCATACTGCTGAAAAGCCTGGAATACAATGGCATCCGGGATTCTGCGGCGCGGCGGAGCTTGAACTGATTTCCAACAGGGACGCACTGGAATTCCAGAGGGAATATAACCTGAGCAAAAAGCCGCTCCGGATGGACCTGCTGATCATTAAAAAACTCGCAGATGTGGAGATAGAGAATGAAATAGGGCGCATCTTCAAAAAGTACAATGTAGTGGAGTACAAAAGTCCGGAGGACGGACTCTCTATAGATGATTACTACAAAACCCAGGGATATGCCTGTCTGTATAAAGGGCTGGGCGACACGGTAAACCAGGTTCCGGCGGAAGAGCTGACCGTGTCGATTTTCCGCGAGGCTTACCCCAGAGAACTGTTCGAAGCCCTGAAACGCTCAGGCCGGAAGGTGGAGGAACGTTTTCCCGGGATATACTACATCAGGAATGAACTTTTCGATACCCAGATCGTAGTGACCGGACATTTAAGGCGGGAAAGCCACAGCAGCCTGCGGATCCTGTCCACAAATGCGGATGCGGAGGATATAAGGGAATTCCTCAGGAACACGGCTTGGCTGGAACTGCCGGGTGACAGGCACAATGTGGATGCCGTACTGCAGGTAAGTATCTTTGCAAATGAAAAGATGTATAATGAGATCAGGAGGGATGCTGGTATGAGTGAAGCGTTAATGAAGCTGATGAAAGACGATATTGCTGATGCCCTGGCTGAAGCGGAAGAGAAAGGGATAGAGAAAGGGATAGAGAAAGGGATAGAGAAGGGGATAGAGAAGGGGATGGAAAAGGGGATGGATCATGCCATACTTTTCTCTCTCAGGAATTTAATGGTTACTTTGAAACTGACTGCTGAACAGGCGATGGATGCCATAGGGATTCCGTCAGACGAGTGGGGAAAATATGCATCAAGGTTATAAGGAGTCGCCGGACGGAGAGGCTGGCACCTTTTTTCAAAATAGTCTTTCCCAAAGAGGGGGAATATGCTATACTATAGGAAGCAAGCGCAGCTTCCCATAGTTGAATGCGGCGTAAAGGAACGCGCCTTTTATCGGAAGCATAGGGATTGCTTCCGATAAGATATACTAAGGGAAGCGCAGATCCCGGGGAAAGCACAAATCCTGCGGACTGAACGCAAAAAATGAATGTAAGGAGAGCATATGTCACCAAAAAACATGTCAGAAGATACTGCATCAGAAGACAAAACATCCCGGGCGGATGTAAGGGGGGTGGACATAGCGAAAGAGAAAAGTAAGCAGGCGGCACAGCTGCGAAGGGTGCGGCGGCTGAGAAGATGTAATATCAGGATGATGATTCTGTCTGTGGTTATCCTGATGGTACTCTGTGTGATGCTGATTGTCAGGGTCAGGACTCTGGACGGTACGGTTGCCAAACTGACGGCACAGGTGGACAGCCTGATGCGGCTGACGGCACAGCAGCGTGAAATGATGGAGAAGATGACGGAAGAGACGCAGTCCGCCATGGGGGACAGGGCGGTGGTCGGGAGTCTGGAAAAGGAAACGGAGGACGATGAAGACACAGAGTCCGGAGAGCCGGAAGAAGAGGAGCCCGATGCGGCCCACAAGGTTTATCTGACCTTTGACGACGGACCCAGCGTCAATACGGAGAAAATACTGGCGATACTGGAGAAATACGATGTGAAGGCGACCTTTTTCGTGGTGGGGACAGCCTGCGAGAATAACGAAGAGGCGCTGAAGAAGATAGTGGAGGCGGGACACACCCTTGGAATGCATTCCTGGACGCACAAATATTCCGAACTCTATGCTTCAGTGGAGAATTTCGCGGAGGATTTAAAGCGGCAGCAGGATTACCTTTACGAGGTGACGGGGGTGAAGAGCAATGTATACAGATTTCCCGGAGGCAGTTCCAACAAGGTGAGCGACATTGCCATGAAGGAGTTTGCACAATATCTGGAGGGCCAGGATGTACGGTTTTTTGACTGGAATATTTCGTCAGGAGACGGGGGCAGCTATCTGTTCCCCACAGAGACGATTATCGAGAACTGTACCTCCAATATCAGCAAATACGGCACTTCGGTGGTTCTCATGCATGATTCCGCGGGAAAAAGTACGACGCTGGAGGCGCTTCCCACGGTCATAGAGAAGATACAGGCTATGGAAGACGCTGTGATATTGCCGATTACGAACGCGACAGAGCCCGTCCAGCACATAAAGTGGCGAGACGGAGACTGAGCCAGCCTGTGGACAGGGTTGAAGCCCTTTTCCCCGTAATCCCTGGCATTGGAAGGAGAGCGGGGTGAAGTTTTGGGATTGCTGAAGACACTTCCGATGGAATTGCTGAAGACAATTCCCTGATACATGGAAAGCCGACGGCGCGGCGGAGGGCAGAAATGACAGAGCTGCGTCAGGAATATCAATATAAAAAAGAAAGGATGTGGTGGCAACGCAGAGGATATTACTAAAATTGAGCGGTGAGGCGCTGGCCGGGGAGAAGAAGACTGGCTTTGACGAGGAAACGGTCAGAAAGGTTGCGTTACAGGTTGGTCAGCTGACGGAGAAAGGAATTCAGGTCGGCATTGTTATCGGCGGCGGCAATTTCTGGAGAGGAAGGACCAGCGAGCACATTGACAGGGTAAAGGCGGATCAGATCGGCATGCTGGCTACGGTGATGAACTGTATCTATGTATCGGAGCAGTTCCGTTCCGTGGGGATGCAGACAGAAATCCTGACCCCCTTTGAATGTGGTTCCTTTACAAAGCTTTTCTCCAAGGACAGGGCGGTGAAGTACCTGTCGGCAGGAAAAGTGGTATTTTTTGCAGGCGGCACCGGACATCCCTATTTTTCAACGGATACGGGCGTAGTGCTCCGCGCCATTGAAGTGGAGGCGGATGTGATTCTGCTGGCCAAATCCATCGACGGCGTTTACGATGACGACCCCATGAAGAACCCGCAGGCAAAGAAGTACGAGGAAGTAACCATCGACGAGGTCATTGAGAAGAACCTGCAGGTGGTGGATATGACAGCTTCCATTCTGGCCAGAGACAATCGGATGCCCATGTGGGTGTTTGGTCTGAATGAAGAAAACAGCATCATTAATACAGTGGATGGCAGATTTAAAGGCACGAGAGTATCCGTATAACCCGCGTTTTGAGAGCGGCTGCCATGGAAAACGTAATACCGCGGCGAAACGGAAGTCATAGGAAATCCGCAACAAATTGAAAAAAGGAGAGTAACAGTATGGACGCCAGATTACAGCAGTATGAAGACAGAATGAAGAAAGCCATTGATTTTCTGGAGGGGGATTACAATACCATCCGTGCGGGACGTGCAAATCCCCATGTTTTGGACAAGATTCGCGTGGATTACTACGGAACCCCCACACCCATTCAGCAGATAGGCAATGTGACAGTGCCGGAACCGCGCATTATTCAGATTGCGCCCTGGGAGAAGACAATGCTGAAAGCAGTCGAAAAGGCAATCCAGACTTCGGATCTCGGCATCAATCCCTCCAATGACGGAAGTGTAATCCGCCTGGTATTCCCGGAGCTTACGGAAGAGCGCAGAAAGGACCTGGCGAAGGAAGTCCGGAAAAAGGCGGAGGAAGGCAAAGTGGCCATCCGCAACATCCGCCGTGACGGCAATGATTATCTGAAGAAACTGGGCAAGGCCGATGTTTCCGAGGATGAGATCAAGCAGATGGAAGACCAGCTGCAGAAGACTACCGACAAGTACATCAAAGAAGTTGACGGCCTGATGGAGAAGAAGACCAAGGAGCTCATGACCGTTTAAACGATAAGCAGGCAGAAAGAACGCCGGGGGAGCGGAGAGAATCTGCTCCCCTTCCGCTATGCGGCCGGAATTCCTCTGCCGAGAAGTGGTACTGGGGAGGGCTGATGCGGAACTGGGAAACAGCATCAGCCCGGACCAGTGCCCAGAGGAATTGCGGACGCGATGCTGTGCGGCCGGAATTCCTCTGCCATGCATTGGTACTGGGGAGGGATGATGCGGAACTATTAATAGGAGGAATTACGGATGGAAGAAAATCTGAAGATGCCCCGGCATGTGGCAATCATTCTGGACGGAAACGGAAGATGGGCCAAAGCAAAGGGCATGCCCCGGAACTACGGACATGTACAGGGGGCGAAGACAGTGGAAACCATCTGCGAAGACGCATATAAGATGGGAATCCAGTATCTGACAGTGTACGCCTTTTCCACGGAGAACTGGAGCCGCCCAAAGGACGAGGTGGACGCCCTGATGAAGCTTCTGCGCAATTATATGAAAACCTGCCTGAAGACTGCGGAGAAAAACCGCATGTGTGTCAGGGTTCTGGGGGAGAAATCCAGACTTGACGAGGATATCCGCGTAAGAATCCAGGAACTGGAGGAGGCGACGAAGAATAACGACGGACTCCACTTTCAGATTGCCATCAATTACGGCGGCAGAGACGAGATTGTCAGGGCATCCAGGAAACTTGCCCAGGCCGTGGCAGCAGGGGAACTGAAGCCGGAGGACATCACGGAGGACACCGTGAGCGGTCTGCTGGATACCGCCGGGATACCGGAACCGGATCTGCTGATCCGCACCTGCAACGAACAGCGGCTCTCCAATTTCCTCCTGTGGCAGCTTGCCTACACGGAATTTTACATCACCCCGGTGGCCTGGCCGGATTTCACCAAAGAAGAATTGATAAAAGCCGTGGAAGCATATAATCATAGAGACAGAAAGCTGGGCGGCCTGAAAGCAGAATGAAACGCATAGGGCATATGCGGAACTGTAATAGGAGGCATATATTATGTTTTGGACCAGACTGGCCAGCGGCATTGTGCTGCTGATCATCGCCATCGGCGCCATCAGCCTGGGCGGAATCCCTCTGGCGGTACTGCTGTGGATCATTTCCATGATCGGATTCAGGGAATTGACCAAAGCACTCAAATGCAATGGGCAGGGGGAGAAGATAAACGGGCTGGAAATCGTGGGGATGGCGGGGATTACCTGTTATTACCTGCTGGTTTATTTTTCCGGAGCGCACACCTGGCTGCTGATGTGCATTGTGGGCGTGTTTCTGGCGATTATGTTCGATTACGTGATTACTTTTCCGAGATACCATGCATCACAGGTGATGGCGGCCGTATTTTCCTATCTGTATGCGCCGGTACTGTTGGCGTTCGTATATCAGACCCGTATGTGCGAACAGGGGATTTACACGGTGTGGATGATCCTGATCAGCTCCTGGGGATGCGATACCTGTGCTTACGCGGTGGGAAAGCTGATTGGCAGGAAGAAGATTTTCCCGGTTTTAAGCCCGAAGAAATCTCTGGAGGGCTGTATCGGCGGCGTGGCGGGAGCGGCGCTTCTGGGGTGGCTGTACGGGTATTTCTTTGTGGAGAAGGCATTTCCGGACCAGAGTATCTCCTGGCTTATCGCGCTGATTTGTGCTGCGGGAGCGGTTATGAGTATGGTGGGAGATCTGGCGGCTTCCGCGGTCAAGCGGAATATGGAGATCAAAGATTACGGTAAACTGATTCCCGGACACGGGGGAATCATGGACAGATTCGACAGCGTGATTGTAACCGCGCCGATGACTTACTTTTTGACGCTTTTGATTCTCTTATAATTAGAAGCTTATCTCTTCACAGTTCCGAAAAGGTGTCAGAAAATAACGGTGTCGGTTACGGTGATCCGGCGGTATTGAGGTGGTGTGATTCACGTATACAGGGGGCGTGCTGCAGGCTGGATGCCATTGATAAAGGGTGTTGCTGTTGATTTACGAACAGGCGGGAGAGGCTGGCGTTACTGTTCACAGGTGCCTCCGCGAGGCGTTTTCGTGCGCACTTTGCACGAAAATCCCGAGACCGCAGGCGCCAAAATGAGCGCACTTTGCTCATTTTGTGTGCATCATGTTGCTGTGAGCGGCAAAGCCGTGAACAGTAACGGCTGGCAGGCGTATCTTGGTTTTGAAAATCAACCCGTTGAAAAGACGATGTAAAGGAAGTATCATATGAAAAAGATAGCCATTTTGGGTTCTACCGGTTCCATAGGTACACAGACACTGGAAATCGTGCGGAACAATCCGGATTTACAGGTAGTGGCACTGGCGGCGGGAAGCAATGTGGATAGAATGGAAGCGCAGATCCGGGAGTTTCATCCTCTTGCGGCATGTATGTGGACAGAAGAGGCAGCGGCTAATCTGCGGATCAGAGTTTCTGACATGAATGTCAGAATCCTGTCCGGCATGGAGGGACTGCTGGAAATTGCTGCTTTTCCCGAGAGTCAGGTATTGGTGACGGCCATTGTGGGAATGATTGGGATTAAGCCCACCATTGCCGCCATTGAGGCGGGAAAGGATATTGCCCTGGCGAACAAGGAGACGCTGGTGACGGCGGGGCATATTATCATGCCTCTGGCAGAAAAGCACAAGGTGGCTATTCTTCCGGTGGACAGCGAGCACAGCGCGATATTTCAGGCATTAAACGGGGAGGCGGCAGGAGGGCAGAGCATAGAGAAGATCCTGCTGACGGCTTCAGGCGGTCCTTTCCGGGGGCGGACCAGACAGCAGCTGAAACATATCCGGCCGAAGGATGCTCTGAAGCATCCCAATTGGAGCATGGGGCGGAAGGTGACCATAGATTCTTCCACTCTCGTAAATAAAGGGTTGGAGGTGATGGAGGCCAAATGGCTGTTCGGCGTGGAACTGGAACAGATTCAGGTGGTGGTCCATCCTCAGAGCATTGTTCATTCGGCGGTGCAGTTTATGGACGGCGCCATTATTGCGCAGCTTGGCGTGCCGGATATGAAGCTTCCTATCCAGTATGCCCTCTTTTATCCTGACAGGAGGCCCATGGGAGGGAAGCGGGTAGATTTGTTTGAACTGGGGCAGCTTACCTTTGAAAAGCCGGATACGGATACCTTCCAGGGACTGGTACTGGCATATCAGGCGGCACGCATGGGCGGGAGCATGCCTACGGTTTACAATGCCGCCAATGAAATGGCAGTGAAATTTTTTCTGGATGGCGCGATTACATTTTTGGAAATCACGGAGATCATCGGAGAGGCGATGGCGCAGCATCGGACCATCAGGGAACCCTCTGTGGAGCAAATCCTTGAGACGGAGAAGCTGACTTATGAATATATTTTGAAAAAGATTTGGTGAGGAAGGACTGGAGCGTTAGTGATGACCTTGATTTTGTTTATTATCATATTCGGAGTGGTGGTGATTGCCCATGAATTCGGGCATTTTCTACTGGCGAAGGCCAATGGCATCCATGTGGTGGAATTCGCTGTGGGTATGGGCCCTACACTCTGTTCGTTTCACAGGAAGGATACAAAATATTCCCTGAAGCTGTTTCCCATCGGCGGCGCCTGCATGTTTGAGGGCGAGGACGGGCTGATGACGAAGGAAGGGGAGAGCAGTG
>CANDMH010000144.1 GCA_947385785.1 uncultured Lachnospiraceae bacterium
TGTCAATATATGACATATCCCTTCTCCTTTCCAGCGCTTCTCCGCTATCCCCAAATATGATATACTCGTGAACGCATTTCATTGCCGCCTGCTACACCGGCATTGTAGAAGCGTTCACTCGTTATACATTTAGACTGGCAATTGTTTCCGTTCATGAGTATAAATTTTCACTTCACAAATCGGATTATTCATATTATACTAAAAATGGAAAAAATACACAAGGACAAATATGCGTTAATTTGTATATTTTAAAATACATTTCCTTTTCCTCTCATACAAATTGCCCGGAAAAAGACGAATGTAAGCCCTTCCAGGTGTGTTATTTTTTTCACATTGTCATTCTATATTTTTATACGTAATATTGATAATCATGCGGACAGGAGAAAGCTCATGAATGTAAACGGAATCATTGCGGAATATAACCCCTTCCACAACGGACATAAATACCAGCTGGAAGAATCCAGGCGCCTGACAGGAGCCGATTATACGGTGGCCCTCATGAGCGGCAATTTCGTCCAGCGCGGCGCCCCCGCCCTTGTGGACAAGCGGCTGCGTACCGAAATGGCACTGCGGTGCGGGGCTGACCTGGTACTGGAGCTGCCGGTTCTCTACGCCACAGCCAGCTCTGAATACTTTGCCGCCGGGGCTGTGGCCCTGTTGGATAAGCTGGGCGCGGTTACCCATCTGTGCTTCGGCAGCGAGTGCGGAGATTTGGGGCCGCTGGAACAGATCGCTTCTTTTCTTGCGGATGAGCCCTCCTGGTTCCGCGCCGCACTGAAAGCGCTTTTAAAACAGGGCCTTTCCTATCCGGACGCCAGGGCCAGGGCGCTCTCCATGGGGACGAATTCCCCGGCAGACGAGGCAGGCTCGATTTCCCCGGAGATGAATTCCCTGGCAGACGAGGCAGGCTCGCTTTCTATGGGGACGAATTCCCTGGCAGCCGAAGCAGGCTCGCTTTCCCCGGAAATGAATTCCCTGGCAGACGAAGCAGGCTCGCTTTCCATGGAGATGAATTCCCTGGCAGACGAGGCAGGCTCGCTTTCCATGGAGTCAGGTGCGGCCCCGGCTGCGGACTCCCTCTTTTCCCTCCTGAGCTCCCCCAACAACATACTCGGGATCGACTACCTGAAGAATATTATAAACCGAAACAGCGCTCTGATTCCTGTCACGATAAAAAGAACCGGCGCCGGATATCATGATCCAAAAATGGCTCCTGCAGCCCCCGGCGTCCCTCCTGTCTCCGCTCTTGCCATCCGCAGGGCATTGCAGGAAAGAGAGCGTGTCCGGGAAATCCATGCACATATGCCCTGTGAGGCGGCAGAGCTTCTGGAATCCTTCCTTGCCCGGGACAGGGCGATGTATACCGATCATCTCTCAGGCATCCTGTATTATAAGCTGCTCACCGAACAGCAGAAGGGCTATGAGGCATACCTGGACGTGACCCGCGACCTGTCAAACCGCATCCGCGGCAGCCTGAACCGTTTCACCGGCTTTGAGACCTTCTGCGGCCTGCTGAAGACAAAAGCCTTCACCCATACCCGGATCAGCAGATGCCTGCTGCATATCCTGCTGGGCATCAGAAAGGAGGACATGGAACGCGGCAGGGCTATGGATTATATTCCCTACGCCAGAGTCCTGGGATTCCGCAAATCCGCCGCCCCCCTGCTTGACCGCATCAGGGCCTGTTCCTCCATCCCCCTGATTACCAGACCGGCAAATGCGGGAAAAAGCCTGCCGCCGGAGGCGGGCAGGCTCTGGGAACTGGATATCCTGGCCAGTGAGATTTATAAAGGGGCAGCCCGTGAGGGAACCGGCAGGCCTGCCCCCCATGAATATTCCATACCCATGGTGATATTATAGGCGAAAAATGCCATTTCCAGGAAGCCTATTTTATGGCATTCTCACTCAAAAACAGCCGGACCCGGTTTTCCATCACCCGGACAACCTCCTCCACGCTCTTCATCCCGTTAAAATAGTCCTCCGCTTCGTCGCAGATGATATCCAGGATGGGTTCCGTGCGTATCGGAAGCGACCTGGTCTCCTCCGCCATTTTGGTGAAGGACTCCACCCATTCCTCGTTTACGTCCTCCAGTGGAAACTCACGGTATTCCTCCACATATTTGCCATCGACATAATTGGAGTAAGAACTCCGTATGATTGTCATCCCGCCTCCGCCCCCGTACTTCTTCAACTCCCTTTCTATTTTTCCCTGGAAGATTTTCCTGTGAACAGGGAGTTGATTATACCCCGGACTCGTCAGCCACTGCTGCCCCTCCTCTCCCAGAAGGTAGGCAATAAATTCCCATGCCCCCTGCTTCCGGCTGGAATTGGCATTGATGGAGAAAGTCTCAACACCCGTGTTCTGCACCGGATAGCAGCCGTCATCAAACAGGACACCCACCTGTACCTTCCCCATCTCCTCCATCACAGAAGGCGCCAGGAAGCTGAACAGATCAAAAATGCTCTCAGTTTCGACAAGAACCGGGGAGTCCTGGTACTCGTCATAGGGATACCGCCTGGCCACTTCCAGCATCTTCGCAAACAGCTCCCCGCTGAAATCACAGCTTCCCTGCTCCCAGTCAATCATCCCCCACAGGTCCCCGGATCCCTCCAGTAACTTTCTGAGTATCCCCCCGGAATAACGATAGCGCATAAACATCGCCCTGCCCTCATAGGCATAAAGCGCGTCAACCAATGTCTCAATATCCGGCTCCCCGGCGCCATCCCCCAGAATAGAGGCATCCATAATGTAACGCGTATTCCACACCGTTACATTGATTCCGTATATCTTCTCATCACTGCGCCAGGTACTGAAAGCAATGGGGAAATAATCCTCCTCCTTTATGCCGGAGGCTGCCATGTATGGCGCCAGATTCTCAAACCCGCCCTTGTCCAGCATCCCCTGGATAGAATCCGACAGGATTTCACCGTAAAGCAGATCCGGACCACCGCCCGCCGCTATCTGTACGCTGGTCTGGGTCGTGAAATCATCCAGATCGCCCTTCGCCGGCTCCAATGTAATATGGTAGGTATCATTGCTGTTGTTAAAAGCGGCAACGGCAGCTTTAATCCAGCCATTATTAAAGTGGAACCCCCGCATTACCAACGGTATCTTATCCACCTGCCTCCAGGCAAGCGTCTCTTTCGTCCCCTGGTCTTCGATGCTATGCCACAGCAGCTCCACCCCGCCGTCCTCCGTGACCCGGAAATCTCTGAACCATCCCTTCATCCTGCCGCCCTCCATATCATAGGCAGTGCCTGCGAAATCCATAAGCCAGGTCCTGACCCCGTCCTGCATATTAACTTCCGCGACGCCGTCCCCGGAATTCAGTATCAGCAGGCCATCAGCCCCGGCCCCGACATAGTCCCCCCATTCCGCCTTGACCTGGGAAAGCTCACTGATCGTCCCCGTGGCCTGATCCAGCTCCCCCAGCCGCGGCTTGGTATTAACATAGTCCAGATTGTCCCGCAGTATCACAATCACTTCGCCCCCGGCCAGTTGACAGATGTCGTATATAGCCAGATCCTGCTGCGCCGTATACAGCACATTTCCCTCCGCGTCACGTTTCGTCAGAGAACAGCCGCTTGCATCAGCTTCCCTGGAGATGCAGTACATACTCCCGTCCTGGGCCATGTACCATTCGTTCCGGTTCTCGTGTATAATCCGGTCATACTTCACATCCGGCAAACCCTCGTACAGAAGCTCGCTGCTCCCGTCTGCCCTGTCCAGATAGATGTCCGCCGTCCTGCCGCCGGAAGCCCCGAACGAATCCACACAGCGCAGCTGCACCGCTTCCCCCTGGAAAAACTGGATTCCCAGGATATGGCCCTCCTTCTTCGGAAAAAGAACTTCCTCGGCGAAGGTAAGCTCTCTCGCACCTGCCCTGTCCTCCGATTCCTCCTGCCCGCCGGAAGCTCCCGCCTCTTTGGAGCCTCCTTCCCTTTCCGCTGAAGGATTCTCTTCCTCTTTTCCGCCGCAGCCTGCCAGACAGATGCAGCCAAGCATCGACAGGAAGAAAAACAGCTTCCTTATAAAAATTCTTTTAAAAGTTCTTTTCATATGAGCCTCCTCTCGTTTTTCCAGCTGCCTGAACTCCGCTTCCTCAGTTCCTTTCCCCCAGGTACAGCCCTATCCGGTTCTCCAGACGGTCGATGAGCATATCTTCCGTAATACTGCCTGCAAAATACTGATCCAGCTCCTCAAACAGGATATCCCTCAGTTCACGGGAAAACGCCTTACTCGGCTCCGCACTGTCAATCAGCTCCAGCAGCGTCTCCCTGTCCCGTTCTATATCCATATTGCCCTCCATATTGACCTCTCCGAAGTCAGACAGGTAACTTATTGTCGGCGGCATGGAAGCAATCTGCTCCTCCAGCACATCCCTGCGCACACTTAAATTATAATTCATGTCTTTTGCCGCCCGAACCTGTGCCTCATAGGAAAGATACAGGGCAAGAAAGGCGGCTGCAGCCTCCTTTTCCGCCTTTGCGGCCGACCTGCGGATTGCCAGCATGCCGTGAGCCCTCATTTCGTGAATGCCTCCGTCCTTTGCAGGGAATCCGATGTAATTGACATCCTCCCCATATATCTTTCGGTACGCGGCGATATATTCCGGTTTATTGATAGACAATATATTGCATAACGTCTTCCCCTCCAGCAGGGAATTGCCCGGCACTACTTCTTTGCTGCGGAAATACTTCTTCACCAGCTCCAGAACCTGACAGAATCTGGAACTGTCAAAATGCAGTTCTCCAGTCTCCTCATCCGCAACCATAAAATAGCAGTTCTCCAGTCCATGATTCAAAAGTGAAATCAGAATACGCGATCCGTCTTCACTGTCATAATAATTACATATCGCTTCCAGCCCTGGCGTATCCTGTACACATTGCATAAATGTATCAAAATTCCAGTCCTCAAGACCCGGATCTGCAACCACCGTCTCCAGAGTAAAGTTACTCACAATCCCATACAGGGTTCCATCGATCTTCCCCATCTCCATGGCATTTGGATACAGCTCTTCCATGATATCCAGCTGCTTTAAAACATTGTCCAGAGGCTCCCACAGCTCTTCCATCTCCTCAAAGCCCACCAGGTCGGGATCAATCAGTACCGGTCCCCTGCCCGCTGTCAGCTGCGTCAGCAGCGCGGTTCTGTCATCGAAACCGATCTCCACCAACTCAATATAACAGCTTGGATACCGCCTGTTGAATTCCGCAACTGCCCACTGGTAAACATCCTTGCTGTAATCCTGTACATACATGGTAATATTACAGATCGGCACCTCTTCCGTTGTGGGTTCCAGACACAGAAAGTTATACTGCTCCGAGTCGCTGTAAAGAATCATAATCTTCCCTTCACCGTTCGTCTGTATTCCGGATATCTCATGGACAATGATCCCGTGATGAACCCAGCTGTAGAGAAGCTCCGGATTCTTCCCTGACAGATCACTGCGGTACAGGCCGTCCTTATCCGCATACAACAGGCTGTCCCCGTCAAAAAGGGTGATATAATGAATATTGTTTTCCGGGTTTCCCAGGGAAGCCAGCATCACCGGCTTACCGCTTTCCGCATCCATACACTGCAGGGTAATCTCCCCCTGTTTCCCTTTCCCTTCCTGCCAGAAAGCCATACGGCCGTCATACAGGGGAATCACTTTCCTGACAGTGCCGTCCTCCGGCGTATATTCCGCCAGAATCTCCCCCTCCTGGGACATGGTCAGGTACCTGCCCCCCTGCACCAGATGGGCAGTTCCGGAATTATCCACCCCAAAGTCACGGATGGTATCAAGTGCCGCGCCAATTTCTCCTTCCAGGAACTTCAGTGGAAACTCCCTTACCTTCTCATTGTTTTCATCCCTCTCCGTCAGAATATACCGATATTCCTCCGTTCCCTCCTCCGTTTCAATATTTAAGCCTACATAGTGGTCCGTACCGGCTGCCGGCCCTACTTCCCACAGCTGATTCACCAGTTCAATCCTCTCCGTCCCCCTCTCCCCGTCCACAGCCACATAGGAAAGCTCATCCCAGCTTTCAGCCGCGGTTGTCAGAAGATGCTTTTTAAAGCAGTAAGCTCTGGAGGCTCCCAGAAAAGAGTCCGACAATCCCCCTTCCAGGGCATTCTCCGGATTTTCCGTCCGCAGGGAAAGCCTCGCCACAGCAGAACAGGCATCCAGGGAATTGTCCTTTCCCTCAAGCGCCTGAACCGCAAAGGGATCCAGCGCGCCCCCTTCGCCCGCGGACGTCTCCCGGCCATCCGGCCTGGCAGCGCCTGCCGAAACTTCCGCGCCCTGTGCACTCTCCGATGTGCCTGAGACTTCTGCATTCTGTGTCCCGCCCGATGTGCCTGAGACTTCTGCATTCTGCGCTCTGTCCGATGTGCCTGAAGCTTCTGCGCTCTGCGCCGCACCCGGGATGTCTGACGTCTCCTGATTCCCTGCACCGCACCCGCTGAGCTGTACGACAAGCATCGCTGTCAAAAGAATGCTGCTGACTGCCTTCTTCATCATAAAGCTTCTCCTCCTTTTTATTATGGAATACCTGTGGAATTGTCGAAAACCAATTGGTACCGATAAATTATACTCACAGCCAAAAACATTTGCCAGTTGAAATTGTATAACGAGTGAGTGCTTCCGTAGTGTAGGACAGAAAGCGGCAAATGAATGCGCTCACGAGTATATATGGCCCTCCATTGCCTGACAGCTTAATTGTATCAAAATGCTTTTTAATAAAAAACAGGGGAATCCATTAAGATTTGTTTAAGATAAAACAAAAGAGCCTTCCGGCAGAAGCCGAAAAACTCTTAAAATAAAATTCCCCGTCAGTTCCTCTCCCCCAGGTACAGCCCTATCCGGTTCTCCAGATGGTCGATGAGCATATCCTCCGTGATGCTGCCTGCAAGATACAGATCCAGTTCTTCATACAGGATCTTCCGCGCTTCAAAGGAAGAGACCAGGTCGCCCGGCTCTGCACCGTCAATCAGCTCCAGCAGCGTCGCCCTGTCCCGTTCTATATTCATATTGTCCTTTATATTGACCTCACCGAGAAAGTTCAGGGAAGTTGTTGTCGGCATGGAAGCAATCTGCTCCTCCAGCACATCCCTGCGCACACTTAAATGATAGCCCCATTTCGCATCCTTTATTGCACGGACATGCGCCTCACGGGAAAGATACATGGCAAGGAAGGCGGCGGCAGCCTCCTTTTCCTCTTTTGTGGCTGACCTGCGGATTGTCAGCATACCGGAAGTCTGCATCTGGTGTATACTTCCCTCCTTTGCAGGGAATCCGATGAATCCGGCATCCTCCCCGTATATCTTACGGTACGCGGTTATGTCTTCCGGCCTGCGGACTGTCAATATATTACATAATGTCTTCCCCTCCAGCAGGGAATCGCCCGGCAATACCCCTTCCTCACTGCTGCAGTACTTCTTCATCAGTTCCAGAACCTGACGGAATCTGTCGCTGTCAAAATGCATCTCTCCCGTTTCCTCATCCGTAACTATAAAATAGCAGTCCTCAAGTCCGCGATTCAGCAGAGAAAGGAGCTGAATCGCCCCGTCATCCCTGTTATAATAAT
This sequence comes from uncultured Lachnospiraceae bacterium, assembly GCA_947385785.1. GTDB lineage: Bacteria > Bacillota > Clostridia > Lachnospirales > Lachnospiraceae > Acetatifactor. Next base: position 7,573 of record CANDMH010000144.1, read on the forward strand.
TGCAGACCGCTTCCAGCCCAGGCGTATTCCGGGCGTGGCGCATAAAGGTATCAAAATCCCAGTCCTCCAGATCCGGATCCCGGGCAACCACCGTCTCCAGATAAAAATCCCTCACAATCCCATACAGGGTTCCATTGATCCTCCCCATCTCCATGGCATTGGGATACAACTCTTCCATGATATCCAGCTGCTCCAGAACATTGTCCAGGGGCTCCCACAGTTCTTCCATCCCCCCAAAATCCACCAGGAGTGTATCAAGCAGCACCGGCCCCTTTCCCGCGGTCAGCTGTGTCAGCAGCGCGGTTATGTCATCTGCTTCGATTCCAACCAGTTCAATATAACAGCTGGGATACCGCCTGTTGAACTCCGCGACAACCCCCTGGTAGGCTTCCACATCGTAAGTACGTACATTCATGGTGATTTTACAGACCGGCACCTCTTCCGCGGTGGGTTCCAGGCACAGAAAGTTATACTGTTCGGAGTCGCTGTAAAGAATCGTAATCTTTCCTTTCCCATCCGTCTGTATACCGGATATCCCGTGGACAATGATCCCGTGTTGGAGCCAGGTATAGAGAATCTCCGGATTCTTCCCGGACAGATCGCAGCGGTACAGGCCGTCCTGATCCGCATACAGCAGGCTGTCTTCGTCAAAAAGGGTGACATAACGAATATTGGTTTCCGGGTTTTCCATGGAAGCCAGCATCACCGGCTTACCGCTTTCCGCATCCATACACTGCAGGGTTATCTCCCCCTGTTTCCCTTTCCCCTCCTGCCAGAAAGCCATACGACCGTCATACAGAGGAATCACTTTCCTGACAGTGCCGTCCTCCGGCGTATATTCCCCCAGAATCTCTCCCTCCTGGGACACCATCAGATACCTGCTCCCCTGCACCAGGTGGGCCGCCCCGGAACTGTCTGTCCCAAAGCCCTGGATGGTTCCAAGTACCGTACCAATATCTCCCTGTAGAGACTTCAGCGGAAACGCCCTCACCTTCTCATGGTTTTCATCCCTCTCCGTAAGAATATACCGGTATTCCTCCGTCCCCTCCTCTGCCTCAATATTTAAGCCTACATAATGATCCGTGCCGACTGCCGGGCCTACACCCCACAGCTGATTCATCCGGTCAATTCTTTCCGTCCCCCTCTCCCCTTCCGCATCCACAAAGGAAAGCTCCTCCCAGTTTTCATCCGCGTCTGAAAAGAGATGCCGCTGAAAACAATAAGCTCTGGAAGCTCCCAGAAAAGAACCCGACAGTACCCCGTCCAGAGCATTCTCCGGATTTTCCGTCCGCAGGGAAAACCTCGCCACAGCAGAATACGCATCCAGGGAATTGTCCTTTCCCTCAAGCGCCCGGACCGCAAAAGGATCCAGCATGCCCCCTTCGCCCGCTGACAGTTTCTGGCTCTCTGACCCGACAGAGCCTGATGCTCCCGCGCCCTGCGTCCCGCCCGATGTGCCTGAGGCTTCTGCACCCTGCGCCCCGTCCGATGCGCCTGAAACTTCTGCGCTCTGCGCTGCATCCGGAACGCCTGATGCCTCCCGGTCCCCTGCGCCGCACCCGCTGAGCTGTGCTATAAGCATCGCTGTTAAAAGAAT
>CANDMH010000145.1 GCA_947385785.1 uncultured Lachnospiraceae bacterium
AAAAGGTCTTCAGCCGGACGGCTTCATCAAGACCGCCGCGGGACCTGTCACGGCTTTCCTAAAGAGAATTCTTTCAGTCCAATAAGTACCCCGCCTTATAAGAACATTCCAGGTAACTGGGATTCTGATAATAGATATCCGTCTGAAAATCAGATATTTTATCGCTGATGAAGGAGGAAAAGGTTTTCAATAATTCGTCAACTTCTTTTCCTTCTTTCGCACAGTCTTCAATCATAATACAGTACAGTTTACCGATATCCATAAAACTGGGAACCGTATACTTACATTCCGTAATCGTATCAAAATTACCCTCCGGAATTCTATATTGAGCGATTACTTCATCACTCACCTGCTCACAGGAAAGGCAATGATTCACTTCCGCATCATATAATTGTTTCTCAATCCCTTCTCTGCCCAAAAGTTTTACAATCGTCCCGCGCCTGTTATGCGTCTGACGCCCAATATATTCAATCAGGGAGCATACATAGAAAAAATCATTTTTTTGCTTTTCAGTCATAAACTATTTCACTCCTGTTAAAAGTTAGCCTTCAGAAGCTCTGATGCTCTGGACGGCCTGACATCAATCACTTCCATCACATCTGAACGTCCAAAAATCATCTGCCCCGGAAATGCCTCACGTAGTACCAGAATCTGGTTCGCTGTTTTCGGATGAAATATTTTTTCAATGTCCGGTTTTAAATCTCCAATGTCCGGTTTTAACGCTCCAATGTCCGGTTTTTCTATTTTGAAAGCGCCGCCGATGTGCAATGTCCGGTTATGAAGCGGATGACGCTCATTCAGCATAAGATTTCTTAAATAACTCCAGAAACTCCGTCGTTTCATGGATACCATTTTTCAGGTCATTATAGTTTGCCCGGACTGCATGGGAATAGATACCGGTGAACAGCTTTCTGTGAATGGACAGATATTCATTGGGCGTAAAACTAAATGCTCTCTCGGAAAGAAGCGCCGCGATCCTGGCGGATACCTTATCGGCTTCCTCGGTACGGTCTTCCGAATCACAGGCAGGATTCTCCGCATAGTAGGTCTGCAGAAGGGCATTTGCCTCTTCGAAAGATATCTCGCCCTCTATATTACGGACAGCAGTGTGCATCAGATATTCGGATGTTTTCAGCCCATCAACAGCCTGCAGGCCAATGGCCGTATGCCACGCATACCCTTTGTCCCGTTTCCCCGGCTCGGACCCTTTGATATATTCTTTAAAAGGATCTTTGTTCATTTCATATCACCTCGTCTTGGTTCCTGAATCCGAAAACCTTAAAGGATCGGTAATCCACTCGTCTTCGTATTGATTGTCCAAATATGCGGGAGGATGGTAAACGGCATTCTCCACCTCTCCGAGTATAATCTTCAGTATCACCCTGCTCTCCCTGCAGCATCTGAAATTGTCCTTATCCATGGTTCCCGAATCAGTATAGCATATGGCAGACCACATCCGCAACCTGACATTCCCACAATTTCCTGCCACGTCAATCCAATTTACCGTCTGAAAGACCGAGTGGCCTGCAGGATGGAGCTCCCCCACCGAAAAAACCGCCCCACAGACGGTTCCGCGGGACGGTTTTTCCATTCGAATCAAATCAGTTTACAGCCCTTTTCCGACACCGCAGGACAGCGCCGTTACCGCTCCTCCGCCTTCACCACCGGAATCCACAGTTCAATATAGCGCTTCTCCCTGTCCGGTTCACGAAACCAGTGGGTAACCGAAATCTCCGGTGCCTTCGAGAGCAGATACCCGGAAGACGGAAGCCATTCCTCCACGATTCTCTTCCGCAGTTCCGAAAATATCGTTGTCGGATATTTGCACCGCGTTGTCTCGCATATCACATAGGTCTGAGCAGGAATGGTAATGTTTTCAAATCGTTTCGCGTCCTCCTCATTTCCCAGCTCCTCCGCCAGATGTTCACGCTCCCACTTTCCAAGCTGAGAGGCAATATAAAAATCATAGCCCTCCTCCCGGAAATCAGTCATGATTCCGTAACGAGTCACATGGTCACCTGCCAGTCCGCTCAGCGCATACTGGTTTAACCTTGTGGTTACATAAAAATTCTCCTCCTGCACTGCTCTCTCCGCAGGCGTCCCTGTGAAAAATCTTTTGAAGCCCGTGAGAATCATCTCCGGTTTTTCCTCAATCCTGTAATCCATACTGCTGCCTCCTTCCAAAGAAATCCTGATGGACAGGCGGGTAAAGGAACTCAGCTTCACCCCCGGCCCGCGCGCCGCCGAGGGAGTGATGCCGTGGAATCGAGTAAAAGCCCTGGTAAAGCTGTCGGGACTGTCATAGCCGTACTTTACAGCTGCGTCGATGACCTTGATCTTGTCCGCCGCCAGTTCTATTCCCGCCAGGGCCAGCCTTCGGTTGCGGATGTATTCCCCCAGGGTGTAGCCGCAGAGAATACTGAACACTCTCTGAAAGTGATAGGGAGAGGAAAACGCATTTTTCGCAATTTCCTCATAGTCCAGTTCCTCAGTGATGTGGTTTTCAATATAATCGATGGCTTTCTGTATCCCCGTGACCCAGTCCATATTCATTTCTCCCGTTCCCGCGTATTCCCTCCTGAGAAGCTCCGCCGTTCCGCGCAGGATACCGCTGAAAAACGCCCCGCCTGTCAATTGTTCATCTGTGAAGAATTGCCTGTATCAGTTATTTGCAGACACTTCCTTATTGCATTGGCCAGCCTGGGATTATCTTATCAGGAAAGAAGGCTCGGCACCCGATTTTCTGTGCGGAGAGATGACAGGGAAAGCTTCAGTTTGCCCAAAAGTTTCGGTTTAGTCTTTTTATTATAGCGTACGTCAACACGTACGTCAAACTTTCCCGGGCAGCTGCCCTGCCTGAAAATTCATTTACAGCCCTTGCCTTCCTGCAGGAGGCTTGCTATAATCAAACATATCATCAGGATTGGAGAAGTTTCTAAGGATAAAAGGAGATACCAGGGAGACAGAATGGAAAAACTACTTGACTGCGTCATGGATATAGGCGAACAGATGCTGGTAAGCGGCGGCGAGGTTCACAGGGTGGAGGACAGCCTGAAGAGAATCTTCACTGCATACGGTGCAGCGCGCATTGACGTTTTCATTATTACCAGCAGCATGGTTGTAACCATACACACGGATGACAACAGAATCTTCACCCAGACAAGGCGCATAACGGAATATACAACGGACTATGAAAAGCTTCACAAATTGAATGAACTGTCCCGCAATATCTGTGCGGACAGGCTTTCTTCCGCCGAGATAAAGACACGCCTCGCTGAAATCTCCGGAAGCAGGACGTATCCGTTATGGCTTGAATTTATCTGCTATGCGACCATCGCAGGAGCTTTCACCCTGTTTTTCGGCGGCGGTTACGGGGAAGCGGCTGTTTCCTTTCTCATCGGCGGCTGTATAAGATGCACTATCTTTTTTTGTGACAAAGTTGTCAGAAATAAAATTTTTACCAAGTTTATCTCTTCCTTTGCCGCAACACTGCTTGCATTTTCCGCCCTGAAGCTGGGGCTTATCCCCATGGCAGATCTCACCCCCACGGTGGAGCTTATCCCCACAGCGGATAAGATTATCATCGGCAATATCATGACCCTCATTCCCGGCATCGGCCTTACAACGGCTCTCAAGGACCTGCTTGTGGGAGACAGCATCGCGGGAATGCTCCGCACCATCGAAGCATGTATTACGGCACTGGCCATTGCCGCAGGATATTTCGCAGTTGCCGTGTTGTCAGGAGGTGCCCTATGACGGCTTTTGAAATGATTCAGATTTTCGCCGGTTTTATCGGCTCCCTTTGTTTCGGAGTCCTGTTTAATATAAGGGGAAAACGGCTTGCAGCCGCTGCCTTCGGCGGCTTCCTTTCCTGGAGCCTGTTTTTGGCGGCAAGCCGTCTGATTCCAAATGAACCGATTGACTATTTTATTGTAGCCGCGGCGGTTTCCCTTTATTCGGAAATCATGGCAAGAATCCTGAAAACACCTGCAACCCCCATTGCAACCACCTCGCTGATCCCCCTGATCCCCGGAGGCAGTCTTTATTACACAATGACCTCTGCCCTGGAAAGCGATTTCAACGATTTTCTGGGGAAAGCAGTTTCCACCCTGAAGCTGGCCGGTGCGCTTGCCCTGGGCATTATCCTGGTTACCACGCTGTCTCAGCTGCTGTTTAAACGCATCGGAAGACGCCCGGAGAAGCCAAAGAAATATACATAGTCACATGGTTCATCTTCTGTTGTTTTCTTCCGCCCCCAATATCTTCACAGGCCCGGACACCACATCCCGGGCCACATACAGGACGCTGTCCGCCCGGGCGTCCATAGTCCATTTTACAAGCGTCATCTCCCCCCGCTGAACCTCTATGCAGGTGATGCACCGGGGATGGACGCAGCTGCCCGTATTGTAATAGAAGGCAGGTTCTTCCGGCAGCACAGGGCGGTGGGTATGCCCTGTGACCAGGATGTGACGACGGGCCCGGGCCCAGCTGCGCAGGCTCTCTTCGCACTTTTCCTTCACCTCATAATTCTTGGCGGCGCTGGTGGGGTCCAGAAACCCCAGGTTTTCCAACGGGCTCCAGAAATACCGCACCAGAAACCGTGCCAGGGGCCAGAGCGTGGAGTTCAGAAAGCTGGCCTGGTGACCGTGGGTCAGGTAGAGGGACTTCTCCGGCATGGCCTCGGCGTAGAGGATGACGGCTTCCAGAAATGCAGGATTTTTCCTGCGGACAATGTTGTGGTTGCCGTAGAGCAGGTGCAGCCGGCCTCTCTCCTCGAACCGGGCGAACATGCAGTAGACATCCTCATGAATCTCCGTGATATTGCGCAGTTTCCGGTTCTCCCACAGTTCCTCCCCGTCCCCCAGTTCGATATACGTAAAACCGTTTCTATAATAATGTTCCATCGCCGCATAGTACAGGTGCTGATTTTTCAGGAAATTATCCGAAGAGGTACCCACGCCCCTGTGGCAGTCACTTATAAGTACATATCTGGAACACCGGTTAAAGGGCAGGACCAGCGCCTGGGAGAAGGCGCGGTCCAGACGGCTGGCGGTACTCATGGCTGCTTCCCGCCCCGGGGACTGTCCTCGGGGCGGAATTCGGAGTGACGGCATCCGTTCCCCTCACGGCTACATCCGGGACAGCATCCACTCTCCTCACGGCTGCATCCGTGCTTCCTGCAGCGGCATCTGGGGCGACGGCATCCGTGTTTCCTGTGGCAGCGCCTGTGGAAACGGCGCAGCCTCATCAGTCTCCGGAAACAGAACGGCAGATAGTAATAAAGGAACAAAATTCGGTCTTCCGTGCAGGTAAAAGGCCTGGTAACCCAAAGGAAGAGCCGGCAGTACATCCGGTTCAGGCACTGGGACAATCTGCGGTGAAACCTGGTCAGGAAGCCGTAATGCACAGGCTCCGGCCGATGGAAGGTAAGAGACAGGCAAAGGTTCTGCACTGTGACACACTCGGCAGGGTACCCCGCCCGACACAGCCCCTGATAGAAGGCCTGCAGCATTTCCCTGTTTTCAAAGCAGACCGCCGCTTTCAGGCACAGACCGGAGGGGCGGGAAAAGACTCCCGGAAGAAAAGCCGTCAGCCACCAGTGCCTCTCGGAAATCTTCACACACGCACCGTTTTCCGTACACAATTGCATGGAGCAACGCAGCATTTCCTCCTTCTCTGCCGCCTCAAAATGCGCCGTGCGATATTCCGACTCCGACAACAGCCTGTCGGCATGGTAGATGCCGATCTCCGCTCCGGCGTTGATGCCGTACTGGCCCTTCCAGAATTCAATCAGCCATGTCCTGCCCCGGTAGTTAAAGTACACGGGGAGAGAATCAAACACCATCTGGAAACGGGGCGCCATGTAGTCGTAGATCCAGGCGTAACCGGCACTCTTCTGCCAGGCGTCCACAGCTGAGGAGAAGAAGCCGCAGCAGCAATGGTATACATAGCCGAAGGGCTCCGCCAGTTCTTCCAGCAGAGAACATTTTTCACATTTGTCCATGTCCCTGATTCTGCAGATGATTTTCTTTCTGCGGAAATGGCCGAACAGCATGCCCACAAGAGCAAGCAATAGTAAAATAAACAGAGCAACATACATATTGTAACCTATCATCCTATGTTATTTTGCTCTATTATATGTCGGGATTTGCAAATATGTACCCTGACCATAAAAAGGCACTTGACAAAAGTACGCACTTACGAATATATATAGCAAACGGATAAACCCGACGACAGGCCGGAATTTCAAAGTAAGTGCCGCTTAAAAATCAGTTACACAACCCGCTGTGCATCTGATTTTCAAGCGGCGCCCGCAATGAAAAATCCCTGGTTATTTCTACCCAATTCCTAAATATTCAAAAGCTCACTGTAAGCCTTCAGCGCGCCGTCCGTGTCATGGGCCAGCACCTTCTTTGCCAGAACCTTCCCCAGCTGCACCCCTTCCTGGTCGAAGCTGTTGATATTCCATACAAAGCCCTGGAACATAACCTTGTTCTCGAAATGGGACAGCAGAGCACCCAGCGCTTCAGGAGTCAGCTGCTCGCCGATAATGATACTGGAGGGACGTCCGCCCTCGAAATTCTTATTGCGGTTCTCATCCGCTTTTCCGCAGGCAAATGCAACAATCTGTGCCGCCACATTGGCGCAGAGCTTCTGCTGGCTGGTGCTGTCCTGGATCACCACGTCCCTGCCCATCTGGTTATTCTGAAAGCCCACAAACTGCAGCGGTACAATATCCGTCCCCTGGTGAAGCAGCTGGTAGAAGGAATGCTGTCCATTGGTGCCCGGCTCGCCAAAGATCACGGGGCCTGTAGAATAATTTACCGGTTCTCCGAAACGATTTACCGACTTGCCGTTAGACTCCATGTCCAGCTGCTGCAGATGCGCGGGAAAACGGCTCAAAGCCTGGGAATAAGGCAGTACGGCAGTGTTCCGGTACCCCAGCACATTCCGCTCGTAAACGCCGATCAGGGCGTCCAGCATGGCAGGATTGGCGTACATGTCACAGTTCTTCGCCAGTCTGTCCTCCTCTGCCGCCCCCTCCAGAAACCGCGCGAATACTTCCGGCCCGAATGCCAGAGACAATACCGCGCCGCCTACGCCGGAAGTGGAGGAGAACCGGCCTCCGATATAGTCATCCATAAAGAACGCCTCCAGATAATCGTCGCTCTTTGCCAGAGGCGAAGTCTCGCTGGTAACGGCAATCATATGCTTAGAGGCATCCAGCCCTGCATTCTTCAGCGCGTCCTTCACAAAGGACTCATTGGTCAGGGTCTCAAGAGTGGTGCCGGATTTGGATACAAGTACGAAAAGGGAATGCTCCACGTCAATGGTATTCAATACCGCCGCCGCGTCGTCGGGATCCACATTGCTGATAAACCTGGCTTCCATCTTGAATGTATTATTTACCCTGGCCCAGTTCTCCAGAGCCAGGTACATGGCGCGGGGACCCAGGTCACTGCCGCCGATGCCGATCTGCACAACGGTGGTAAATTTCTCGCCTGCCGCGTTTGTGATTTCACCGCTGTGTACCTTATTGGCCAGTTCCGCTATTCTCTTCTGCTCATTCGCATAAAAGCTGCGCTTGTCCACGCCATCTGCCGTAACGGCCTCCCCCAGCTGCCCGCGGGTCATGTGATGAAGCACCATGCGCTTTTCTCCGGTATTGATTACCTCGCCGTTGTAAAGGGCTTCAAACTTCTCCGCAAGCTGTGTCTCTTCCGCCAGCTTTGCAAGCACCTTCAGAATCTCGTCGTCCACCTGCTTCGCGCCGTAATTGTAAGTAAGCCCTGCCGCCATGGGAACGCTGTATTTTCCCACGCGCTCCGCGCCCTTCTCCCCTGTCATTGCCTCTACAAGGTTTACAGGTGTCACCTTCCGCAGCTCCCCGTATGCGGAAATGGTATCCAAATTGTTCCAGCTAATCATATTTGCCTCCGACCTCCTTTAAATTATTGTGGCATTCCATATTACAAGCCGTATCAGCCTTACTCTACGATTATACTATGAACTGTGGGCAAATTCAAGCGCGGGCATTACCAAAATGTTATAATACACCCTTAACCACTCTCTCCCGAACCAAAATTCCGCCTGCAAGCAGCACCGCAGCCGCCAGGAGACAATACATCCAGGTTCCGTATTCGCCTTCCATCGTCTTTTCCATGCGGAAAACTTGTCTCATCCTCTTGACGCAATCCCCTGTAAATGCTAAAATATTCCTATCCTACATCATGAAAGGAGGCGTATTATCATGCAGAAATATTTTTGCAACCCCTGCGGGTATACTTATGATCCTGAGAAAGGTGATCCCGAGCACGGCATTGCTCCCGGAACCAAATTCGAGGACCTTCCCGATGACTGGTGCTGCCCTGTCTGCGGCGTGAACAAGAGCATGTTCCAGCCCTGCATCGAGAATTACAACTAAGATCCATAATCAGGAGTTGTCGGAAAATAACCGGACACTTCCTTATTATCAGGATCAGGAATTGCAATAAAACAGGGAATAAAATCAGAAGACGAAAAAGTTGCCACACGAAAGTGCGGCAACTTTTTTCGGCAAACCGATATGCAGACTCAAATATATGCTTCGCTGCAGGTTGCTGCATACTTCGACGAAACGTAGTATAGATTCAAGAACGCCACAATTTGCCGACCTGTTCGGGCCAGAAACTTATGGCATGCTATATCGATTGCCACTGTTGTAATGGCTTTCAGAAGCAGAGCATCATCCCAGAAACGCATCCTCATGCTTTTTAAAGAAGTCGAAATAAACGCGGACTCCCTCCAGCTCCGTCCAGCGTTTCACATCCACAGTCTCCTCGTCCATGTCGTATATTTTAGCCCCCCGCATGGAGAGTAGAAACGGCGAATGGGTGGAAATCAGGAACTGGCATCCGAAAAACCGTGCCGAATCCTCCAGGAACTTTGCCAGCTCCTGCTGCTTCAGCGGCGACAGGCTGTTCTCCGGCTCGTCCAGAAGGTAAAGCCCATTCTCCTGTATCTGTTCGGAAAAATA
>CANDMH010000146.1 GCA_947385785.1 uncultured Lachnospiraceae bacterium
ACGCATCACTAAGCGGCCGGAATTTCTCTGCCATGCTTTGGTACTGGAGGGGCGGGTGCGGAACTGGAATAGGAAATAGAGATGTCAATACGAATATTGGGAACGGGAAGCGCCCTCCCGCACAGGGCGGTTACAAATGAAGAAATCGCAGAGCTGGTGGAGACTTCCGACGAATGGATCAGGGAGCGCACCGGAATTGCCGGCAGGCATGTATCCACAGGAGAGACCGTGGCGTCTCTGGCCGCCACCGCATGCGGCCTGGCGCTTGAAAATGCGCGGAAAAGCGCGGATGAAGTGGAACTGCTCCTGGTGGCCACCTGCTCGCCGGAAAATACGGCGCCCTGTGCGGCATGTCAGGTGCAGAAAGAACTGGGAGCCGGAAATGCCGTGGCATTTGATTTAAATGCGGCCTGTGCCGGCTTTTTATTTGCCCTGCACACGGCCTGGGCTTATGTGGAAAGCGGAATCTACAGGAACGCGCTGGTCGCCGGCAGTGAAGTGCTCTCCAAGCTTGTGGACTGGGAAGACCGGGGCACCTGCATTCTGTTCGGAGACGGCGCCGGAGCGGTATATGTAGAAAAATGTGATAAGGGAGGCATTCTGGGCTTTGTACAGCACTCTGACGGAAAAAAGGGAGAGGTGCTGTCCGGGGTGTGCAGGCCGCTGGAAAATCCATGGTTTCATCTGATTCCTGCGAAAAATTATTTAAATATGGACGGAAGAGAAATTTTCTCCTTTGCGGTGCGTCAGATCCCGAAAACCATCGAAGAGACGCTTGAGAAGGCAGGAATTGCCCTGGAGGACGTGGATATGTTCCTGCTGCATCAGGCAAACCGCCGCATTATAGAGGGCATATCCAGGCGGCTGGGCGCGGATATGTCCCGGTTTCCCATGAACCTGGAATGGCTGGGAAATACTTCTTCAGCCTCCATTCCCCTGCTGCTGGATGAGCTGAACCGGGAAGGAGCGCTGAAGCCCGGCATGCGCCTGGTGCTTTCAGGATTCGGTGCGGGACTTACCTGCGGTGCCTGTGTTTTGGAATGGTAAAATATTTTCTATTGACTTTTCTGTGAAAGTTGGTAAATTAATAATAGAGATACAGATACTATAGAGATACTCCGGAGAGGATAAGGAAATGTCTACAGTTATTTTTCGACAGTTCCTGAGCAGAGACGAAATGGCACAGAATACGAAACGCTCCATAAATGAACTGCTGGTAAGTCTGTTCAACCATGTGATGGATATGGAGGCAAAAGCGGTCATTACGGAAGAATACAATGATATCACGAATAACGACATGCACATCATAGAAGCAATCGGCGTGGAAGAACCCAGAAATATGTCCCAGATTGCCCACAGGCTGGGCGTCACCGTGGGTACACTGACCACGAACATGAACGGCCTGGACAGGAAAGGCTATGTTAAGAGAGAACGCAGTGAAAAAGACAAGCGTGTAGTATATATCCTCCTCACGGAAAAAGGGAGAAGGGCATTTTACCATCACCGGGACTTTCACAAGAAGATGATAAAGGCTCTTGTGAAGGATTTGAATGAGGAGGAAATGGAGATACTGTATCGGTGTCTCGTAAATCTGGACGGATTTCTGGAGCCCGGAAGGGGATGAGAAGTGTGGCGTTCAAAGTGTACAGGGGATTGGGAGGCGTTTCCTGAGCAGGAAGGTTTGGACCTGGGAGATAGAAAATGAAAAGTACCATGAGTATGGGAGAAAGGGTGAATTCGACGATCAGAGGAATCAAGACTGTCATCTACGGCAGGACAGCCATGATTCTGCTGGGGTTTCTGGCGCAGCTGGTGCTGCTTTGTGTAGGCTATATTCTGCTGCGTAATTACAGCTACCTGTTTTATGCCTTTTTTCTGACGGTCAGCGCCGTGGCGGTGGTGTATATTTTCAATGCGCCGGGCAATCCGGATCTGAAGCTGGCGTGGATGCTTCCCATTGCCATTTTTCCGGTATTCGGCGCCATTTTTTATGTGACTATAGTAAGCCAGCCGGGCACGAAGGTATTGTATGCCAGGCTGACTCAGCAGGCGGAAAATACCAGGAAATATGTGCGTCCGAGGGAGGCAACCAGGGAGAAGCTCCGCACTGAGAGCCCCCACATGGGACAGCTGGCTCACTACCTGGAAAAATGTGACTGCAGCCCAGTATATGACTGTACCCAGGTGAAATACTATCCGCTGGGGGACAGCCAGTTTGTGGATATGGCGGAAGAACTGAAGAAGGCGGAGAAGTTTATTTTCATTGAATTTTTTATCGTATCCAGCGGAAAGATGCTGGGCGAGATCCTGGATATTCTGAAGGAGAGGGCGAAGCAGGGGGTGGAGGTGCGGTTTATGTTCGACGGCACCAACATGCTGTGGAACCTGCCCGGCTTCTTCCCGGATATGCTGGAGGAGGAAGGTATCCGCTGCAAGGTATTTGCCCCCATCAAGCTTATATTTTCTCCCCATTACAATAACCGTGACCACCGCAAGATTCTGGTCATTGACGGAAAAGTGGCATTCACCGGCGGCATCAATCTGGCGGACGAATACATCAACCAGAAGAACCGTTTCGGACACTGGAAGGACGCGGGCGCCATGGTGAAAGGGGATGCCGTGGAACGCTTTACGTATATGTTCCTGGAAATGTGGAACGAATCGCAGCGTCTGCCGGAGACCTATGAAAAATACAGATTACCTCAGGATGCATCCGTGTCCAGCGACGGTTATGCGATTCCCTACAGCGTCTGTCCTCTGGGGCCGGAGCGTGTGGGGGAGATGGTTTACCTGGATATTATCAATACGGCGCATACTTATGTTCACATTATGACACCTTATCTGATACCGGACGACCGATTGATTATGGCGCTGACTTACGCGGCGAAGAGAGGCGTGGAGGTGATTATCATCATGCCTCATGTTCCGGATAAGAAATATGCCTTTATGCTGGCCAGAACCTATTACAATCAGCTGCTGGAGGCGGGGGTGAGAATCTACGAATATGAGCCGGGATTTGTCCATGCGAAGGTGTTTGTATCCGATGATGTGAAAGCGGTGGTGGGAACGGTAAACCTGGATTACCGCAGCCTGTACCATCATTTTGAATGCGGCCTGGTTCTCTATCGGAATTCCCAGGTTGCCGTCATGGAGCGGGACATCCAGGATACCCTGAAAAAATGTATTGAAATGAAAGTGGAAGACTATAAGAAGCTGAAGCTGGCTGACAGGGCGCTGGGGAGGATTATGCGGATTGTGGCACCGTTGATGTGAATGAATACAGGGGAATCCGGCGGCCTGCTTTTTGGGGATTGTTCTTTTAAAGAGCAGTCCTTTTTTATTTTTATACTCGTGAGTGCAAACATTTGCCGTTTTTTGTCTTATGCTGCAGCAACGCTCACTCGTTATACATTTCATTTGGCAAATGTTTTAGACCGGTGAGTATATATAGATGAAACTCAGGCTCTTATTTCTCGTCTATAGAGGAAAGGCGGTGGAAATTCCTGAAGGACAGGCAATATCAGAAGTTATGTCTGGATGGATCCGGACTGCAGGCGGAGGAAACAGAAAAAGAAACAAAAGAAACGAAAATCAAAATCGGGAGGGCGGACATTGAGAGATACGGAGATACTGGATTTATACTGGGCCAGGGAGGAGCGGGCGATTTCCGAGACACAGCTGTCATACGGGAACTACTGCTACAGCATAGCCTGGCATATTCTATATGACAGGGAGGACTCGGATGAATGTGTGAATGATACATGGCTGCGGGCATGGAATGCCATACCCCCAAAGCGCCCAAACCGGCTGGCAATGTTTCTGGGAACAATCACACGTAATTTATCTCTGGACAGATGGAAGGAAAAGCATACCATGAAAAGGGGAAACGGTGAAATGATGCTGGCTCTGGACGAACTGGCGGAATGCGTGCCTGACAGGCGCAGTACGGAGGAAGAAGTGGAGGCGGCGGAGCTGGAACGGATGCTGAATGATTTCCTGCGCACGCTGCCGGAGCGGGAGTGTAATGTCTTTCTGCGGAGATACTGGTATGTGGAGGAATACGGCGAGATTGCAAAGCGCTATGGCATGAAGCTGAACACGGTGAAGACCTCTTTGTTCCGTACCAGGGCAAAGCTGAGAGAGTATCTGGAAAGGGAGGGCGTGATATTATGAGACATCATGGATTTGAGGAATCCGAAAAAGAGATGTCCTTCTCGGGAGAGAGCAGGCAGGGACAGGCACTGCGGATTATGGAAGCTTTATCCGGTGCGGACGAAGAGCTGTTGGAACGTTCCGAGAATGGAAGTGTACAGGACATTTCCGTTTATGGAAAGCGCGGAAGCCGGCATCAATCCCTGTGGCGGTATGCGAGACCCTGTGCTGCGGTCCTGTGTCTGGCCGTTGTGGGAGTGCTCGGCTGGGGCGGCTATCGATTGACCAGAGGAGTCAATGACATGTCGTCCGGTGGCAGTATGAATGATATGGCGCTTAAGTCTGTTGAAATGTCGGCTGACGGAGAGGGCGCTGCCCCCGAAGCAGTGCCTGAAGAAGGGGGCGCGGCAGGACAGGCCGCAGGAGGTATGGCAGAAGAGGAAGAAGTTGACCGGATGAGTCAGGAAAACGCCGGCGATTCATCGATGGGTGCTGATACAGATGGTGCGCATGACCTGGGCGGAACTTTCGGCGCTACAGGAAATTCCGGTGATTCCGGCATGTCGCAGCGTGAAGGTGATAAGGCAGAAGAGAAGAGCGGAGATATTCAGCCGGGGGCAGGAGCGGTACAGGAAGGTGCCACCGAATCGGCGACAGAAGAAACCGCTATGCTTGACGGGGAGGGCTGTCCGGCGGCAAAGCTGCAGGAGCTTACAGAGGCAGAGGCCAGAAGCAGGGAAGGTCTGGGGGACTATATCCCGGAGAAGGTGCCTGGAAGATACAGTTTTGAGAGCGCTTTCTGCAATTTGGATCTGCAGGAGGCGAACGTGACGATTACCTGGTCCAGGGGGATGGATTCCATTCTGTGGACCGTCACGGAAGTGGAAAAGGTCCCCGAAACCGTTGACATAGAGGCCCCGGAAACATACGACAGGCGTCTGTACGAGATTCCATATGCGGAAACCGTACCTCAGGAATATCGGCAGAGTATGGACAGCCCTGTATTTGCCTGGGAGGATTTCACACTGGAGGCAGTCAGAAGCCGTATGATTGCTTATTCCGACAGAGGGGACACGGATACTCCGAGGGGAAACTTTGCGGTGCTGTATCCGAATAATATAGTGGTCAGATTTAACGGGAGGGGGACGGCTGAGGAAATCTGGGAGATGTTCGATTCCATGAAGGCTGCAGACTGACATTCCCGGGGGGCATATTCACTTCCTGTGTTTGGGGCCGCATCGCTGGTTCTGCCCGCGTTACTCTTCACGCGGTGCCACCGAGAGGGGTTTTTGTGCGCATTCTGCATGAAAATCCCTTTCTTAAATCTTTATGTAGAGCTTGCGCTGCTTTTTACAGACGTATATAATAAGGAAGTACCTACAATAACTGCTGCAGGTTTACAGCAATTTTTACTGCGTTTTCGGGCTTTTGTCTACAGGCTGCAGCAGTTCTTTTCCGACATTTTCCAAGGAAAGTGTTGTACGGTTCCCAAAGAAGTGTTGCACAATTCCTTAGGAAGTGTTACACAATTCCTTAGGAAGTGTTACACAATTCCTTAGGAAGCGTTACACAATTCCTGCATGGAAAAGTGGCGTTGCGGAAACTTGTGCTGAATCGGAAACAGCGCAAGTCTCAGCAGAGCCCAGATCGATTTACGAACGCATGCACCAGCGGAAATTGATCTCAGGGAGGGTACTGCTGAGACTTGAGCGGAACAGGAACAGGAGACAGAGGATGAGAGAGCGGGAAGTTTTTTTAGATAAACTGCGAGTAGCGGCAACCTGTGCAGTGGTACTGCTGCATACGGTTACCGGCGTCATGGATCACACGGACATGGGAGCCTGGCCCCTGGAGAAAACCGTTTTTCTGGTAATTCTGGACATGGTCTGCTGGTGCGTTCCTGTCTTTCTGCTGATATCAGGCTATCTGTTTCTGAATCCGGAGCGAAAGGTCACCATGAGAAACATAGTGTTAAAATATGGCAGAAGGATTGTGCTGGCATTGTTTCTGTTTGGAGTACCTTATGCCTGTCTGGAGCAGATTGCCATGGAACGGTGCTTCCGATGGGGTATGGTGGGACGCTCTTTTGTGATGGTACTCCGGGGAGAGAGCTGGTCGCACCTGTGGTATCTGTATCTGATTCTGTTTCTCTATCTTGTGACGCCGGCAATCAGGAAACTGCTTGAGATTCTTCCGCGCCCAATCATATACGGACTGCTGGCGGCGCTGTGTATCGGCAGCAGCGTCCTGCCCTGGCTGTCAAAATTATTTGGCCTGGATACGATGCCTGCGCTGCCGGATGGGGGGATTTATCTTTTTTATTATATAAGCGGTGGATTGTTCGTGAGGAAACCGGGCATGGAAGAACCTGTTAAGTCTGCAGAGGAGACGGGAACGACTGCGGATTGCAGCCTGGCGGAATGCCGCAGGACAGACAGGGAAAGTGTGAACAGAGGGAATGCCGGAGGAAAATCCTGGCTTTGGCCCGGCCTGGCGGCAGTGCTGGCCGCCGCCATGGCATGCAGCAGACTGCCGGGAAGTTATACCGTGCAGATGGCATATAATTATCCTTTTACGGTGATGCTTTCACTGCTGCTCTTTGGCTGGGGAAACAGCAGGCGGGGAACCGTTTCCCGCAACGGCAGAAGTATGGAGCATTTCTGGAAGCAGGCAGCAGACTTAAGCTTTACCGTATATCTTGTGCATCCGGTATTTTTAAATACAGCATACAAATTTCTCCATGTAACGCCGCTGTCGTTTCCCGTTGGCATTTCCGTTCCGGCGTTCTGGGGGATTACGCTGCTGCTGTCAGCCGCCGTGGCCTGGGTACTTTACAGAATTCCACCCCTGAAAAAATATGTGCTGTGATATTCAGGGACAGTTTCCTATCGCTGCCATCGCCCGGAAGCGCCGCAGGGAAGGACCAGGCCGCTTTCCTCTACGGGCAGTCCGATTTCATCAGCCGTAACATGACCGCTGAACCGCTTTACGATTGCCTGGTTCATCATATAGGAAAGTACGGCAGGCTGTAACCCTGTGGTATAGGAATTGATCAGGAAGAACAGTGCGTCTTTCGACAGCAGCTGCGTAACCAGCTCAATAAAGGTCCAGATATTTTCTTCCATCTTCCAGATTTCTCCTTTAGGGCCTCTGCCGTAGGAGGGCGGGTCCATGATGATTCCGTCGTATCGATTTCCGCGCCGGATTTCCCGCTCCACGAATTTCACACAGTCATCCACCAGCCAGCGGATGGGAGCATCGCTTAAACCGGATGCCGCGGCGTTTTCCCGGGCCCAGCCCACCATGCCTTTGGAGGCATCCACATGAACCACAGCAGCGCCTGCGGCAGCGGCTGCCAGGGTGGCGCCGCCGGTATAGGCGAACAGATTCAGCACCTTTAAGGGTCTGTCCGCCGGACGTTTCGCCTGATAGATGATATCGGAGAACCATTCCCAGTTCACTGCCTGCTCCGGGAAAAGTCCCGTGTGCTTGAAGCTGAAAGGCTTCAGGCGAAAAGTCAGGACCCGGTAGGAAATGCTCCACTCGTCCGGCAGCCGGAAAAATTCCCATTCACCGCCGCCCTTTGCACTTCTGTGGTAATGACCGTTCTTCTTTTTCCAGCCGCTGTGGTTATGGGGCGTATTCCAGATGACCTGGGGGTCCGGGCGAACCAGGATAAAATCCCCCCAGCGTTCCAGTTTTTCTCCGCCGGAAGCGTCCAGTACCTGATATTCTTTCCAGTTATTCGCTATCCACATATCTTTTTCTCCTAATTAAGTCGCTGCGCGACGGCACTAAAGGGTAAAGTCCCTTCGGCGCACCTCTTACGAGAGGAACTGTCATTCGAAAGTGCCCTCATGAAAGTTCCTCTCGTGCGCCTTCGCGACTTTACCAGAATTAAGTCGCTGCGCGACGGCACTAAAGGGTAAAGTCCCTTCGGCGCACCACCCGTTAATTACAGAACCTCGGAGCTTCTGTACAGGAATGTAATGAACAGAATACCGGCAATCAGAGAGACAACAGGCAGAATAAAGTTTGCCGGACCGGTAAGGATGTTCAGCAGCGGAATATGGGCGAGGACAGATACAATGATTTCCACGGCATAACATACGAGGTTGATCTTCCAGACCAGATCTCCCCTGGAGGCGATGTCGTCATGGGAACGCATGCGGAGCACTTCCGCAACCGAGGAGCATACGAAATAGGTGACCAGGAAGCCCATTACGGAACAGGCCACGGAAACAAGAGTTCCGATAATGCCGTTTCCAGTAAAGTTGGAGATAACGCTTAATACAAGCTGTGCAATGGTGAACTGGAATGCCGTCTGGCAGCCGCCGATATCTTTGCCCGCCTGATTCAGTCCGATCAGACTGATGATCAGAAAGACAAGCACACCGACTGCCGCGAGCAGGTTAATCAGCGGAATAAAAAGAAGAACGCTGCATATAACGGAACCGACTTGAGCGATGAACATTTTTTTCAGGCCTGGGCCTGCGTTTGTGTACTGCATGTGAGATATCCTCCTTATAGTGGTGTATGGAAAAACTTGTCAGGATACAAAAACGGATCCTGCATTAATTAATGATAAAACACTTTTCCGGCAAAGTCAATGTACGTAACTGCGGAACAAACAAATTTTATCGGAAGATTGTATTAAAAAAAATACAAAAAATTTCAAAAATATCTTGCAAAGTCAGGAATTCCCATGTATACTAACAATTGCTGTGGCATGATAGCTGTGAAGCGCGAGGTTGCTGGTTTTCAGCAATGGAGATCAGGTTTTTCCGTGGAGCGAATGTCAAGTTACAAAACTGACGACAAGTCACTGTACCAAATT
>CANDMH010000147.1 GCA_947385785.1 uncultured Lachnospiraceae bacterium
AAAAAGCAGATTCCTAATTTTTAACAGAAATCTGCTTAAGTAAATGACATTGGCTATGAATAAAAACCGGAATCCGCATATGCTTCTGGATGCTATTGGAAAAATCGATGACGTTTATATTGTTTCTGCCCAAAACAGGGCTGCGCTGCTACCGGCGGATGTCCCATTCAACGCTGCCGAACCTCCTGACGCAGGGGTTTCCCGCTTGCGCCGCGCTCCTCACAGGGCTGCCCTTACCGCCGCGGCCATCGTGATTGCGCTGCTCTCTTCCTTTACGGCAGCCATGGCCGCCAATGAGGATTTCCGGAATGCAGTGTTCCGCTTTTTCCGAATCTCCACGCCCGATGTAGTTCTGCCTATAGAGGAAGAGCCTTCACCATCGGGTTCGGCATCTCCGGATAATGCGTCTTCCGACAGTGCCTCTTCGGATAATCCGGGGCAGAGCAAAAATGCGGACAGCGCGGAGATTGCGGAGATAGAGGACATCGGAAACACAAACGCGGGGGACGCTGTATCGGTAGAATATCTACGAATTGACGGCATATTCGATTACTGTGACGGGATAGTCTATCTGTATGAACCCTGGGAGGGGTATGACGATTCTTATGATGCCCAGACCAGATATGCGGCTGCAGCTTATGCCGTGGAAGACGGGCAGATGGTTTTGCTGCAGCCGCATTATGAGACCGTTTCTTATCCTCAGGACAGCGCCATGCGGGACGGCGGCTTACAGGACAGCGCCACGAAGGACGATAGCTTACAGGACAGTGCCACGAAGAACGGCAGCCTACAGAGCAGTACCACGCAGGGCGGTAACTTACAGGACAATCCCACGCAGGACGGCGGCTTACAGAACAATCCCACGCGGAACGGCAGCTTACAGAGCAGTACCACGCAGGACGGTAACTTACAGGACAATCCCACGCGGGACGGCAGCTTACAGAACAGTCCCCCACGGGACGGCGGCTTACAGAACAGCGCCACGCAGGACAGCAGCTTGCAGGACAGTCCCACGCAGGACGGCACCCCGAAAGACGGTATGGCGACTGGCAGCAATGAAGCTACCGTCCATGGAACAGCCGCCAACGAAGCGCCTGGCAACGGAACCTGGCAAATCAGCTTTGACTGGTATGAAAAAAATGGCACCCTATATACCAATGCCAGGAATTATGATCCCGCCGCTTCCATGGAATGGAGCGTTTCCGCTGCCAGGGACAGTTCCGACTTCCTCATCTTGACCCTGGGCTTCGGACAGCAGATAGAATATACGCAATATCCCTTCCTTTATAACGTCAGGACAAAAGAACTGCTGGATGTCCTTGCCCGGTGCAGGCTCCCGGAAGGACAGCGGATAACCCAGACTGCCTTTTCCCCGAACCTGTCCCGAATATTGATTAACTGTGATAACGGCGCTGCGGTATATTGTTATGACA
This sequence comes from uncultured Lachnospiraceae bacterium, assembly GCA_947385785.1. Taxonomy (GTDB): domain Bacteria; phylum Bacillota; class Clostridia; order Lachnospirales; family Lachnospiraceae; genus Acetatifactor. The sequence continues at coordinate 1,434 of CANDMH010000147.1, forward strand.
TCGCGGAAGAAAAACTCGTCTCCCTGAACGAAGCAAGCGGCCTGGAAGAACCGGAAGCCAGTTTTCTGGACGATAACACTATCCGCTGTCTTTCCATAGAAGAAAACGGTCTCTACCACTGCCGGACTGTTGAAATGCCCTCTGGCAAATGTACCGAACGCTTCTCACACCTTCCCCGTCTGGAGGGCGATTTCCACAGCGGCATCGCGCTTACCGGCGGCAGATATGGACTGTACGTGAATGAAGACAGAAGCGTTATGGTATATGATTTCAAGTCAGGAGACTATGCCACAGTAGAGAATTTCAAATATCCCGAAGACGATGTTTTCCTGACTTTGAACCCCGCAGAGGATAAAATCCTGTTCATCCGGGAGACATCGGAAGCAGACGGACTGGGTGTCTCCCAGCTTGGAGTGCTGAATCTGGTTTCACGAACCTTCGTCCTTCTTGACAGGGAAGGGTATGAGACCAGGCGGGAAACTTCCGTGGGCTGGTTCGACAATGACAGGGTTGCCATCCGGGCAGATTCCCAGGGCTGCGGATACCTCTATCTCTATACCGTGAATCCTCTTCCTGCGAACTGAGCAGTTACCGCCGTATATGCCGTTCGGCAGGTTCTTTCTGAACTTTGGATATTTAATCTCTGCCAGTTTTTCTGATTTTGCCGGAAATTGAGTACTTCGGCAAAACGGAATCCAGCAGTATATCCAAGCAATCGAGTAGAGGAATGCCTTTCTCCGCTACTCGCCGCGCGGCCCGCATGCTGCGTCAGCAGCAAACTTCCAAGTGCACGGGATGCACTTTATGCGGGCCTGCGCATAAAAAAGAACCCATTCGGCATACGGCGGTTCAATTATACTCACGGCCAACAACATTTGCCAGTTAAAATTGTATAACGAGTGAGCGCTTCTGTCGCGTAGAACAGAAATCGGAAAATGAACGCGCTCATGAATATAACTACACAAATGCCCCACAGCACAATCCCTTGTTCGCCCAGTTTTAATGATAAACGTAAATAAATAGTTGACACTCATATATTTTCCCTTTATAATACCATTCAAAGGGAACCTTACAGAACCCAAAAGACCTAAAATCCAAAATCACCGGAACAAAGGAGTCATCCATATGAACGACATAACGCAAAAACTCCAGACCACAGGAAAAAGGGCCGCCGCACTCCTCAGGGCAGGCAGCCTGTTATCCGGCGGTGCAGCGGCACTGGCCATGTTTGCAATCTGCATTCTCCTGTTCTCCGGCGGGGAAACCAGAAGCTCCTTCCTCTCCGCCTTTGATGTCACGGCCAACAACGGCACCATCATCAGCATGGATTCCCGGTCTTTGCTGCTTCTTTTCAGCTTTATGCTGACAGACTCTGTTCTGATAACTGTTGTACTGTATTTTGTTCATTCCATTTTCCGCAATATAGCGGCGGACGGGCTGCCCTTCACCCGGCCCAATGCCATTCTGCTCAAAAAAACCGCCCTCATCTGCCTCCTCCTGGGCATCCTGGGCAGCTGTTCCGATGCCCTGGTAGATTACTACACCATCGGCGCACCGGCCTGGAACATCAGTCCGGCCGGGTTGGTCATGGGACTGGTTCTCTACTGCCTTTCCCTGATTTTTGAATACGGATGCGGTTTGCAGCAATTGTCAGACGAAACTTTGTGAGGTGGTAAATAAAATGCCGATTATCATGAGACTTGACCGGGTTATGGCGGACAGGAAAATGTCGCTGAAAGAATTATCGGAACGGGTGGGGGTGGCCAATGTAAACCTCTCCAAAATGAAGACCGGAAAAATCAGCGCCATCCGCTTTTCCACTCTGGAAGCAATCTGCGACGTACTGGACTGCCAGCCGGGGGATATCCTGGAGTACAGACGGGAATGCCCGGAAACCATTTCCCGGGAGCAGCACTCTCCGACGGCTGTTCCGGAAGAATGCGCAGATATACCCGAAGCCCCGCATATCCCGCCGCCCGATATCGGAATCGGGAATGTTGCCATACAATGAAACCCTGTGCATAAAGCCTGTAGGGCAGGCTCGGCTGCCCCACCATGCATAAAAGACAATTTTCTCCTACAAATACGGCAGCTTCTCTTTCAGAACTGCTACACCATACATTAGGAACTTATACTCATGAACGAAAACAATTGCCAATCTAAATGTATAACAAGTGAACGCTTCTACAATGTTGGTGTAGTAAGCGGCAATTAAATACGTTCACGAGTATAACAATGGAGCCTTGCCCAAAATGGCAAAATTTTGGTTCCGGCTTGTCCAAGTTAGGGAGGGCAAAAGAGGTTTACCAGAGATCTACTACATATACTCACGGTCAAAAACATTTGCCAGTTGAAATTGTATAACCAGTGAGCGCTTCTGTCGTGTAAAACAGAAACCGGCAAATGAATGCGCTCACGAGTATAATATAATCAGTTGTCAGCAAGTGAATCAAACAGAACACCCTCACAGAGAAGGGTACGGAGGTGCAAAATGAAGATTTTAGGACTGTTCCTGGTAGTGTTTTATGCCATATTAATGCTGTTCGCCCTGTGGAAGCAAACTTCCCGGGATGCCGCAGACAGTACTTCTGCCACAGAGGATACTCCTCCTGGAGACGGCCCCCTGCCAACGAGCAGCATCCCGCCTGCTTCACTTGAAAAAAAGCGTTCTCCCATGAAATACCTCTCCTCCATTTGTATCGGAACCGGATGTCTGCTGCTTCTGACATATGCGCTGCTCTCCGTCATCCAAAGCCGCAGCATGCTGCCCGTCATTATCACCGGAATGGCAGGGATTTCTGCCGGCACGCTGCTCAACGGCATCCGCCGGAAAAAAGTCCATCTCCTGCATCATGTCATCCGGCTGCTCCTGGAGACTGCACTTGTCATCATTTGCCAACTGGCATAATCGGCCGTCCGAAACTTTGGAGATTTGTGCCAAATACGCGAAAACACCTGCCAACAGCTGAAATCCAACCTTGAGCTGGCTGCGGATCTGTTCTTCCAGGGTGTGGTAGAACTGTATGCCGTCGTCGTTTTATGTACAAGGACACCAATGGAGCCGGATTCCTGGATGAACACGGGGTGCCCACCTTCTGGGCCACTTCAGCCAGGAAATGAACACAGGATGCTGCATTAACCGTAAACTTGTATATGTTAAAAACCACACAATTTAGCCGCAGCAGCCATATTTGTCAGGCCGTTTTCTACAGCCTTATGTAAATTGCCTGTTGCCCATGTTCCTTACCAGGTTGGAGCAAAACAGATTGCCCGCTACCTGCCAGAAATTACCCGGTTGTCCGCCAATACTTCCGGCATATGCGCCATGCTGTCAGCCTCGGTAATCTTCCTGACCACCCTGCAGGGCACCCCCGCCGCAAAACTGTCTGCCGGAATATCCCTGGTAACCACGCTTCCCGCGCCGATAACACAGTTGTCTCCGATGGTAACGCCGGGACAGACCGTCACCGAAGCGCCCAGCCAGCAGTTGTTGCCAATGTGCACAGGCCTGGCATAGCAAAGGCGCCGCTGCTCCCCCTCTGCCGTCAGCATGGCATTCCGCTCCGAGGCAACCATGGGATGTATCGGGGTCACAATGGTCACGTTTGGCCCGAAATTGCAGTCATCGCCTATCGTCACTTCCGCGTCATCCTGTACGGTCAGGTTGAAATTGCCGAAGAAATTCCGCCCGATTTTGGTGTGGATGCCGTAATGGAAGGCAATTGGCCCCTGGATGAACCCACCCGCTCCGAATTCACCCAGAATCTCAGCCAGGATGGCGGCGCGTTTTTCCGTTTCATCTTCGTAAGTATTGTTGTAATCCACGTTCAGCCTGTGGGTCTTCAGCTTCATCGCCCGCAGTTCTCCGTCGCCGGGATGGAAAAGAATTCCCGCTTTTATTTTTTCCTCTTCTCTCATGCTTTAATCTCCATTTTTACCTTTTTGCAGGACTGACAAATCCCACATCCCCACACTGGAAACTTTCAATTAAATCCCCTGGCAGAAGTGTCCGGCTATATATTTCCCTTCTCTGTCAGCTCTGTCTGTCATCCGATTCCTTCAGCCTGCAGCCCCATCCTGTAGAGCTCTACAGCAGTCCTTTTTCCTTCTTTTTCCCATTGCTCATAACGCAGCTCATACTTCTGCTGGCTGTCGAAAAACCGGAAATCGCCCATGATCTTTTTCAGATAATATTCCGCGAGTCCCTCCGTAAGCCCCCATGTCTGAAAGCTATGGAAAGCGTTCTCGTCTTTCAGCGCACGCAGCAGCAGATAGATAATAAACTCGTGTCCGATGAAGTAAAACGCGTCCACCGGATCCCGCTCAATGCCGAATACGTCCTGTTCGTCCGAGATATCGATGGCTTCCGCGCCGTTCGCCACCGAGGTTACCATCGTGGCTGTGAAAAATCGGCCCGGAAGACTGCATCCCACCAGTTCCTCCGCCTTATCCGTGAAGCATTTTTCCTCAAAAAGGGGAAGCACCCGAGGGATGTATGCCTGTATTTTCTTCTCTTCCTCGGGCCAGATTTTACGGATATAGTGGTCGTAATGCCTGACCATCACAGCGGAAATCCTGCGGACTGTCTCGGCATATTTATGAAAATCCGCCGAAATCCTGTTGTTATCCTCCATAGAAAATTTCAGGAAATCTGCCGGAGCCTGGCCGTTCTCTGTCATGCCGATCAGTCCGGAATAGTATTCCTTTGCCGGGATATTCCCACATGCAGGCCCGGCCACCATACACCCGTACAGTTCGCCGCAGTGCTGACCGCCGCATACTGTCAACAGTTCCTCGTTTTCTTTTATTATATCAATGTCTTCTTTCGGATATAACTTGCGGTAGCGCTCCCCGTAGGCATTGTCATAACCGCATCTCGCCACGGAAAGCATATGAAAAACGTAGTTGGTATCTTTATCTGCCTTCATTTGTATTTTATACATCTTCTATTCTCTTACCATCCCTTTCACCTTTCACCGCTTCCTTTCCGCTTCCGGAAAACAACAATCTCCGGGTCAGAGCCGCCTTCCCCGTATTCGCATACCAGCAGATAGTTCTCGTCCGCCGTCAGGCCGTAGCACCGGTCGCTGTTCTTTTTGTGGATCTGGTTTCCAAGGTACACCCTTTTGTCATCCCAGAACCGGATAGCCTGTCCTCCGGGAAGCGTATAGGAAATGTTGACATATGACCCCAGAAGGGCATACAGATCCGTCACTTCCTCCATATCCTCGATTCCCAGGGCGTTATATTCGGCGATCAGTTCCTCCTTCAGCCTGCAGGGCGCTTCAAATGCCCTGCCGCAGTTCCCGCATCCCGCGCCTTCGCAGCACAGCGCTAACATACAGGTGCCGCCGAAGGGCTTTCCCCCTGTCTCCCCGCAGCCGCCGCAGCTTTCCCTCATTTCACAGCTGCTGCAGTCCAGTCCGCATATTGCTTTCATATGTTCTTTCTCCTGTCATCGTATTTCTATAGTTGCTTTTCTATGGCTGTTTTTCTATACTCGTTTTTCTATAACTGCTTTTCCATGGCCGTTTTTTATAGTCGTATTTATATTACTGCTTTTCTATAGTCGTTTTTATATAGTCATTTTTTCGGTCATTGTACATGTTTTCCATCTACTGCACCCGACCCGGTACCGGGAAGACATGGCAGCGGATTTACAGCTTCCACACAACGCGGCCTCTCCGATACCGGTTGGTATCCTTAGGGCCGACTTCGTTCTCTCTGTCAGAGCCTGTCAGAGTATCCTTAGCGCTGACCTCGTTCTCTCTGTCAGAGCTTGTCAGAGTATCCTTAGCGCTGACTTCGTTCCCTCTGTCAGGGCCTGTCAGAGTATCCTTAGCGCCCACTTCGTTCCCTCTGTCAGGGCTTGTCAGATTTTCTCCACCGCTTCCCGCTCCACCCTGCGGATACGGGTCTTCACCAGGCAGCTGCGCTCCTTTCTGCCCCCCGCGCAGTACGCCAGAAGCAGCGCGTCCTCCGTAAAGCAGATGGCACAGTAGCAATACCCGCTGTCCTTGTCCCATTCAAAGGCCACAGGTTCCGTGAAGCTCCTGCCCTCATCCCCGCTGGAAGCAATGACCAGGGGCGTCCTGCCCCCTGTAAAGTACTCGGGCTTCTCCCTGCCGTTGTACTCCGGTATGGGATTCCATATGGCATAAAGTTTTCCGTCGTATCCCCGCTTCATGCACAGAGGGCTGTTGGGCGAGGTGAAGCGGGAGGGCTGGCAGACAGTCCAGGTGTCCCCGCCGTCCATGGAAAAGGTCTCATACTGCCTTCCCAGTTCCGTCCTGGCCCAGGCCCAGAGCACCCCGCCGGACAGTTCCGCCACCCCCGGCTCCTGCAGCCCGGAAATGCAGTGGGAGGACTGGGGAAGGGTACATTTGCCCGCTGACACCTTCCATGTCTTTCCGTCATCATCGGACAGATAAAACAGAATATCCGAGCGGCTGTCCAGAATTCCGCCCCTGGACCTGTGACTTGCCACCGGAACCACGATCCGTCCGCTGCTTAAACGCAGGACCCTGTCATTGTTCATAACAAAAAAGTCGTCATGGGGCGTGCAGCAGACCCGTTCCCCCCAGGTTCTTCCCCCGTCAGCGGAGCGCCGCAGGAAAATCTTCGTAATATCATATGTCATCCTGACCAGGTAAAAAAGCCCCACATCCCCGTTCTGCATCTTCAGCAGGGAGGGCGACATCATGTTTACACCGCCCTCCCCCTCGCAGGTCAGCGCGATCGTCCCCTGGCCGAAAGTCCTGCCTCCGTCCATGGAGCGCATCATGCCTAAATCCGCATAGGCGTGATCCGCGGGATTCTGTCCCCGGAAACGGCTGTAGATAAACAAAATACCGTCTTTTTCTGTCTCAAGGAACGTTCCCTCACTGTTTCTGGGGTTTCCCGCCTCCATGTCCGGATCAATATCCATGATCACATTTCCCAATTCCAAATATTCCATATTCACACCTTTCCGCCGGTTCCGGCTGGCTGCGGCATCCGTCTGCGCTGTCTCCTTCGTCATGAAGCCACTCCTCAGCTATCGACTGTGGAGGCTGTCCACTGCGTTACAGGGGATTTTGTCCGCAATATCTGCCTGCAGCCTTTTCAATCCTGCGTCTTCCACGCACCTCATCCTTCCGATACGAACGGCATTCGGTCCTGTACCCAATCATCTGAAAATCACATGTGACCGGATATCAGAAGAGCGACACAGTACAAGAAAACTGTCGTTTACTATAACCACATTACCACAATAAGCCGTCACTGACAAGACACGTTCTGTTTTTGTTTCGGCTCTCCGGATTCGTTTTATACCTACAAACGTAATTATAGTAAACGCCATAACCATTTTTACTTTGCCTGAAAGCCATCGCAGCAACGACAATCGACATAACATGCCAAAGTAAAGATTTTAAAGTCGTTTACTATAATTGCCGTCTGCGTAGTATATATAACAAGTGAACGCCTCGGCAATCCAGATCTGAAAGCGGCAAATCACGGCCGTCGGCTCAACCACCAGCTCTGCTGGTGGTCTGAATTGCC
>CANDMH010000148.1 GCA_947385785.1 uncultured Lachnospiraceae bacterium
CGGAATTGGACTGGGTATATTTTAAGGTGATCAGGGCGATCTTCATATCGATCAGTGCCTTCTCGGGAATCTCCTTTTTCACTGTCACAATATTGGAAAGAAGGTCTCCGTTTACATCCAGCTCATTCCTGCCCTGTTCAAACGTAATTCCGTACACCTGTTTCTTCTCCACCGGTGCGGGCACATAGGAAGCATCTATCTGGATGACATTGTAATTGCCGCCCTTCTTTGCCTTCAGCATGGCAAGGGCCTCCTCCGTATACCCAGGCGCGATGCAGCCGTCAGACACTTCGCGCTTGATCAGCCTGGCCGTGTCCTCATCGCACACATCGGACAGCGCAATAAAATCGCCAAATGACGACATTCTGTCTGCGCCCCTGGCCCTTGCGTAGGCGCAGGCCAGCGGGGACAGCTGGCCCAGGTCGCTGACCCAGTAAATCTTTGCAAGGGTTTCGTCCAGAGGCAGTCCCACCGCGGCGCCGGCAGGGGATACGTGTTTGAAAGACGTGGCGGCGGGAAGCCCGGTTGCTTCCTTCAACTCCTTCACCAGCTGCCAGCCGTTGAAAGCATCCAGGAAATTAATATACCCAGGCCTGCCGTTCAGTACGGTAACAGGCAGCTCGCCTCCGTTTTCCATGTAAATTCTGGAAGGTTTCTGATTCGGGTTACATCCGTATTTTAATTCGATTTCTTTCATATCTGCAATTACGTTCCTCTCTGTATTATTTTCCATTTAAACCGCCTGCGGAAAGCTGTACCAGGACAGCAGCGCGTCATTGATTCTTATTCAGAATGCGGGTTTCATATTTTCCGGTTGCCAGATCAATGTACCGAACGAACAGCGATACCTTATTTTCCTCGTTCAGGCTCTCCCACAGCATACCGGCAAAGCTGTCGATATCCTCTTCCACAGCCACTTTCTTCGGCTCCCCCTGAAAGCTGGGCAGCGGATTCCCGTCATGCATGTAGGTATGAATGAAACGTCCCTCACCCGGAGCCGGATTGTCATAATGGAAGGTATATCTGTTACAACAGGACGGATCCCCGTCATTGCTCTTCAGTATCGACATGGTAATGTCAAAGCCGCCATTTTCCAGATGTACAAGTCCGGAAATCCTGGGGGTGTAATTGGGGCCGTCCGGCTCATATTCCCGGCTCCTTAAGGACTGTTCGAAAGTCAGCCCCTTTTCCAGACCTTCGTAGACGGTGTCCGTCTGATCTCCGTTTGTGACAATCGTGTCATTTCCTGTTCCGTCCCCGGGAACATGCACCCTCACCGGTGCATAGATGACCAGGCTGGGATCTGACAGCTTTGACGGGTCAAAAGCTTCCGTGCGGATTCCTTCCCCCTCCGTGACGAAAATACGGTTACGGCTGTTCACGCTTCTGCCCATAATAAAATACGCAATCACGGCATTCTTTCCGTCCGCAGAACACCCGATGATGATTCCCCTTCCGGGGTAAGCATTGCTTCTCAGTTCCTTTTCCAGTTGCAACATGGTTTCCTCCTGATTATACTCGTGAGCGCATATATTTGCCGCTTTTTGCCTCATAGTGCAGCAGCGCCCGGACGTTTAAATTTTATCTGGCAAATGTTTTTGTAAATAATTGATGGTTTGAGCTGCCTGAACCACCAGCCTGATCTATGGCTTTACTGAAACGCCTTGTTTACGGGCTTTTCGGAAACTGTCTTTTATATTGCTCCAGTTCTGCACGAAGCCTCTGTACTTCTTTCTCGGCCTGTTCTGCCCGCTGTTGTTCCTGTTCCGCCCGCTGCTGTTCCTGTTCCGCCCGCTGCTGTTCCTGTTCCGCCCGTTGCTGTTCCTTTTTCTTCGTCTGCAGAGCCTCCTCCTTTGCCTTCCTTTCGCGTTCCGTGTTGACACGCTCCTCTGCACGGGCATCTTCCCGTTCAAGCTCTATACGCCTGTCAAATGTGTAATCCAGTTGTGTCACTTTTGTCACCTCCCCGCGGCGCCGTATCAGGAATTCACGCAGTACATCTTCCCTGATGCAGAAGTGCAGTCCTTTAGGGCTACACTTTTCGGCCTATGGCTTTGTTGATCGCTTTTCTCAAATCTTTCTCCGGATATTTCCCCAGGTATTGCCGCACATAACCTACAAAAGTCATGTATTGCCGTAAAACTGTGCATTTTGACAACAGCTTCTGGTTATTTCCTGCATTGATGTTATATACCGTGCAGGTCAGTTCAAGCTCCGGTTCCTCCATAGGGTTTGCATACGCATCCAACAGCTTCAGCGGATACTGCGACCGCTGCTCCTCCACCCCATTGTAAAATACCGCAAACCGGGGCGTCGGGATCTTCACCAGCTTCCTCCCGTATATGTTCTGCTTCTTAACCAATTGCTCCAGGATGTTTGTCACATAGATCAGCGCCCGCAGGGGCATATTGGGGCAGACGGTGGATTCATGCTCATATACGCTTAAGCTCATATCCAGGATAAACGCCGCGTCATTGCGTACCGAAAGGGAAATCCCCTTCTCCAGATTACACACCTCCACAAGCCCCGGTTCCCTGTAATCCGAATGGTTCAGCGCGTTATACACCTCCAGCGCATACCCCGGTTCTTCCATCAGCATACCGAACACATCACTCTTGTATTCCCTGTTTCCCTCCATAAAGCTCCTCCTTTTGTCGGCAGGAGAGCCACGGATCGGGTATTACGTGCGGAAACTCCTGCCCTTATTAAATTTGAATGGATAAAATAAAAGCATGAATTTCCTTGAAATCACGAAAAACTTAATATTTGACAAGTATGCAGCCCTGACGGCCATACCGGATTTGGAATAACGCTTTGTATAGAGTGTAGCATATTTCGGAAGGAATGGCAAATGTTTTATGCAGGAAAATGCGGGAAATTTCTCCGCACACGAATAGACTTTACGTTATAACTATGGTATAATAGCCTATATTCCCGGCTTGAAACGGCCGGATGGCCATCTGCCATGAGCGTTGCTGTGCTCATGGCAGAATGGTCAAACGGCATCAGATAAAATCCCTGGAAAGGAGCCCTGTCCGTCATGAACCGGTATAAACTGAAAAAGCGCAGTCCTCTCACAGCCCTTATCTCCATCCTTATGGCGCTTGCCATCATCAGATTCATTTCCACCATCCTGTTAATGTCCTATTCGGAATCTCAGATGGCAGCGGTCATTATCATGCTGGTTGTTTACGGAATCGCGGCAGTGGTATTTCTTATCCTTCTGCTGAGAATGCGCCGCAGTCATCTGATTTTCAGTGACAACGGCATCGTCTATACGCCTGCTTTCGGCGATGTGAGAAATCTGTCCTACAGCGACCTGCAGAAACTTTCCATGGGCGGACGGTCTTATATTCTGTATACCCTGGACGGAAAAAAGCTGGTAACATTTGATGATTTCCGCACGGATAATGCCAGTGAAATCGTTGCTTTTTTGAAATCGAAGGGCGTCAGAGCGGAAATCTGACCATGTCCCGCAAAAACAAAGGGAGGAACTATCCATGGCCTTTGACGGCGTAACCATAGCAAATGTAGTATCCGAATTGAAAAAAGAGCTCATCGGCGGACGGCTGTACAAAATTGCCCAGCCGGAAGAAGACGAACTGCTTCTGACCATCCGGCAGCCCAGGGGGCAGGCACGCCTGCTGATTTCCGCGGAAGCCTCTCTGCCCCTGCTCTATCTCACCGAATCAAACAAACCCAGCCCCATGACGGCACCCAATTTCTGTATGCTTCTGCGCAAGCACCTGCAGAACGGGCGGATTACGGACATCTCCCAGCCGGGCCTGGAGCGCATCGTCCATATCGACATAGAACATCTGGACGAAATGGGCGATCTGCGCCACAAGACTCTGGTAGTGGAAATCATGGGAAAGCACAGCAATATCATCTTCTGCGACGACAACGGCATGATTCTGGACAGTATCAAACATGTCACCTCTGCAGTCAGCTCCCTCCGGGAAGTGCTGCCGGGACGCCCCTATTTTGTGGCGCATACCCAGGACAAGCTGGATGCGCTGTCCGCCGGCTATGACAGCTTTCAGAATACCCTTGCCGCCAGACCGCAGCCTGTCTTTAAAGCGATTTACGGCAGTTTCACCGGAATCTCCCCCATCCTGGCGCAGGAGCTTTGCTTCGAGGCCGGAATAGACGGGGAACAGCCCACCGCCGCGCTGAGCGAAGATGATTACAGGCGGCTGTATACGGCCTTTTCCGGTATGGTAACCGCTATCCGGGAGGAACATTTCACGCCCAATATCGCATATACAAACGGCAATCCCGTGGAATTCTGCGCCCTGCCGCTGACCATGTACGGTTACGGAAGGGACCGCGCCTTAACCGACGGAACCGGCATCGGGCAAAACAGCGCTTTACCAGACGGAACCGGCGACGGGCAAAACAGCGTTTTTCCCGACGGAACCGGCACTCGGCAAAGCGGCGCTTTACCGGACGGAACCAACGTCCGCCAGACCGCTGCTTTCCCCCGTGAGACCTCACGCCAGAAGGACTACACCGTGTCGTACGCTTCCATGTCCGCCCTGCTGGAGCATTACTACGCGGAGAAAAATACCCTGACCCGCATCCGTCAGAAATCGGCTGACCTTCGCCGCATCGTCCAGACGGCCCTGGAGCGGAATGTAAAAAAATACGACCTTCAGCTGCGCCAGATGAAAGACACGGAAAAAAGGGAGACTTACCGGATTTATGGAGAGCTGCTGAACACCTACGGCTACGATGCACAGCCCGGCGCAAAGTCTCTGGAAGCCCTGAATTATTACACCAATGAAATGGTAACGATTCCCCTGGACCCGACTTTAACCGCCACGGAGAACGCAAAAAAATATTTTGATAAATACGGGAAGCTGAAACGAACCTGCGAAGCGCTCACCTCCTTAACCCAGGAGGTAAAGTCCGAAATCGACCATCTGGAATCCGTCTCCGCGGCGCTGGACATCGCCCTCCACGAAGAAGATCTGGCACAAATCAAGGAAGAACTGACGGAAAGCGGCTATATCCGCAGAAAAGGCAACGCGAAGAAGCAGAAGATTACCAGCAGGCCCTACCACTATATCAGCAGTGACGGCTTCCATATGTATGTGGGGAAAAATAATTACCAGAACGATGAACTGACCTTCAAATTTGCCACCGGCAACGACTGGTGGTTCCACGCCAAGCAGATGCCCGGCTCCCATGTCATTGTCAAGCTGGAGAACGCGGAGGAGATGCCCGACAGGACCTTCGAGGAGGCGGCACGGCTGGCCGCATACTATTCCCGGGGCAGAGGTCACGACAAAGTGGAGATTGACTATATCCAGAAAAAGCATGTGAAGAAGCCCGGCGGCGCCAAGCCCGGATTTGTGGTCTATTACACCAACTTTTCCATGGCGATAGACAGCGATATTTCAGGCATACAGCTTGTAAGCGGGTAAATTGTACGCTTCCTGCCCGCCGCTGACAGAAATGCCCGTAATGAGCCACCCCGCAGCAAGCTTATCCGGCCCGGGCTTCCTTCTTCAGGGCGCTGCAGGCAGCGGGGTATGAAACCCGTGAAGGAAATAAAGAAGTCAAGCGCCTGCTGATTTTATCCAAAAATGAAGACAGGGCTGTCGCGCTAAAAGCTTTATCCGACAGCCCTGTCCCATCTCACTTCCTCCATCTTTCACAGCCTCTCATATCAGAAGCATTCTATTTCATCAGCCTGCATCTCTTCGCTATCCGCACCAGCAGATACCCCTTGGGAAAGCCCCTCAGTTCTTCCTCCGAAATCCCCCGCAGCAGCAGAAGCATGGCAAAATAAACCACCACTGCCACCAGAATGGCTATCACTACCGATATCTTCGGCGAGGAAGTCAGCATCAGCAAAGCTTCATACATCGCCCAGGCCGCTCCTCCCATGCAGAGAGACGCCAGGGCCGGAATCAGAAACGTCTTAACAACTTCCTGTCTGTATCCCACGGCATTCCGCACTGCCCATTGATTCAGCAGGCACATAATTCCGGAATACAGTGTATTTGCAATCGCAATACTGTACAGGTCCAGTTCCGTAAACAAAAGCAGCAGCACCGCCGTAACCGTCTGTATCACCAGCGCAATCCCCGCGTTGATGATGGGTGTATTCACCTTTCCCATTCCCTGGAGAATCGAACTGTTCAGCGTGGACAGCGCATAAAACACAACCGAAAGAGCCAGCGCCATCAAAAGTCCGGTGGCCAGATCCTCCGTCTCCCGCGTATTGCTGAACAGCAGCCCCGTTATGGGTCTCGCCAGAGCAAACAGCCCCACGGCACAGGGAATGGAGATCACCATGATCGTCTTCACTGCCAGGCCGATCTTCTCCCTGGCCCCCTCCCGGTCATTGGATGCAGTCAGCTTTGCGATAGACGGCAGCATGGCCGATGCCATGGCACTGGCAAAGGCAATGGGTATATTGGAAAGCGTCAGCGCCTGCCCGGAAAACGCCCCCCATTTTGTGTAGACCGCCACCTCATCCAGCTCCTTCAGCGCCGGAAACCACTGTGTATACACCGTATTGTTGATCGTAGCGCTCAGATTATAGACTGCCGTGCTTAAGATAAACGGCGTCACTACCATGACGATCATCCTCATGATTAACCTGTAGGAATCCGTACCCACATGTCTGTCATTCTGGACTCTCTTATTTATCGTCTCCCGGTTCAGCATGTAGACCGCTGCCATAAACAGCAGAGCCACCAGTACGCCCGCTCCGGCTCCCATGGCGCTGCCCACCGCTCCCCTGGCCGCCCGGGTAACCTGTCCGGCTTCGTCCGCCGGAACCTCCATGGTTCCCATGGAAAGCTCAATCAGCAGGCATGCCGCTCCCACACTGACCACCGCATTGGCAATCTGTTCCAGAATCTGGGACACGGAGGTCTGAACCATACTGCCATGGGCCTGAAAATATCCCCGCAGCACCCCCAGAATCCCGTAAATGAAAATGGTCGGCGCAAATGTCCTCAGCACGGAAGCCTCCTCCGCCGACAATACCTCCGCCCCGTTGAGCAGCCCTGCTCCCAAAAATAGAAGCAGACTGGCAGCACCGCCCACTGCCAGGACATACCCCAGAGCACACTTGAATATCCTGTGGGCATTCCTGTACTCCCGCAGCGCCAGTTTCTGGGCAATCACCTTGGATATGGCGGACGGAATGCTGTAAGAAGAAATCAGCAGAATAATCGTATAGTAATTATGGGCAGACTGGTAATATCCCAGCCCCAAATCCCCGATAACACTGTGCAGAGGCCCCCTGTAAAGGAGGCCTATCATCCTGCTGATAATCCCGGCTGCGGCCAGAATCCCAGCCTGCACTATAAAGCTGTTTTTTCTGCTACCGTTCTCAGCCATCGTTTCATCCTATCAGCCAATCGTACATTTCCTGATATTTCGCCGCAGAGACATGCCAGGAGAAATCCGCCGCCATGGCTCTGTCCACCATCTTGTTCCACTCGCGCTTCTTATCGTAATAAATCCGCTCTGCATAACGGACTGCATTCAGCATCTCATGAGCATTGTAGTTGGTAAAGCTGAAACCGGTACCGGTGCTTTCGTACTCATTATAGGGTTCTACCGTATCTTTCAGGCCGCCCGTCTCCCTCACAATCGGGATGGTTCCGTAGCGCAGCGCCATCAGCTGGCTCAGGCCGCAGGGCTCAAACAGGGACGGCATCAGGAATGCGTCACAGGATGCATAAATCTTATGGGAAAGCGCATCGGAGTAGAAAATGTTGGCCGACACTTTCTCATTGTATTTCCATGCGAAGTGGCGGAACATGTTCTCATAACGCTCCTCGCCGGTTCCCAGAACCACCAGCTGGATGTCATCCCGACACAGCTCATCCATCACATAGGCAATCAGGTCAAAGCCCTTCTGATCCGTCAGCCTGGATACCACGCCGATCATCATCTTCCTGTCGTCCTCTTTCAGCCCCAGCTCCTGCTGAAGAGCACGTTTGTTCTTCACCTTCTCCTTGCGGAAATTATTGGCGTCATAGGGGTTTACAATCTGTTTATCCGTGGTGGGGTTGAAGTCATCATAGTCGATGCCGTTTACAATCCCCCGCAGGTCTCCGCTTCTGGCGCGGAGCAGCCCGTCCAGGCCTTCCCCGTAAAACGGCGTCTTGATCTCCTCCGCATAGGTGTCGCTGACCGTAGTCACCGCATCGGCGTAGACAATGCCGCCCTTAAGCAGGTTGGCATCCTTATAGGCCTCCAGCTTGTCGGGCGTAAAGAAATACTCCGGCAACCCCGTAATGCTCCGCACGGTCTTGGTATCCCATTTCCCCTGGAATTTCAGGTTATGGATCGTGATGACGGACTTCATCCCGCGGTAGAAGTCTCCTCCGCGGAAACGTTCCTTCATGTAGACGGGGATTAATCCTGTCTGCCAGTCATGGCAATGGATGACATCCGGCTGGAACCCGATGGCGGGCAGCACGGAAAGCACCGCCTTGGAAAAATACGCGTAACGCTCAATCTCCCATTTCTGGTCATCGCTGTAAACCTTACTGCCGCCGAAATAATGTTCATTGTCAATAAAGTAATAGTGTACCCCCTCTACCTCCGCTTCCAGGACACCCACATACACGCTTGTCCAGTTAAAGTCCATGTAAAAGTGAGTCACATATTTCATCTTATCCTTCATTTCCTGCTTCATGCAGGCATATTTCGGGATAATGACTCTTACATCAAAATACTGCCTGTCCACACATTTCGGCAGGGAACCCACTACATCCGCCAAACCGCCCGTCTTGATAAAAGGCACCCCCTCTGATGCCGCAAAAAGAATTTTTTTCATCGAAAACCTCCACTGACCATTGGTTCAATATGTTATCCCCTTCATTATACAACATTATCGGTTCAGTGGAAAGTACTTCTTTTGCCGGAAAATAAAACTTTTTGCCAAATTGTTACTGTTCACACGTCGGCTTGACTGAAAGAAACCGATGGTATAGACTGAT
>CANDMH010000149.1 GCA_947385785.1 uncultured Lachnospiraceae bacterium
ATTTCCTTTACTTCGGCATCCTGGCGAATCTCTGTCAGTTCCTTCTCCTGCTCTTCGATGCTCTTCCGCCTCTCTTCGATGGTTTCTTCATCCTCCTCCCTGCCCTCTGCCTCCAGGTCGGCAAGGCGTTCTTTTTCCCGCTTCAGGGCGGTTTCCCTGGCCGCGATATCCAGCTCATCCGGTTCTACTCTGACCGCCATCAACGCCTCTCCCTTTGCCACATGATGATTGATACGCAGCAAATCCCCCTCGGAGACAACAACCCCGTTCTTCACGGGATTACTCACCACCGTGGTCACAGGCAGAATCACATAACCTGTACCGGTATAGGCGCGCTTCCAGGTTTTCCGCTCCAGCACGGCTTCCTTTGTTCCCGCCTGCCGGCCCTGGGATACTACCAGCTCCCCCTCTTTCAGCCCGGACAGAATCTCCACATACATGCCGTCGTTCATACCAGTTTCCACCGTTCTGGCAACACTTTGTCCTTCTTCCAGCACATATACGACCTGCTCCGCCCCTTCCCGATAGACGGAATCTGCCGGGACAGCCAGTACAGCCTCTCTGTAATCCGATTTCAGAACTACAACCGCGTAATCGCCAACCGTCAATCCGTTTTCCTCATCAATAAAAGTGAAAGTAGTACTGTGCCCGTCACTTCCCTGATATTCGATTTCATAACGCTTTCCGTTTACAAAGACATACATATCCGCAGCGTTTACCACCAGCCGCCTGGCAATATTACTGCATTTGATATACTTTCGCTCCATATCCGCCACAGCAGCCACGGGCTCCCCCCTGACCAGCATCTGCCCTTTCATGTAGTACCCCATGTTCACCACTACGCCGGAAATCTGTGAAACCACCCTGGCAAGCTTCCTCTTTTCCCTGATTTCCTGAATCTGACTGTTGTAATACTCATAATCCAGCTCATACAGCTCCCGGTGCTGACGGAGAGCCTCTTCGTTCACCTGGATATCGTAATCTTTCAGGCTGCGCTCTCCCTCCCATCTGACATACTCGCTCTGCCAGACGACATAGTCAGGATTGGGAATCTGTTTTCCCTCCTCATTCGTCACGGTTTTTTCGGGTGTCTCCTCCTCCAGCTTCTTCACGATACCCTCCAGACGCTCCAGCTCCAGCATCTGTATGTACAGTTCATCATCCTTTTTTGTTTTGAATTTCGCATATTCTTCTTCCGTGTCCCGCAGTTTTTCTTCCAGATCCTTCAGTTTTTCCAACGCCTCCTCTTCATCAGCGCTGGCCAGGATATCTCCTTTCTGCACCCTATCCCCTATCAGGGCGTTGTAAGAACCGAAACGCTGCATCACCGGAAAGGAGTATTCCTCCACGTACGGGTACACCGCTCCCTCATATACTGTCGCATTGTAAAGATTCCGTCTCTGTACCGGTTCCGCATTGACAGCCGTCCCTTTCGGCTCATGAAGCTCAATTTCCTCTCTGTCTTTATCGGTATCCTTCGCCTCATTCCCGCAGCCTGTGAATACCGCAAGCATAATCCAGACAATTCCTGCCATTAACAGATACTTTGCTTTCACCCTCATCCACGAAAACCTTTCCGCTTTCTTCACCGCATGATTACGTCTTCCCCTTCCGACAGCCCGCCGGTAATCTCCACAAGGCTGTCGTCCTCCAATCCTGTCTCGACCCATCTTACCTCCGGAAACCCATCCTCTCCCTGCACATAGACAAAACGTCTGGCACCTGCTGTATATACTGCCTTTTTCGGCAGAGTCAATACCTGGCTGCGGCTGTCCACCGTTACATTCATATGGCCTCCGGAGCCGGCCTGAATATCCACATTTTCATCATCCACCACCGCAAAATAAATCTTTTCCCCCCAGTTCTCCATATCATAGGGAACCACGTCCACCTCCATCTGGCCGCTTCCGGCATCCATCTCCAGCTGCAGCACCTGTCCCTCCTGAAAGCAGCAGGACGCCCCGGCAGACTCAAACAGGCAGGTGGAATTGTCGGCAATCCGAATCAGTACCTCGCCTCCCTCAACGGGCGTGCCCACCGGCAGGCTGGTATTATACATATAGGTAACGACACCGTCGATGCCGGCGTACAGGCAGCTCTCCTCCATCGCTTTCTGCTGCAGCGCAAGCTCCAGCGTATCCAGATCTATGGCATCCTGGTAGTCCTCCCGCTTATATTGCCAGCTCTGCCTGATCTCTTCCAGCGACTCCTCCAGCTGCTCCTTCTCCTCTTCCGACTGGGAGGAACGGTATACATAATCCCACCATCTGCGGGAAAGCTCATAAGCCTCATCCGTATCCGTATATTCCAGCAGCAGCTTATTTCTGGCGATCCGATGCTCCAGCTCCCTGATTTTATCCTCCTGGCCTGCACCGCTTAAAAGCACCAGCAGCTGTCCCGCCGCCACGCTGTCTCCCGGCGCCACATAGACTTCTTCCGCTTTCTTTCCCGCCGCCGGCGTGCTTATCTCCTCCTCGCTCGTCTGGACATAGATACAGCGAAGCGTCATGGTCTTCTCCACATCTCCCCGTGCCACCCTTACCATCACATAGCCTGTGGATTCTTCCTCGTGATCTATCAGCACCACATCCGGATCTTCCTCCTGCTCCCTGCTGCAGCCTGCGGACAGCATACATACTCCTGCCAGCACAATCGCCGTCCAGTGTCTGCAGGAACCCTTTCTCCTGAAATTCCACATACGAAACCCGTACCATCCCTTTTTCCGTCTATACTCGTGAACACATCCTTCTTTTTTGTCTTAAGTATAAATTGTTCTATTTTCAGCGCTCATTATATCACTTTGTCTAAAAATTGTCAATATTTTGTGAATAAATAGTAAAAATGACGAACCAATGTCCGTCATTTTTACCATAGTCAATATTTATTATGGAATATTAACGTGCTGTCCGCTTTTGTCTCTGCCCTGAGCCATTCCCTCTCCTCCTCATTCAAATAAGGAGACAGTTTTTCAAATACTTCCCTCTGATAAGCGTAAAGGTATGCCCTCTGGGTCTCCGTCATATACTTCTCATCGATGGCTTCCATGTCGATGGGCACCCAGGTCAGCGTCCTGAAATGCATAAACTGACCGTACTCGTTCTTCACATCGTTCTCCGCCACCATCACATTCTCAATGCGGATGCCATGGCTTCCCTCAATGTAGATACCGGGCTCATTGGTGATGTCCATGCCGGCCTCAATCACTGCCTCGGGCTGTCCCTCCACGTACTGCCAGGAAAGCCTCTGGGGACCTTCATGCACATTCAGGATATAACCCACGCCATGCCCCGTGCCGCATTTATAGTCCAGTCCCATGTTCCAGACGGGCTGGCGGGCCATAATGTCGAGGTTACGTCCCGTACATCCGTAAAGCCATCTGGCATTGGTCATCTGAAGCATGCCCGCAGCCACTGCCGTGTAGTGCATCTTAATGTCGTCGGAAATGGGGCCAAGAACAATCGTTCTGGTCACGTCCGTGGTAGCGCCCAGATACTGTCCGCCGGAATCCACCAGGAACAGCCCTTCGGGCTCAAGCACCGCATGGCTCTCCGGGGTGGCCTCATAGTGCATCATGGCCGCGTTGGCCTTATAGCCGCCGATGGTGGGGAAAGAAAGTCCCAGGCACTCTGGAATCTCTCTGCGCAGTGCCTCCAGCTTATCCGCAGCGGTAATCTCCGTGATCCGTGTTTTGCCGATGTTTTTCTTCAGCCAGTAGATAAAGCGGGTCAGCGCCACACAGTCCTTGAGATAGAGCTTCTCCATATTGGCCAGCTCCACAGGGTTTTTGATTGCTTTCAAAAGTTCCGTGGGGTTTTTCTTCTCAACAAGCGTCTGCTTCTCAGCCAGTGTCCTGTACAGACAATAGCTGCAGTATCTGTCATCCACCAGGATTTTTCCCTCTGCGGGAAGCTTCTGAAGATACTCTACAATATGGTCGTACTCCTCCACCTGGATGCCCTTTTTGTCCAGATAAGATTTCACGCTGTCATCCAGGGTGCTTTTCTGGATAAACAAAACGGTACTGTCTTTCGTCAGATAACCGTAGGAAATGGCAACGGGATTGCACTCCACATCGCAGCCGCGGATATTGAACAGCCACATCAGATCATCCAGCTTGGTCAGAAGGAAGCAGTCGGCCCCCTCCTGCTCCAGCTTCTCCATCACGTCGGCGCGCTTCTCCTCAAAGCTTCTGCCTGCAATCTCCTCGTCCAGCACGGTCACTTTTCCTGCCGGGAACGCCGGTCTGTCCGTCCAGATGCCGTCTGCCAGGTCCCTGTCATATACGAAGGAAATCTGCTTATCTTCCAGTTTTTTCTCATATTCCTTTCCGGCCTGTGCGGAAATCACCCTGCCGTCAAAGCCCAGTGTCTGGTTTTGCTTCATATTCTTCTCCAGAAATTCCGTGATGGTAGGAACGCCCTCGTCGCGCATGCGGAACAGCGTGACCGTGGTGCCCTCCAGCTCATGTTCGGCCTGAATGAAATATCTGCCGTCCGTCCACAGCCCGGCGCCGTCCTCCCATACCAGAAGCGTCCCGCTGGAGCCTGTAAATCCGCAGAAATATTCCCTTGCCTTGAAGTAATCGTTTACATACTCGGAACTGTGAAAATCCGCGGTGGGAATCATGTAATAGTCGATGCCGTTCTCCTTCATCTGCGACCTCAGCGCCGCAAGCCTGCCCTGAATGATTGTGTTTTCCATTTCCTTTCCCGCCTTTCCAGGAATTGTGTAAAAATAAATCTGCACTTTCGGGAAAAACCGGTATATATGCGCCTTCCCTGACAACATTCCGCAAATTTATTTTGCAACACTTCCTATTGTCTGATTTCTCTTGATGTATCTTATATGACTTACTGTGAAAGTCCTGTAACCTGCCTTGCGGAATACGCGCAGTCCGAATAAGCTCCCTTGCTTATTCGGCAAGACAGCCGTGCGCCAAACCCGCTTCCCAAAGGCGACACGCCCTGGCGGGTTTGTGTGCATCCCAGTGTGCCATGTGCAGGCACACGGTAAACCTCCAGGCAATTCCCTTTATTGCCTTACTTTCCATGCATGGTGGTGCAGCCAGGCCTGTCCTGTAGGCCTTATGCATGGAGGTTTACTGTCCATTCCGATGCGCACATTATACAGCCTTCGAAATACCGTTCCGCGTATTCCGGATGTACGTTTTACAGGTGCAGAAATTCTCTCACCACATTCTTCATTTCACCCACTTCGCACTGCCTGTCATGCAGCACGGGTGCGGTGCGGATTTCCTCGATGGCATTGGGAACACGGACGCCGGAAAGCTTTGACAATTCGTCCACCAGTTCAAAATCCCCCTTTGTGTCATGCTCCGGGTCAATGGCATTCATGACGCTTCTGGTGAATTTGTAGGGACTTGCCGTGGAGGCGATGATTGTTTTGGCTTCATCCCCAGTCTCTTTTCTGTATTTCTGATACACGGCGGAAGCCACTGCCGTATGGGTATCGATTACATACCCGCATTCCTCATACAGGCGCCGGATTTCCGCTTCCGTCTCCGCTTCCGTAGCGTAATTGCCATAGAAATCTGACAGTGCTCCTTTCATATCCTCTGTAATATCATATCTGCCCTCGCCGTTCAGCGCAGCCATCAGCTTAGCGGTCCGCTCCGGGTCATTGCCTGCGATACGGTAAATCAGGCGCTCCAAATTACTGGAAATCAGTATATCCATTGACGGTGAGGCGGTCAATACGAATTCTCTGTTCCTGTCATAAGTGCCGGTACTGAAAAAGTCATACAGCACCTTATTCTCATTGGAGGCACAGATCAGCTTTCCGATGGGCAGCCCCATGTTCTTCGCATAAAATGCCGCAAGGATATTGCCGAAATTGCCCGTGGGAACTACTACGTTTATCTGCTCCCCCTCCGCAATCCTGCCTTCCTTCAGAAGCCTGCCATAGGCATATACATAGTAGCATATCTGCGGCACCAGACGGCCGATGTTAATGGAATTGGCCGAAGAAAACTGATAACCCTTCTGCGCCATTTCCGCTGCCAGCTCCCTGTCGGAAAACAGCTTCTTCACGCCGGTCTGGGCATCGTCAAAATTGCCATGGATTCCCACCACCAGAGTGTTCGCCCCTTTCTGGGTGACCATCTGCTTCTCCTGAATGGGACTGACGCCGTTCTTCGGATAGAAGACGATGATCCTGGTTCCCTCCACTTCCGCAAAGCCGGCCAGTGCGGCTTTCCCCGTATCGCCGGAAGTGGCCGTGAGAATGACTATCTCATTCTTTACTCCGTTTTTCCGTGCAGAAGTTATCATCAAATGAGGAAGTATGGACAATGCCATGTCCTTGAAAGCAATGGTGGGACCGTGGAACAGCTCCAGGTAATACGCCCCCTCCGCTTCCGCCATGGGCACGATCTCCTCCGAATCGAATTTGGAATCGTATGCCCTGTCGATGCAGCCCTTCAATTCTTCCTCTGTAAAATCCGTCAGGTACAGCTTCATCACCTCATAAGCCACCTGCCGGTAATCCATTTCAGCCAGTTCCTTTATATCCTTATCCAGAGCGGGGATGTGATCCGGCACAAACAGACCTCCATCCTCCGAAAGACCTTTCAGAATTGCCTGAGAAGCCCTCACCTGTGCTTCGCCGCTCCGTGTACTGTGATAAAATACTTCCATACTGTTTTCTCCCTTCCTCAAACTCCCAGACCTTTATGTATGGTGGTGCGAACGGCTGCATGGGAGTTTTGAAATGTCTGCAGGAATGCATTTCTTTCCGGAATGCGCTTCCCTGGTACGGTCTTATTTTACCATCTGCATACAAAGTTCGCAAGTTCTTCCTTTACCGAAAATTTCTCCGAAAACACCCCGGGCTTCGAGCACTTTTCTTTCAAGCATCCGGCTCCGGTCCGATATGTTCAAAATTATGCACACACTTTTCCTGTTAACCGTCTATATTCCCCGATGCAGACTCTTCCCCAAAAAGAGTACGGTACCACAGTTCAAATCCCTTTTCCCACACCGGAAGCGGAAACGGGCGGCGCGTTTCCCCCATTTTCCCAGCGTATTCTTCCATATACTGCAGAAAGAGGGAAATATACTCCTTACGGGTTTCCAACTGTTTCATGATCAAACGACTCCAGACAGGTACTTCCCGGAATTGAATGCTTTTCCGGAACAGAGCAAGGTACCCGTCCATATCGAAGGGAACTCTTTTTTCTTCCAGACTCACCCCGCATGTATCCGTAATCTCAAGTATTGTATAGGGTATCCCCTCTGCCACACAGTCTACAGGCAGGCCGCAGGCGCCCGGATTGATCAGCACTTTTCTGCGGTCCTCCGTCATATAGCTCCACTGGATATGCGAATGGCCAAAGATATAGATTCCCTCCGGCAATTCGGCAAGCCTCTCCCGAAACTGCCTGTCCGTTTGAAAATAGTGTCCGATATCCTTCTGTAACTCTTCCGGTGCGGCAAAAGAGCCTCCGTACCTTTTCAGCAGTTTTGACGGACTCCATTTACGATGTTCGCTGTCCGCTATAAAATCGGCAGAGGAATGTGCCAGATAAACAGAACGTCCCTGGCATGGAAAGCACAGACGATTTGGAAGCTTTAAGATATACTCCAGATTTTCGGGAACAATATTTCTATGGCACCAGTATATAATCTGCCCGTTTCCATCCGTCCGCGCAGACGCTTCATCGGGCATCCTCTCAAAATACGCCTCCTGGTTTCCCCGGACAGCACAGCAGATATATTGCTCTGCAAGCTCCCGCATCCTTGCGATGCAGCCGTCAGGATAAGGATTGCCCAGGCAATAGTCCCCCGCAAAAAGAAAACCGTCGGTATGGTTCCTTTCCGCATCCTCCACAATGGTATCCAGTGCCGGTAAATTTCCGTGTATATCAGAAATAACTGCAAATCTCATCGCAATGTTCTCCTCTTATCTGCCGTAATCCCGTTCCTGCCCGCCTGCATCTCATTTTGCCTTTTTCTTCATTGCATATCCGCTTTTCATCATACAGTAACATAATTATTTTCACCAGTCAAGCATACTCAAGACCGCCAGAATTTACTAACCTGTCCAGGCCAGGAATACATCATTCTAAACTATATCAGGTTCAAGAAAGCCCCTTCCGATATACAGCATTTGCTCTCATTTAAAGAATTCATGCCCCCCATGCACGAACAGATATGTAAGATTCCTGTCGAACCATTCCACCTTCCGGCTGTCCGCATACTTCCTGGCCACAAAGTACAGTGCCCCCTGGGAGATATCCTCCCCCATCAGCGCCCGTTCCACTGCGCTGACCGTCTCCTCGCTGACCTTTACCCTGTAGTAACTTCCGTTGGATACCGGCGAAAACTGTGATACCCCTTTTTCCCTCTGGAATACCACGTCGGTTACCGTATCGGGAAAGGCTTCGCTGTTCAGCCGGTTCAGTACCACGTTCGCCACCAGAAGCTTTCCGTCCTCATCCTCATTGCCCGCTTCCGCCTCCACAATTCGCAGCAGCACCTCCAAATCCGTATCCGACAGGTCATACACATACTGCTGTTCCACCACAAGAAAGGCCACGGTCCGCTGCCCGGAAACCGCCACGTCCGCGATGCCAAGGCCTTTTTCCCCGTCCTCTTTCACGGCCTCCGCCTTTCCTGCCCACTCGGCTTCCAGCTCCCGAAGCCTCAGCTTCAGGCTCTGGACAGGCACCGAATAAAGTCCCACTGCGTCCAGCTCTCTCACACACAGGACACATGCCATCAGTGTGACCGCCAATGATATCAGTAATGCCACTGCCTTTTTGTACATATTCCTCAGTCCTTTCCTCACCGGACGGCTGCGTTTCAAAAGCCTGTCCGTTATATCAATATATGAGGCAAGTCCCGAAAATATGTCTTATCGGAAGCAATCCCCATGCTTCCGATAAAAGGCGCGTTCCTTTGCG
>CANDMH010000150.1 GCA_947385785.1 uncultured Lachnospiraceae bacterium
GATATGAGGCTGTGACTGGAGTTCAGACGTGTGCTCTTCCGATCTCATGGAAAAGAGCGGATTACCGGCGTCACCATCGCGAAAGTGGACGAAAAGCGCAGACCTCTGCCAGAGACAGGAGAATATATCCCCTGCGACACACTTCTCCTGTCCGTGGGCCTGATTCCGGAGAACGAGCTTTCCCTGCAGGCCGGCCTCCGAATGGACCCCGCCACCGGAGGCGCCATTGCAGATCAGGACAGGCAGACGGAAATTCCGGGAATCTTCTCCTGCGGCAATGTCCTCCATGTGCACGACCTGGTGGATTTCGTCTCCAGGGAAGCGGAAATTGCCGGAAAAAGCGCCGCTGCGTACATTAACGGACAGCTGACCCCGGAATGTTCCATTCCTGTTTCCACAGACGGGAAAATACGTTATACCGTTCCCCAAAAGCTCACCCGCCGTGAGGACACGACCCTCTATTTCCGGGTATCTAACCGGTATAATAATGTGGAAATCCGCATTGTCGGAGAAATGAATGCTTCTGTTTCCCGAATCAATGACTTGAGCCGTGAAACAGAGCTTTTCCAGGAAGCTGCCGCTTTCCGGAAAGTCCTGCACTCCGTGAAAAAGCGAAAAGCTGCCCCCGGAGAAATGGAAACCATAAGAATAAAAAAAGAGCTTCTGTCCGGTGTCTCCGAACTGAAGCTGGAACTGGAGGAACTGCCTGAATGACAGAAACAAACCTGACCTGCATCATATGTCCCATAGGCTGCCCCATCACAATAAAACATGAGGGCAACCTCATCCTGGAAATCACAGGCAATACCTGCAAAAGAGGCGCCGCCTACGCGGAAGCGGAGATCTGCCACCCTGTGCGCACCCTGACTACCACAATGCGATGCGAAGACGGCCGGATGCTTTCCGTAAAAACGGATAGACCCATCCCAAAACAAAACCTCATGGACTGCATGCGCCTTCTAAAAACCCGCACCGTTTCGCTCCCCGTCTCCGTCGGAGACGTGCTCCTGCGCGATGTATTCGGAAGCAATATCGTAGCCACAGAAAATAAAACTCCCCTTCAGCAGACGCTATACTTCTGTCTCTGACGATGCGTTTCATACATCAGAATCGCCGCAGTTATAGCCGCATTCAGAGATTCCACACTGCCTTCCATGGGAATCTTCAGGTAAGAATCCGCCTGGGAGGCCAGCTCACTGCTGAGTCCCGCTCCCTCGTTGCCAATCAGGAATGCTGTCCCCTCCCGGAAGGAAAAGCTGTCATAGTATCGCTCTCCTTCCAGATGGGCAGCATACACTCTGACACCGTTTTCCCGCAGCTGCCCCACTGCCTGGCTCAAATTCTCCATGTACACAAAAGGAACCCGGAAAACGGAGCCCATGGTCGCCCGAATGGTTTTGGGATTATAGATATCGGCTGTTCCGGCTCCCATTATAATGCCGGTAACTCCCGCGCCCTCGCCGGTCCTGACAATGGTTCCCAGATTCCCCGGATCCTGAAGATTCTCCAACACGAGAAACAGCGGCGCGGGGACGGACAGCAACTCTTCCAGACTGTACCGCGGGCGCTTCAGGACACACAGAATTCCCTGGGGGCTTTGGGTGTCCGACATCTTCCGGAACACTTCCGGACTCACAGTCTCGCACCCGGTCCTGACCAGCTTTTCCCCCATGCCCGGAATGGCAGAGATCCTGTCCCGGATGCCGTCGGAAATATAGACCTCCCGAATCCACGGTTCCGGAGCCTCTTCGAACATCTTAAAGCCTTCCGCCAGAAAAATATCGGCGCTCCGTCTTTCCTTCGCCTTACTCTGCCATTGTATGATCTGCTTCACTCTTTGGTTTGAACTGCTGGTAATCATGATCAGATTGCCAGCATCCTGGCTACTTCGTACTGGTATCTGTCGATATCCTTCTGCATCATCAGGGCTTCCTCAATACCAAAATCCGTAAACTCGCCGTATCTGTAGCCAACCACTCTGTTGGTCTTGCCTTCCAGCATGACGTCCACCGCATAGGCGCCCATGATCGAAGCGTAATAACGATCCTTTGCCGTCGGGCTTCCGCCTCTCTGCATGTAACCCAGGATCGTAGCCCTGGTTTCCACGCCGGTGGCCGCCTCAATTCTCTTTGCCATGGAGGTAGAATGGCCAATGCCCTCCGCGTTGATGATGAGATGGTGGATCTTGCCCTTCTTGCGGCTCTCAATAATATGATTCACGATTTCCTGCTCGTTGTAATCATAATTCTCCGGAAGCAGAATGTCCTCCGCGCCGTTGGCGACACCGCACCACAGCGCGATATAACCCGCATGGCGCCCCATTACCTCAATGATGCTGCAGCGCTCATGAGAAGAGGACGTGTCCTTTACCTTGTCGATGGCCTGCATGGCAGTATTTACAGCCGTGTCGAAACCTATGGTATAGTCCGTGCAGGCAATATCCAGGTCAATGGTACCCGGGATGCCCACCGCATTGATTCCCTGTCTGGAAAGGGCCTGGGCTCCCCGGTAGGAACCGTCGCCTCCGATTACAACCACACCGTCAATTCCGTGCTTTCTGCAGATTTCGGCCGCCTTCTGCTGATATTCCGCCTTCTTAAACTCCAGACACCTGGCCGTACCCAGAACGGTACCGCCCTTCTGGATAATATCGGACACATTGCGGGGCTGCATATCAATGATATCCTCATTCAGCAGGCCATTATAGCCCTTTTTGATTCCTTTTACCTTCAGTCCCCTATAAATAGCAGTACGGACTACCGCCCTGATGGCGGCATTCATACCCGGCGCATCTCCGCCGCTGGTCAAAACTGCAATTGTTTTAATATTATCAGCCATAACTTGCTCCTCCTGTCATTCCGTCACGAAACATTTTATACCTTTTTTATCGGTTTTTCAATAGGACTTGCGTATATTTAGCGGATTTTTACATTTTCCCGGCCAAACCTCTCCCCCAGTTTCTCCATGAGACTGCTGTCCGCCTTTACCCGGCGGTCAGGGGGAAGTATTCTGAAAGCTTTGGCATCCTTCAGATATATCACCACATCATCGCTGCCGTCAGAATCCGCAATGCCGGAAAGCAGCTCCTGCTCTCTCGCATAATAGCTGTCAGCATCGGGAAACTGGATCCACAGTCCCCTGGGGAATCCCGGCTTTCGGCCGGTGTTCTGCCCGCCTGCGGGACCGCCATTTCCGTTATTCCGGTTCTGTCCTCCGTTACCGGGCTGGCCGTTTCCGTTATTCCGGTTCTGCCAGCTTCCGTTACCAGGCTGGTCGTTCCCATTATTCCAATTCCGCCCATTGCCGCTACCAGGCTGGCCGTTCCCATCATTCCAATTCTGCCCATTGCCGCTACCGGGCTGGCCGTTTCCGTTATTCCGGTTCTGCCAGCTTCCGTTACCGCCGCTTCCCCCTCCATACCGGCTCCTGAATATGGGCCTGCCGTTTGCCTTCCTGGCCTCCTCAAAGCTGACAATCTGCTCACAGAGCAGTTTCCCGTCCTTCTCTTCCTCCACGTTCGCCCTGCCCTGAATAAAGACCCTTGCCTCCTCCGCCAGCAGCCCGCTGTACTGTTCGTAATCCCTGGGAAACACCACTACCTCCACATTTCCCACCAGATCCTCCAGATTCAGGAATGCCATGACCTTGTCGTTCTTGGTGTACTTGATACTTTTATCCGCAATCATGCCCCCGATCACCACTCTCGCCTGATCCTCCAGAGCCGCCTTTCCGCTCTCCTCGTCCAGGATAAAATCATTGGTGGTATTGGTGATATACTGCTCCAGAAGCGCCTGATCCGATTCCAGCGGATGACCGCTTACATAGATTCCCAGCACCTCCTTTTCAAATGCCAGAAGCATCTCCTTGGGATACTCCCCCACATCCGGCATGCGGATGTCGAATTCCTCTTTCTGGGATTCCTCCGCAATGTCAAACAGGGACATCTGTCCCGCCAGGTTGTTTCTCTTATCCCTGGCGATATGGTCCATAATCTGCACATAGACGCTCATAAACTGCTTCCTTGTGCCGCCCAGGCTGTCCAGCGCCCCCGCCTTGATAAAGTTCTCCACGGCGCGCTTGTTCACATCCTTATCCGCCACCCGGGTGATAAAATCATTCAGATTGGTAAACAGCCCTCTCTCTTCCCGTTCCTTTACCAGGCTGTCGATAGCGGAGCGCCCCACCCCCTTGATGGCGGTCAGGGCATAACGGATGCTGTCCCCTTTGACGGAAAAGCCGCTCAGTCCCTGATTGATATCCGGCGGCAGCAGGGTAATCCCCATGGCCCTGCAGGTCAGGATATATTCCGACACCTTCTTGGTATTATCGATAACGGAGGTCATAAGCGCCGCCATAAATTCCACCGGATAATAGTATTTCAGATAAGCAGTCTGATAGGCCACCACCGCATATCCTGCCCCGTGGGATTTATTGAAGGCGTACTCGGCAAAGTCTATCATATCGTCAAAGATACCGTTTGCCACCTGCTCGTCTATTCCCCTGGAGGCACAGCCCGGCACCCCTTCCGCCTCGTTTCCGTAGATAAAATTCGCCCGCTCCTTCTCCATAACGGAATGCTTCTTCTTACTCATGGCACGGCGCACCAGGTCGCTTCGGCCCATGGTGTACCCGCCCAGATCCCGGACAATCTGCATGACCTGCTCCTGGTAAATGATACAGCCGTAGGTGGGCGAAAGAATTGGCTCCAGCTCAGGACAGGCATATGCTATGGAGCTCTTATCGCTCCTGCCTTTGATGTATTTGGGTATGGAGTCCATGGGGCCAGGACGGTATAACGAAATACCGTCAATAATATCCTCCAGACTCCGGGGACGCAGTTCCTTCATCAGATTTTTCATTCCCGCGCTTTCCAGCTGGAAGATACCGTCGGTTTTGCCGGCGCTGAGATATTCATATACTTTGGGATCATCGAAATCCACATTATCGATGTCAACCTTCTTCCCCCGGGTCTGTTCCACGAATTTCACGGTATCGTGAATCACCGTCAGCGTCCTGAGTCCCAGGAAATCCATTTTCAGGAGTCCCAGCTCCTCCAGCGTGGTCATGGTAAACTGGGTGGTGATGGAACCGTCGCTTCCCCGGGACAGCGGCACGAACTCGTCCGCCGCCTCCGGACAGATGACCACTCCCGCCGCATGCATGGAACTGTGCCTGGGCAGTCCCTCCAGACGCCTGCACATGTCGATGAGACGGCGCACCTGCTCGTCCTCTCCGTAAAGCTTATGAAATTCCGGATTCTTCTCCAGAGCCTTGTCAATGGTGATATTTAACTCCCCCGGAATCATCCTGGCAATGGAATCCACAAAAGCATAGGGCAGGTCCATGACACGTCCCACATCCCGGATTACCCCCTTCGCCGCCAGGGTACCGAAAGTCACAATCTGCACCACCTTCTCGCTGCCGTACTTCCTGCCCACGTAATCAATTACCTCCTGCCTGCGGTTATAGCAGAAGTCCACATCGATATCGGGCATGGATACACGCTCCGGATTCAGAAAACGCTCAAACAGCAGATTGTACCGAATGGGTTCTATATTCGTAATCTTCAGGCAATATGCCACGATGCTGCCCGCGGCGGAGCCCCGCCCGGGACCCACGGGAATTCCGTTGCTCCTGGCGTAATTGATGAAATCCCACACAATCAGAAAGTAATCCACGTATCCCATCCGGCGAATGACGGATAGCTCGTAGTCAAGTCTCTCCCGCAGCGTCTGTCCCGTATCGCCCGCCGGCTTCTCCCCGTCGCCATAACGTTCCTTCAGGCCGTCATCGCACAGTTTATTCAGATATCCCCAAGAATCATATCCCTCCGGCACCTCATACCTGGGCAGCTTGGTAACCCCGAACTCGATTTCCACATTGCACCTGTCGGCAATGCGCTGAGTGTTCTCCACCGCCTCCCAGGCGTAGGGGAAGAGTCCCTTCATCTCCTCCTCGCTCTTCACGAAATACTGGCCGCCCTCATAGCGCATCCTGTCCTCGTCCGCCAGTTTTTTATTGGTCTGGAGGCACAGCAGGATATCATGGGAATCCGCATCCTCGGCATAGGTATAATGAACATCATTGGTGGCAACCAGCGGAATGTCCAGCTCGCGGCTCATCTTCAGAAGCTCCGTATTTACCATACGCTGTTCCGGTATCCCGTGGTCCTGCAGCTCCAGAAAGAAATTTCCCTTTCCGAAGCACTCTTCATACTTCCTGGCCATTTTGCGCGCCTCCTCCGGCTGTCCTTTGGAAATGCAGCGCTGCACCTCTCCCGCAAGACATGCCGACAGGGCGATAATCCCTTCGTGATAGCGGTTCAGAATCTCCATATCTACTCTGGGCTTGTAGTAAAATCCCTCCGTAAATCCCTTGCTGACAATCTTCATTAAATTGGAATACCCGGTATGATTCTCCGCCAGGAGCACCAGATGATAGTATCTGTCCTCCCCTCCGGTAAGCTCCTTGTCAAAGCGGGAATTGGGCGCCACATAAATCTCGCACCCCAGCACCGGTTTGATGCCCGCCGCCTTCGCCGCACGATAGAAATCGATGACACCGTACATGACGCCGTGGTCCGTAATGGCGGCGCTGTCCATTCCCAGCTCCTTCACCCGGGAGACGTATTCTTTTATTTTGTTGGAGCCGTCCAGGAGGGAATATTCCGTGTGGACGTGAAGGTGTGCGAATGCCATGTGAGCTTCTCCTTTTTCATTCTGTGATATCCATGCAGACGCCCGGGGACAGGCTTTCCCGCAGCCAGTCTCTCTTCCGCAGGGCTTTTCTTCTATAATAATACTGAAATCGGGAAGGTTTGTAAAGCTTTCGGACATATTATTCCAAAAAAGAAAATGGTGTAAAGCCCTTCCTTGATGATAGGCTTTACACCTCATGTGCAATCTGTCCGCTATTCCTTAATGATATCCAGCTCTGTAAGATTGACGCCAGATGCGGTAAGTATGACCTTTAATTCAATATATCTTCTTTTCATTTTCTTATACACTTCTGATGTCTTCTCACAGGATACCATATAGTCCTGCAGCCTTGAAAATTCTTCCACCGATATTTTAAGCATTTCACCTTCCGTCATCGATAATCACCTGCTTTCTACGAGCGCATTCTCAGTATGTGACATCTTTATTATAACAGTCAATGCATATGGTGTAAAGCTTTTATTTGCAGGTAACTATCGTATCTACAGATATTTCCTCAGGACCTCAGCCTTATCCACAGCCTCCCAGGGCAGGGACACATCATCCCGCCCGAAATGGCCGTATGCCGCCGTGGGCCTGTAAATCGGCCGACGCAGGTCAAGCATTTTAATAATGCCGGCCGGGCGCAGGTCAAAGTTCTCCCGGATAATCTCCACCAGCCTCTCATTGCTCAGCTTCCCGGTACCGAAGGTATCCACCATAATGGAGGTTGGCCGGGCGACGCCGATGGCATAGGAGAGCTGAATCTCGCATTTGTCCGCCAGACCTGCAGCCACAATATTCTTCGCTACATAACGGGCGGCATAGGAAGCGCTTCTGTCCACCTTCGTGCAGTCCTTGCCGGAAAAGCAGCCGCCGCCGTGGCGGGCGGCTCCGCCGTAGGTGTCAACGATGATTTTGCGCCCGGTGAGGCCCGCGTCTCCGTGAGGCCCGCCGATGACGAAACGTCCTGTGGGATTGATGAAAAATTTTGTCTCCCCGTCAATCAGCTCTGCGGGCAGTACGGGATCAAATACGTACTTCCGGATATCCTTATGAATCTGCTCCTGGCTCACATTCTCGTCATGCTGAGTGGAGAGAACCACTGCCTCCAGGCGGACAGGCCTGCCGTTTTCGTCATATTCCACGGACACCTGGCTCTTGCCGTCGGGCCGCAGGTAAGGCAGAGTGCCGTCCTTACGGACCTTCGTCAGCTGCCTTGTCAGCTTATGCGCCAGAGCTATGGGATAGGGCATCAGTTCCGACGTCTCATTGACCGCATAGCCGAACATCATGCCCTGGTCCCCTGCGCCGATGGCCTCCAGCTGGGCATCATCCATGTTGGTCTCCCTGGCCTCCAGCGCCCTGTCAACCCCCATGGCTATGTCGGGGGACTGTTTGTCCAATGCCACCATGACGGCACAGGTATTTCCGTCAAATCCCACTCTGGAATCATTATAGCCAATCTCATTAACGGTTTTCCGTACAATTCCAGGGATGTCTATATTAGCCGTGGTAGTAATCTCACCGGTTACCAGCACAAAGCCCGTACAGCTGACTGCCTCGCAGGCCACACGGCTCATGGGATCCTGCTCCATGCAGGCATCCAGGACAGCGTCCGATATGGCATCGCAGACTTTGTCGGGATGCCCTTCCGTAACGGATTCTGATGTAAATAAATGTTTTTCCATTTGTTTGTCTTCCTTTCTGTAAGCATTCTGCTCACACTGTTCTCTTCTTCAACATGGGTCTGTACAATAAACTTCCCCACAGCAAGCTGCGGGGTATTAACCCCAACCTCGCTTTGCATGGCAAAATTCTGGTCGAAGCAAGCTGCGGGGAATGAACCCGTGAAAGATTCAAAAAGCCCGCTTATCAAAATAAGCGGACTTAAATCTGTCGATATCAAATCCTCTTATTGTTCGAAAAACACTCGCTCAGGTGGGCACCTTCCTCAATGGGGTTGCCGCGGCTTCATCGATCCTATGTATCTCCACCGACTCTGAATAAGAGAAATCCTATTTAATTTTGCGGTCTGATGTTATCCTACTACAGAATTTGCCGTATGTCAATAGGTCAGGGTATTCTTTTGCAATATTTTGCATCTAAATCCGGTGATATATCCGGAAATTCAAGCACGCTTCTTTTTTGACCGGGTTCTGGTGAGTATGCGCTCCACACGGCAGTCCATTT
>CANDMH010000151.1 GCA_947385785.1 uncultured Lachnospiraceae bacterium
CGTCTGCGTCGCTCCAGTTCATGCAGTACCCGTCCGTTATATGGCAGCCTCCTCCTACGCTCGACGCCGCACCATTCTCATGGTATGCCGGATTCCTGCACAGGTCGCACACTCCGTCTCCGTCTGCGTCGCTCCAGTTCATGCAGTACCCGTCCGATATGTGACAGCTTCCAGCCCTGTCCACAACCGCAGCAGCCAGGGTATCTGTCCGGTCGCACTCTTCCGCTTCCGCATGATGTGCCCCGTATGTTACATCCCGGCCGCCAATCCTGCCTGCATTTACCGTCACACAATTTCGCCCGTTCAAATGCCACTGTAGATGGCTCATGTGACGCTGCCGTACGCTTCCGGGCTTGATGGTCCCGGCTGCGAACAGATTCGGCCCTGCCGCCGCAGCCGTTATCCCTATTCCTGCCACAAGTATGAATGCTGCTCCCGTAATTAACAGTTTCTTCATTTTCGTTTCCTTCCTTCCGTAGGTATTCCGTATTTACTGCTTTCATCTGTAATACGACGGACACAGTAAAAACCTTGCAGAATTTTTTAATTTTTTTGAAGTCCGTAAATCAGATATTCCCCGCCATTGGAAGCCGTAAACGCATCCTCCAGATAAGCGTCGGTGCCAAGCTTCTCCTCCAGATACTCCAGCACCCTGCCATACTGCATTTCCATATCAGCGGAAGCAATCAGGTATATTACACTGCTGTCCGCAAAATAATCCTTCGTATACTGGCAGAGTCCAGGAGCGCCGGAATACCAGCAGCCCGTAATCACGCCGTTCCGCTGTCCGTATATTTCGGTCTCGAAGGCACTGCCCCGATAATAAATCAACGAACTGGAATCTATAAGAAATCGTTTTTCCGGATGCTCGTTACAATAGGACACCATGTCCCGCATGCCGCTGAAATAAACAGCTTCGGCATCATGTGCCGCAGAAAAATCCCTGTATTGTGTCTCCAGTGCCTTTGCCCCAAAAGGCAGAAGCAATAACAGCAGCACTGCAGACAGATTTCTTTTCAAAAAAGCATATTTTTCTATTCTCAATTCCGTATTTCCGGTTTTATTTCGCAGCATGCTCTTACTCACGCCACTCAAAAACAGCAGACATAACAGCAGTGCAATCTCCCCTAAATACAGCGGAACCATCACCCTGGGCGGCGTCCTTTCCCCATAGAGCAAAAATGTCCACATGGCGCTGCGCCCAAGGAAAAGCCCTGCCAACGGGAACAGAAGGGAAAAGCATCTCTCAATAACAAGAAAAACCAACACAGCCGCCCACCCAGCCATCAGCAGCAGATTTAATTCCCCCGAACTTTCTCCAACGGTATAGCCCTCCAGAAACCGCCTGCATATCTGCGCCGCTCCCGGTTTCACATCACGGTTACGGGCCACTTCCGCAATTTCCAACAGACAGTCACCGGAAAGATTTTCATCAAGCATCGTATACACACCAAAGGCAGCATATTGTTTTTCCGTCACATTGTATTTTTCAAGAATGGAACGGACCTGAGCATATTCCGGAATGTCAGCATAATCCGTGATAGCCGTAACCGCTTCATTGATCTTTTCGTATTCCTTCCACTCCGGGCCTCCATGGAAAAGGAAATGACTGCCTTTGCCCACAAGCAGCACAACAAGCACAAGCCCTGCCGCCCACAGCAGAGGGACACAGTTTTTTACCCATCCCTTCCCGGAAAATGCGTGAAAGCAATACAGCTTCCGTTTTGCAAAATATACTGCACGCCGAATAGAATTGCAGTCATCGATTATAACGAAAGACCGCCTGCCAGATTCTGGCCCTGGACAAATAAGTAAATTCTGGCGGTCTTGAATATAATATCCGGAAAGCATCAGAAAACCCATGGGCTGAATCATGAGCATTGCATTGCTTCGCAGCAGAAAAGCCAGAAGTTCAAACAGAAAGAAAAGTACATACCGCCCTTTCCCCTCAGGGTAAAGCAGGAAGCAAAGGTACCCGGTTATGGCCAGAAGCGCGGCCGTGGATGTAAACTGTATCCCGGCAATGACATAAAACCCGGCGGCATACAGAAGAATACAGCACACAAATGCCCGGAAACAGTCGCTCCTGCTTTTACAACGGCCAAGGAACGCATTCGCAGTAAAGAACCAGCACAGAAACTGAAACAGCACAAGCATGCCCCCATACCACGGAACCTCCGCTGTCATGTGGTAAAGCAGGGACAGTATAAAGCCCAGGATATAATCCACATAATAAGCATGAGCCTCCGGAGTACCTGTCATTGCCCCGGAAAAAATCTCCGAAATCAAACGATCATCATTGGTTTCAAAGAAAATGCCCGCACTGCAATTGATGAAAAAAATCCAGGCAGCCGCCATACAGAAAGCTATGGGAATACGGAATTTTTTATCCATTTCAAAACCTCTACAGTTCCTAATCCCTGTCAATATCAACCTTATAATTTCCAGCGCTTCTTCTTTTTGCCTTCTGTCGTGTTCTCTTTGCTCTCACCGCCGTGCTGCTCCTGTTCTGTAGCCGCTTTCGCTGCATTCAGGGAATCCCCGGTGATTTCATCAAACTGGCGCAGCAATTCCTTCGCCTCAGGCTTCAACTTATCCGGAACCTGTACCACCAGCGTAACATAATGGTCGCCGCGCACATCTTTGTTCCGCCATGACGGTACGCCCTTGCCGCGAAGCCTGATCCTGGTATCCGTCTGTGTACCGGCCTTCACATCATAAATCACTTTGCCGTCCACCGTATCAATCATTACCTCGCCGCCCAGCGCCGCCACAGCAAACGAAACAGGCACCGTGGAGTAAATGTCGAAATCCTGCCTTTGAAAAATAGGATGACGCCCCACAATCACTTCTATCAGCACATCACCTCTGGGGCCACCATTGATTCCCGGCTCTCCCAGGCCAGGCATACGGGTGGACTGTCCGTTGTCAATTCCGGCGGGAATATCAACGGAATACCGTTTCTTCATTGCGATGTACCCCGTTCCGCGGCAGTCGGCACATTTTTCTTTGATAATCTTGCCGCTGCCCTGGCAGTCCGGACAGGTCTGCACATTGCGGACCGTTCCGAAGAGAGACTGCTGCGTAAACATTACCTGTCCCTTACCGCCGCACTTCGGACAGGTCTCGGGACTGGTTCCCGGCTTCGCGCCGGATCCGTTACAGGTCTTACAGGTCTCCTTCACATTCAGTTCTATCTCTTTCTTACAGCCAAATACGGCCTCCTCGAAAGTAATGCGCACGCTGGTCCGAAGATTTGCGCCCTTCATGGGGCCATTGCTGCGGGATCTGCTGCGCCCGCCGCCAAAAAGATCACCGAAGATATCGCCGAAAATATCGCCGAAATCCGCTCCGCTGAAATCAAAGCCGCCTGCTCCGCCTGCGCCTCCCTCAAAGGCCGCATGCCCGAACTGGTCATACTGGCGCCGCTTATCCGGGTCACTGAGCACAGCATACGCTTCCGAAGCTTCTTTGAATTTCTTCTCCGCCTCCGCATCCCCGGGATTCATGTCCGGATGATACTTCTTCGCCAGAACACGGTATGCTTTCTTGATTGCAGCATCATCTGCACTTTTGTCCACGCCAAGGACTTCATAATAGTCTCGCTTCTGCTCTGCCATTGTTACACCTCTTCACCCTATCCTGTATTCTGCCGCCCTGAGGCAGCGCATTCTCCTCTGATCTCTGCTGTCCGCAGCCAGGCATCCAACCCTGAACTCTCTTACGCTTATCTGTCCGGCAGAAACCGTTTCACAATCGTCCTGTATAATTTGACCTCAGATACATAATATACCACATACGCTGCCGCAAGGTCAATGCAAAAAATAATCGCAAATAAACAGATAAAGATTCCGCCTCCGCTGCCGATGCCCAGCCTCTGTACAAGATTCCATGCCGGCCCAAGCAAAAAGAGCGTCATTCCATGTACTACAAACAGTGAATAGCAACACTTCTTCAGCGGCTTCAAAAACCTGCAGGCAAACAGTCTCTGTAAGACAGGCAGACAGTAAAACGCCACCATAATAAGCATTGCGGCCGCAATATCACGGTAATAGATCACCGTGCTCTCCTCCCCTCTGGGCAGCAGCCACACCATGGGCAGGATACCCAACAGCCACCAGTTACCTGCCAGTCCGCTCTGCTTCAGTCTCCAGGCCGCCTCATAGCAGAAACCGCCGGCCACTGTGGCCAGCAGCCAGACATCGCCCAGCAGCACCAGTAGCAAAAGCAGGCCCGGATACAGTATCGTCGGCCGGAAACCGCGGATCCGCAGATAACAGATCAGGCAGATCAAAATATTTCCCACCAGAAAAGATCCAATACACCACAGATTTCGATTGGCCTCACTCCATCCCGGAATCAAAGCCGTTTTCAAATATGCCCGCACATTGACAGGCTCTCCCTTCAGCTTCAGCACAATGCCGAAAAGAAAACTGCTGGCCATCACCGGAAGCATCAGGCGAAAATACCTGCCGATGATGAATTCACCCACATCACATTCCTTTTTTTTGGCATATTTCATCGCCGTAAGAAACCCGCTGATAACGCAAAGAAGGGCCAACGCATATTTTCCCGTCCACCCGTACATAAGCAATCCAAGCCTTCCGTTCTTTGCAAGGTGCGTCTGCATCATTGAAATTCCTGTCAGATAATAAAAGCATTCTCCGTCAAAATGGGAAAGAACAATAAAAAGTATAGAACACAGCCTCAACGTATCTATATAATCATATCTCTCTTTCTCCATTACCCTGCTCCAGCTCACCACCATGGATGTTTCGCCTTCCTATATGGCTGGCGGTCTTTCGTTATAGTTTACTGCAAATTTCATTGGCGCAGTATACATAGCGAAAGGACACAGCGGATACCCTCCCCTGTGTTCCCTCCTCTATATCTGACAGCGCTTCCCTCAAAAAATATGAAGATTAAACCTGTGATTTGCAGCAAATAAAAGCCAATAACCTCAGCGCCTTACACATGACTTCAGCACCTGCCGCAAAACCGGAAGAATGCCCACACAAAGCGAACTGTATTCGCCTGGGCATTCTTCCCGAAATGATTTCGATTTTCTTAGTGGGCGTACTTTGACCGCTTAGAAAATCTTCATTCCGTTATACCTCGCGGAAATCTCCGTCAATTACATCATCATCAGGAGCGGAACTGCTTCCCGCATCTGTAGCGCCGCTCATATCCGGGCCTGCCTGACCGCCCTGTGCCTGCTGCATATTCTCATACATCTTGGTAAACAGGCTCTGGGCGCTGTTCATCAGCTTCTCTTTTGCAGCCTTCAGCTCATCCACATCGCTGTCACTCATCTCCTGATCTTTTGTCCTGTCCAGAACAGCCTTCACTGCATCCAGGTCAGCCTGAACCGCTGATTTCTCGCTGTCGCTGATCTTGTCTCCCACTTCGTTGAGTGCCTTCTCGGTCTGGAATACGAAGGAGTCCGCCTCGTTCCTTGCCTCTACGGCTTCCTTGCGCTTCTTATCCTGCGCTTCAAACTCCGCTGCTTCTTTCACTGCCCTTTCGATCTCGGCATCGGACATATTGGAGCCTGCAGTGATGGTGATATGCTGCTCTTTGCCTGTTCCCAGATCCTTGGCGGATACGTTCACGATGCCGTTGGCATCGATATCGAAGGTAACCTCGATCTGAGGAACACCTCTCCTTGCGGGCGGAATTCCGTCCAGGCGAAACTGTCCCAGAGACTTGTTGTCCCTTGCAAACTGTCTCTCACCCTGTACCACATTGATATCCACAGCCGTCTGATTGTCTGCGGCAGTGGAGAAAATCTGGCTGTGCTTGGTGGGGATGGTGGTATTTCTCTCAATCAGTCTGGTAGCCACACCGCCCATGGTCTCGATGGACAGGGAAAGCGGGGTTACATCCAGCAGCAGGATATCGCCTGCGCCGGCATCGCCTGCCAGCTTGCCGCCCTGTACAGAAGCGCCGATTGCCACACACTCATCCGGATTCAAGGACTTGCTGGGCTCTTTGCCGGTCAGCTGCCTTACTTTATCCTGAACCGCGGGAATACGGGTGGAACCGCCTACCAGAAGCACCTGCCCCAGATCGGCGTTGGTCAGTCCTGCATCTCTCATGGCATTCTGCACGGGGATGGCAGTCTTCTCAACCAGGTCATGTGTCAGTTCGTCAAACTGCGCACGGCTCAGGTTCATGTCGAAATGCTTGGGTCCCTCTGCCGTTGCGGTGATGAAAGGCAGGTTGATATTGGTGGTCATGGCGCTGGAAAGCTCTTTCTTTGCCTTCTCGGCAGCTTCCTTCAATCTCTGCATCGCCATCTTGTCACCGCTTAAGTCAACGCCTTCCGCCTTCTTAAACTCGGATAACATCCACTGAATGACTTTATTATCGAAGTCATCGCCGCCCAGATGCGTGTCGCCGTTGGTCGCCAGCACTTCGATTACGCCGTCGCCGATCTCGATGATGGACACATCAAAGGTACCGCCGCCCAGATCGTATACCATGATCTTCTGCTCTTTTTCATTGTCAAGGCCGTAAGCCAGAGCGGCAGCCGTAGGCTCGTTGATGATACGCTTTACCTCCATGCCGGCAATCTTGCCCGCATCCTTGGTGGCCTG
Organism: uncultured Lachnospiraceae bacterium; assembly: GCA_947385785.1. Classification (GTDB taxonomy): domain Bacteria; phylum Bacillota; class Clostridia; order Lachnospirales; family Lachnospiraceae; genus Acetatifactor. The sequence continues at coordinate 6,600 of CANDMH010000151.1, forward strand.
ACGCTGGGCGTCATTGAAATATGCGGGGACCGTGATAACCGCCTCTGTAACCTTCTCTCCCAGATAGCTCTCCGCATCTGCCTTCAGCTTCTGGAGAATCATTGCGGAAATCTGCTGGGGTGAATATCTCTTGCCGTCAATGGAACGTCCGTTATCCGTACCCATATCTCTCTTAATGGACGCAATGGTCTTCTCCGCATTGGTAACTGCCTGACGCTTTGCAGGCTCGCCTACCAGCCTCTCGCCGGTCTTCGTGAATGCCACTACGGAAGGTGTGGTCCTCGCACCTTCTGCATTCGCTATAACGGTGGGTTTGCCACCTTCCATAACTGCAACACAGCTGTTTGTCGTACCTAAGTCAATACCGATGATCTTGCTCATTTCTAATTGTCCTCCTATAATAGTTCCGCACAATCCTCCGTTCTGGTGGATGCGGATACTGTTTTCTGATTCTGTACCTGATATCTCCCTGCACCAGATATCTCTTTATACCAGACATCTGTTTGGAAAGAAGATACCTTACTCTCTTTACATGCTCTGCTACTGCACCACAGCCACCATGGAGTGCCTTACCACGCTGTCGCGGTAGGTATACCCCTTCTGCAGCTCCTGGGCCACCACGCCGGATTCGTATTCCTCACTCTCCACCTGCATGACAGCATTGTGCAGATTGGGGTCAAATTCTTTGCCCACAGCTTCGATAGGCTTCACGCCGATATTTTCCAGTTCCGTGAGAAGCTGCTTATAAATGCGCTCCATGCCGTCAACAAAGGGATCTTCCTTCTTATCCTCAGGCACCGTCGCCAGACCTCTCTCAAAATTGTCCACCACGGGAAGAATCTTCTCTATGACACTCTTTGCACCCGTTTCGAACATGGCATGCTTTTCCTTCTCCGTGCGGTTGCGGAAATTTTCAAATTCAGCCAGCTGACGTTTTACCTTATCTTCAAGCTGCTCGATCTGATCCTTGTAGCCCTGGGCCTTTTTGTCCAGCTTTGCCTGTTTCTTCGCTGCCCTTTTCTCTGCCCAGGTCTTCGGGTCCTCTCCCTCCGGAGGAGCCGTCTCGGTTTCCTCCTCAGTGCTTTCCGAGGGTTCTTCCACTGAAGCTTCTGTTTCCTCCACAGCCTCTTCCGCTGATCCTGCTTCTGTACTTTCCTCTGTACTGCTTTCAGCTTCGGATGTGTTTTGGTCTTTTTCTGTCTTTACTTCCTGATCATCCATATCCTCAGTCTCTGACCTCCTTTTTTCCATTTAGATGCGGCACCGGCTTCTGCCCTTCCCCCTCATGCATCAATGCGTATCCATAACAATAAGGCATTTCTGTCCTTTTCCTTCACACATTTTCCCTGCATGCTGCAGGCATTCCATTCTCTGCCGTCTGGCCCTCCATGAACTGTCCTATGTCCTCTCTTCACTCCTGTACAGTTCATCCAGCTGTGTCTGTATGGTTCTCAGCGTCGTCACTACCTTGTCATAATCCATCCGCTTGGGTCCCACGATACCGATTGTTCCCTTCATACCGCCTCCCAATTCATAGGTTGCCGTGACCACGCTGCAATCCCTCATGCTCTGCACCGGCGTCTCCGAACCGATATATACCTGAATACCGGTTTCCTCCATCTCCGTGTGGCCGGCCTGCAGGAACTCTCCCAACAGCTTCTTCTCCTCGAAGGTGTTGATGAGTTCACTGGCTTTCTGCTGGTCTGCCAGCTCCGGATACCGAAAGATATTATTGGTTCCGCTGGTGTAAATCTCCAGGTCCTCCTCTGCCCTGATGGCTTCCGCCACCGCATCGATGACCTCGCTGACGATATGGCTGTGAATTCCCGCCTGCTGCTTCATCACGGCAATCATCGCCAGATTGATCTCATCGATGGCCAGGCCGTTCAGAGTCGTATTCATCAGGATATTCAGCTTCAACAGCGTCTCATCATCCAGTTCCTCCTCCACAGGCAGAATGTTATTCTTGAGGACATTTCCCTCCAGGACAATCACCGCCAGAAGCTGATGCGCATCCACCCGGGAAAGCTGGATAAATTTCAACTTGCTGCGTTTTGACCGGGGAGCGGATATCATGGTGGCGTACTGGGTATTCTGTGCCAGTACTCTGGCCACCTGCTTTAACAGCGTCTCAATCTTGCTCTGGCGCTCCACCAGCATCTCCTTCATTTCCCGTATCTCCCCGACCTCCCGTTCCTTCTCCTCCATCATGGCATCCACATAAAAGCGGTAGCCTTTGTCGGAGGGAATCCGGCCCGCGGATGTGT
>CANDMH010000152.1 GCA_947385785.1 uncultured Lachnospiraceae bacterium
GTGGGCGAGCTGTCCAGAAACTTCAGCGTAATGCTGGAAATGATCGGCTCCCAATTTGAGAAAATGCAGGCGGACAAGGACCAGATTGTCAAGCTGCTGGGCAGCCGCCAGGAATTCTACAATAATATGACCCATGAATTGAAAACTCCCCTCACCACCATCCAGGGCTATGCTCAGCTCATGGAAGCCGACCAGGGAGCGGACAAAAATCTCACTGACCAGGGCCTGCACCAGATTCTGCAGGAGAGCACCCGGATGCACCAGATGGTACTGCAGCTTCTGGAAATGTCCGACAAAGGCATCTACATGAAACGGGTGCCGGTTGATTTAAGCCTTACTGCCCGAAGCGTGGCCCAGGCGCTGGAAATCAAGGCAGCCCGCTACGATATGCAGATTGAGACGGATTTTCCGGAAAGCCTGTGGGTGCTGGGTGTGGAGGAACGCTTACGCCAGGTGCTGATTAACCTGGTGGACAACGCCATCAAATACGGCGACAGCCACACTACAATCCGTATGGACGGCGTGCGGAAAAAAGGCTATGTATGGCTGGCAGTCCGCAATCGCGGAAAGGGCCTGAACCGGGAAGAACAGGAGAAAATATTTGAGCCCTTCTACCGGGTAGACAAAGCTTACTCCCGGGAACAGGGAAGCTCCGGCCTGGGCCTGTCCATATGCAGGAAAATCATGGATGAACACAATGGCCTGATCAATGTAAAAAGCAAACCCGGCGTACAGACCATATTTTACATCCGCCTGAAAGCGGAAACCGGTGTCCGCGTCCCCTCCGGCTTCCAGACCAAAAAACAGAAATAAAAACGGTTCACAAACGCAGCCGCCGAAAAATGCAGAACGGGAGCCTGATCAAATGATACCTGTAATAAGACAGAAAACAAAAAAACATCCCCTGCTTCTCCTGGCAGTCCTTTTACTGCTCACAGGATGCACCCCGGAAGAGCAAACCTTTCTGCTCACCAGGTCCCAGCCTTCTGAAGAAGAAACAGAAGCCACCGACCCGTCAAGGGATTTTACGGTGAAAAAAATATACGCCTACACTTATACCACCAGTGATCTGCTGGCAAAGAGCGCCTTTCTGCGGGACTGCGGAGAGAATGAAATCCATATCGCCGCGCTGGACGAAAAGAATCTCAGTGAAAAACTGTTTTTCAGAAAGGTGGATTACCGCTATGGTTTTTACGATACCACAGGCGAATACTTCCATTTCTGGGAAGACTGGTTCGAACCCTCCGGGAACGAAATGAGGGGAGACTTCTATATCGAAAAGCTCCTGCCCTCCCCCGACGGCACACAGCTCCTGATTTATGTCTGTTCCTCCTTCTGGGATACCCACTTCGTCTGGCTGTACACCCTTGGTTCTCAGGACCCCTGGCTTCTCTATGAAGGCATCCCTGGGAACAGAACATTGAAAGGTTCCTTTTCCCCTGACGGGAACTGGGTTACCTTCGATGTAGAGGGGAGCATTTTGGGTGACAAACACCTGGTTCCCATATATGACTGCCACAAAGCCCCCGCTGAAGGAGAAGAGGACTACTGGATAATACCGCAGAAAGATGAATCCTCCGGACGCGTTTACCCGCCGGACGAGCTGATAGCTGCCCCGCTGGAGGACAGCCAATGGCAGTGGGCAACGGAACTCTGTACCCGTTCCAATGCCCCCAGTCTGTTAAGATTTATCCTGAACAGCGACAATGGCGACAACGACTTCTTTGCGGAACTGATATACAAGGATAATGCAGGCGAATCTGAGCCTTACATAGATACCTCTGCCAACCTGCGCAGCCTGCGGCGGGAAAACGGCAGGCTGTATCTGTTGGGAAATGACCGGGTTGAAAATGAAAATGAGGATGAGAACGTATCCTCTTTCCAGATTCCCCCGGATTCGGATTACATGGAAAATTCCTATGGGCATTTTGTGGGTTCTCTTTTCTCCTATAAGGAAATGCCTTATTTTCAGTATAAATACATCGAAAACCAGAATCTTCTATATTACATGAGAGATGCTTTCACACTCTCCCTCATAAATACAACAACGCTGGAGCTGGAGACCACATACCGCTCCTTCCCCGAAGCTGTCTGGGACTTTCTGCCCATGGAATCCGGGGATATCCTGGCCGTACTTGTCATGGCCTCCAGCTCCGGTCCGATTGCAACGGAAAATAACGGCGCCGCCACACAATATACCTCCGAGACAGGCGGAAGCGCTCCTCCTCTTGTCGTCCAGAATTATTGGGATATCCAGTATGCGGATCTGTATCTGTATCCGGCGGACGGTTCGGAAAGACGGCTGCTGTACAAAAACGTACAGAATCTCCTGAACATGGAGTACGATGCACAGTCCAGACGGATTTTACTGGAAACCTATGAAGATTATGATATCTGTCACAGAAGGTGTATTATACTGGAATTGTAGTAAACTTCCGGGCTTTTGCCTGAACCTATTACAGGAACCGCTTCGCGAACCCTGTAATCCAAAAGAAATTGCTGCAGTAATTCCCTGGAAATTGAAATATTTACAACCTGATACATTTTTGAAACACCCTTGTTATGCATAAGAAATAACCCTCCTTTAAACTGATAACCATAGGAAGTGTCGGAAATAACTGATATGGCTGATATTTCCATAAGACAGAGGAAATCATACAAAGGAGTTATTCATTATGTGTGGAATATGCGGATTTATAGAAAAAAACAATAACGGCAGCGCAAACGCTTCGACAGCTTCAGCCCAGAGCCGTACAATAACCCGGAATACAGCAGCGGAAAACGCGGCTCCCGCCGCTCCGCTTCCGAAAGCCCCTCTCTCCAGGGAGCGCATCCTTGAAATGATGATGACTGCTTTGATTCACAGGGGACCGGATGATGGAAAAAGCTGGCTGTCCGAAAAGGCCGCCCTGGGTTTCCGCAGGCTCAGCATCATCGACCTGGAGGGCAGCGTGCAGCCCATGGCAAACGAAACCGGAGACCTGATGCTGGTATTCAACGGGGAAATCTATAATTATCAGGAGCTTCGCCGGGAACTTCTGGCGGCCGGACATATTTTCTCCACACAGGGAGATTCGGAAGTGCTGCTCCACGGTTATGAAGAATGGGGGATTCATTTGCCGGAGCATCTGCGCGGCATGTTCGCCTTTGCCGTCTGGGATGAGAGAAACGAGCGGCTCTATGCGGCAAGGGATCCGTTCGGCATCAAGCCTTTCTACTATACCCTGACAGACGGACGCTTCATCTTCGCCTCGGAGATTAAGGGAATCCTTCCGCATCCTTCTTACAAAAAGAAGCTGAACACGGAAGCACTGGAACAGTATCTCTCCTTCCAGTACTCCGCTTTGGAACAGACCTTTTTCCAGGGTATCCGGCAGCTTAAGCCGGGACATTTCCTGAAATATGACAGGAAAACTTCCTCCCTGGAACTGACACAGTACTTTGTGCCGGAATTATATCCCAACTGCTCCAAGGGCCAGGAAGAAAGGCCCCTCCAAAACAGACGTAAGCATCTCGCAGCAAAGAAGGAGAAACAGACCAGGGAAATATTCCGGGAAAAAACGGAATTAAAACCCGGAGAAATACCGGAGAAAACGTCCTGTGAAAAAGTCGGAGTAAAACCGGGGCAGAGGAAGAAAACCGGGGAAACGGACATGGAAAACTGGGTCTCCCGCCTGGACCAGGCAATCCAGGACTCCGTGAAAACGCATATGGCGGCAGACGTGGAAGTAGGCGCCTTCCTGTCCGGCGGAGTAGACTCCAGCCTGGTGGCGGCAGAATTCACCGGAACCAAAACCTTCACTGTAGGCTTCGGCAAAGGACAGACCCGCTATAACGAAATGCCCCTTGCCAAAGACCTTGCCGAAGAGCTGAATCTCTCCCACAAAGGAAAACAAATCTCCGAAAGGGAATTCTGGGAAGCCGTGCCGGAAGTACTCTACCATATGGATGAGCCTACCGGAGACCCTTCCGCAGTGGCTTTATACTTCGTCTCCCGTGAAGCCGCCCGTCAGGTAAAGGTGGTGGTTTCCGGCGAAGGCGCCGACGAGTTATTCGGCGGGTATTGTATCTACTGCGAACCAAATGCACTGCACCTGTATCAAAAGCTTCCTTCCCCGTTTCGGAGAGGGCTCGCCGGCCTGGCCAGACATCTGCCGAACATGCGCGGACGCAGTTTTCTCATCCGCGGCAGCATGCCTGTGGAAGAGCGTTTCATCGGCAATGCAAACCTGTTCACTGCCAAAGAGAGAAAACGGCTGTTAAAAATAAAAACCAAAGCCCTCTCCCCCCAGGAACTTCTGTCCGGCGACTATAAAGATGCCGGCACACTGGATGACGCGAGCCGCATGCAGTACATAGACCTGCTCCACTGGCTTCCGGGAGACATCCTGCAGAAGGCGGACCGCATGAGCATGGCCCACTCCCTGGAACTGCGGGTTCCTTATCTGGACAAAGAAGTATTTGAAGTGGCCCGTTACCTGCCCGCCAATTATAAGCAGAAGAAACAGGTGTCGAAATACCTGTTCCGTCAGGTAGCTGCCCGCCATCTGCCCGCCGCCAGCTCCGGCCGCAGAAAGCTTGGATTTCCGGTTCCTCTGGGACACTTCCTGACCTCGGAAGCAGGCTCCGAAGCCATAAACCGGGCATTCCATTCCCCTGCGGCGGAGAAATTCTTTCATCGGGAAGCACTGGACGAACTGATGGCCGGGCGCGGCTGCGAACGGGGCAATACCAACCGGAAGCTCTGGGCGGTTTATGCCTTTCTGGTATGGTATGAGATTTATTTCCCGGAGGAGGCCGGCTGCTGAACTTCCGAACCGCTGCGACCTGACGCTTTGATATACTCACGGCCGAAAACATTTGCCAATGTAAATGTATAACGAGTGAGCGCGCCTGTACTGTAAGGCAGGCTCCTGGCAAATGAATGCGCTCACGAGTATAACTGTCATTGCCCGCTTCAGACACACAGCCTGGCTTCTTCACTGAAAAACCGCCTCACTGATACAACCTGTACAGGCAACAGCTCCTTAGGAATTGTCTGATAACGGATGCCGAAACTTCCGGCTTACCTGGCACACACCATGCGTCAATAAAATTTCCGGCCGATGAATCCGCATTGCCGCAGAAATTTTGCCCGGCACCGGTATGCGCCGGGTGAGCCAAAAGTCAAAGCTTAATATTCTTCCAGATGAAAAGAATACAATATCCGCTCCTTCACCGGCTTTCCGTATATCTTCTGAATTGCCTCCTGATAATAATCCAGCTGGGTTTCATACCGGTTCCAGAGTTCCTTCATGGAAGCCACGGAATCCGTCTTATAGTCAAGCAGAACCAGTCCGTCCTCTTCCTCAAAAAACACGTCTATAATTCCCTGAATCAAAACCGTCTCCTCAGAAGGGAACTCACTTTTCAGCCTGCGGGCATCGATGCCCAGCACAAAGGGCTGCTCCCGATAAAGTCTGCCGTTCTTCTGCGCCTGACACATCCGGGCCGCCAACGGAGTGCACAGAAAATGAACGATTTTCCGTATATTTACCGCCTGAAAGTATTCTTCGGTAAGGCGCTTTTCCGCCGCTTCCTTCTGCAGGAATGCCCGCACACCGGCTGCCAGCGCCTCCCTCACAGATAATGCCTCCGCCGTAAAATCACCTTCCTCCGGCACTGTCTCCAGCCCATTATCCTCCCTTCCCGCAGGCTTCATAACAGCCTCAAAATCCAACAGCTCCATAACCCTGTGATAAGCATTTCCGCGGACAGAACCGCTGACCTTCTCCTCTTCCCTCCGGAACATGGGGATATAAGGCTGTACTTCCTTCTCTTCAAAGGTATGATAAGCCGCCTCATCCCTGTCTGCCATTGCCGCGATTTTCAATTCGGAAACGGTTGTCTTCGTGTAAAGGTCAGACAGCATGGCATAGGGATACACGGCATTCAGGCACTCCCGCAGACGTTTCTCCGCCTCCGAATCCTCCTGCTGCCCTGCAAACGCCAGTGCTTCCCTTCTTCCGGACAGATGAAGCTGCTCCGTAAGCTCTCCTGCCGCCATCTCCTCCTGCTCAGTCACCGAAACCTCCACACAGGTTCCCGGCAATACCGGAAACAAAAAATCCAGAAAGCTGCCCGCCTCCACAAAGTCCAGGTAAGACAGCTGCCCGCCTCCCAGTTCCAGCTGCCGATCCCATTTTTCCCGGGCATTCTCCATTACTCCTGTCATAATCAGTTTCTCACGGGCACGGGTCATTGCAACATAGAGCAAACGCAGCTCCTCCGCCAGGCTTTCCTCCCGTAACTTTCTGGACAGAACAGTCCGGCGCAGTGTTTTATTGCGGATGCGCCTGCTCGGATCCACATAATCGGTGCCCAGCCCCAGGTCCATATCCAGTATCAGGGGCTGATTCACGTCCTGCATATTAAAGCGCTTGCTCATTCCCGCCACAAAGGTGACAGGGAATTCCAGCCCCTTGCTCTTGTGAATACTCATGATACGCACCACATCCGCGTTTTCGTCCAGCTGCTCCGCCCCGCCGTAATCCACATCGTACTTCTCCAGCTGCCCCATGTACCGGATAAAATGAAACAGCCCGAAATAGCTGGTCTTCTCGAAATCAGAAGCCCTGGTCAGAAGCATCTCCACATTGACCCGCTTCCTGCTTCCTGTGGGCAGAGCGGTCACATACTCCAGATAGCCGAAGTCATTGATCAGCTTTGTCAGCAGTTCCCGGATAGGGAGATATACGGTATATGCCCGGTAAGAAGCTATCATCCGCAGGAATGCCGCTGCCTTTTCTCCCAGATCCGCCATGTAAGAACCTGTATCATCGCAATTATCCTGGTTCACGCCGTCACTCTCATGGACCGGTTTCCCGCACTTACCCTGATTCCCGTCATCACTCTCACAACCTGATTCCCCGCGCTTACCCTGATTCCCGTCATCACTCTCACAACCTGATTCCCCGCGCTTATCCTGATTCCCGCCGTCATAATCCCCGTAGTCCTCCGCAAATTTCTTCAGCGCCTCATACAGACTGCAGCCTTTTGTATGGCTTCGAATCCTTGCTGTCTCTTCTTCCGTAAAGCCCCCGAAAATGGATTTCATAACTCCGAACAGCGGGATATCCTGGCATGGATTATCCAGTACCCTCAGAACCTGCAGAAGTTCCTGCACTTCCGTGGCGGCAAAGTACCCGGTCTTCGAGGTAATGTATACCGGAATACCCTCCTGCTCCAGCACCTCCTTAAATTCCTCATCCCATCCGCTGTTGGTGCGCAGCAATATCACCATATCCCCGTATCTCACAGGTCTTTCCTCTCCGCTCCCTCTGTCCGTCACCAGAAAACTTTCACGCAGAGACTTGATTTTACGGGCAATTGCCAGCGCCTCCGCCTGCTTTACGCTCAGTTCATCTCCTTTATCCGGCTTATCCACCAGAAGCAATTCACTGACACACCCGTCATTTTCCGGATAAACCGCCCCAGGGTACAGCGCTGCCCTCTCATCATAGACAATTCCGCCCACCTCCGCGCTCATTATCCGTCTGAACACATGGTTTACGGCATCCACTACCTGAACACGGCTGCGGAAATTCCTTGCCAGATCGATTCTCAGACAGGTCGGAATCCTGCGGCTGTCTGCCCTGCCCGGCTGCTGTATCATACTTTCCTCACCTGACTGCATGGATTTGTTTCCAGGGAAAATGGCTCCGTCTCTCTCATATCTCTCCGGGAAATCCCCCGGCTCCGCTCCATCCATTTCGTACGTCTCATATTTCTCCAGGAAAAGCTCCGGCCTCGCCAGGCGGAATTTGTAAATACTCTGCTTTACATCCCCCACCATAAAACGGTTAAACCGCCCGTCCTCCTCGCCGGAAACCGCTTTCAGCAGGTACTCCTGTACCAGATTGCTGTCCTGATACTCGTCCGTCAGAATTTCCGCAAAATGCTGTCTGTATTCCTTTGCCACTGCGCTGGGCCGTATCGCCTCACCATCCGTCTCCAGGAGAATGTCCAGGGCATAATGCTCCATATCGGAGAAATCTATCACCTTCTTCTCCTGTTTTTTCTCCTGCATCCGTCTGTCAAAGTCCAGCACCAGGTCTATCAGGGTGCCCACCGGCGCCCTGCACGCCCTGCTCTGCCTTGCCGCCAGTTCCAGCGTTGTGGCGAAGAACCTCTCTTCCATTTCCCGGACAATGTCCTTCACCCCCGAACGCATTTCCTTTGCAAGCTCTCTTTTTAATATGGAGACACTGTCATCCTTCTTCGATGGAAGCCTGCCGAATTTCACAGCCGGAAGCTTCACCGCATACTCCTCAATAGACGCACAGGCAAGCAGCCCTTCCAGCTGCTCCAGTTCGTCCTCCACCAGTTCTCCATACATATACGGACCGTCCGGTTCCTCGCACAGGGCACGCACCCTGGCAAGCTTTTCCACACATCCGGAAACCATCCGCCGTAAATGCTCCGTCAGATACCGGGCATAAGGGCTGGCGCACATTTCCTCCACCGACGATGCGCTGTAGTCATCCTTTCTCTCCTCCAGCCACCGCTGCGGCCAGGGAAAACTGGCGGCATACCGGGACAGCTTGAGTATATACTGCTCCAGCACGCTCTCCTTTCCCCCGGGGCAGAAGTACTCCACACAGAAGCGGAAGGCTTCACTCCCGGAAGCATAGGAAGCCTCTATCAGCTCCGCCAGGACCTCCTGCTGCATCAGCTTAATCTCCCCCTCATCCGCAATCCGAAATGCCGGGTCCAGGCCGATTTCGTTAAAATGATTCCGCAGCAGGAACAGGCAGAAGCTGTCTATGGTAGTAATCTGGGCATTATGTAAGAGTGTGGCCTGCTTCTGGATATGCTCGGA
>CANDMH010000153.1 GCA_947385785.1 uncultured Lachnospiraceae bacterium
CACCACATCCGCAATACCTTTCCCGGACGGCAGTTCCTCAACCTTAAGATATTGGTCCATGGCGGCGATGTATGCAAATTTAATCACGTACCGGAGCGCCTGCTCGTTATTGTAGAAGGTGGGCGCGTACTGTGTGCCGCGGATCTGTTCTATGGCTTTGGCCACTGCCTCTGCATTGCCTGCAATGGTGTCCTCCAGAAGCCTTCTGGAACGGCCAAGCAGCTCCATCCATTTTCTGCATACTTCCGTCCCCTCAAGAATCTGCCCAAACTCTGCCCTCACTTCTTCATTCGGAATATGGGCCGTCTCTTCATCCTCATTCCAGGTAAGATATCCCAGATGTATCAGGAGTGTCAGCACATCATCCCGGCTCTTAAATGTCTCAAAATCATTTTCAAACCTGTCAGTCCTTACCTCTATCTCTTCACCGGATATCAGCCGCGCAAGAATCTCCTGCAGTCCCTCAAAATCCATATTAATATATGTCATCAGTGATTCCGCCGCCGAAGTCTTTCTCCAATAGGAACGGCACTTCCCCTCCTGCATGGCACACATCACGGAATAGGGATTATAGACAGCCTCATGCCCGGAAAAATCATATCCGTCATACCATTGCCGCACCTGCTCAAAATCCACCCCGTATTTCCCGCACAATGACCGGACTTCCCTTTCCGTAAAGCCTGTACATTCCACAAATCTGCCGGGATCCAGTACAGTATACTCCCTGAAATCCGATATAGCGGACTGGGAGCCGTCTTTCTTAATCGGGAGGATACCCGTCATATAAGCGGCAGCCACCGCCTTCGGGGTAAAGGTATTGCTCTTGAACCACTCTCTCAAAAGACCCAGATACCGTTTCTGCGCCACCGCATCATCCTTCGCTTCCCGAATCAGCGCATCCCATTCATCGATGATAAAAACAAATTTCCTGCCGGTCTTTTCCACACAGCGGATCAGGCCGTCAGAAAACTCCCTGCCACCGGCGCAGTCAGGATACAGTTCCTCCAGTTCTGCCATAAGCCGGGTGACAATCATGTCCGGTACTTCTTTCAGGGGAATCCCCTTTCTCTGTGCCGCCGAAAGGAAAGTTGTAATGTCAAGATTTATTACCTGATATTGGTTTAAATGAACCGGATACCCTTCTGTCCCCGCGATCTCCTTATCATCAAAAAGGCCATGGGAATCGCAGGAACAGTCATAATAGGCACACAGCATCTGCGCCGCATAGGATTTTCCGAACCTGCGGGGCCTGCTGATGCATATCAGATTATTTACTGTGCCTATGGAATCATTCACCTGACGGATCAACCCCGTCTTGTCGACATATTCGCTGTTTATAATTCTCTGAAATCCACTGTTTCCCGGGTTTAAATAGATTCCCATGCGATCTCCTTTCCAAACCACTCAACCTGCGGACTACCTTTCCAAACGCCCATGTAATCTGCTGCACCACCAGCTATAAAAGTCTGGGCGTTTTGAAAACCTAAGACGAAATTCTCTCAATTTCACATGTATGCGCCTTTGTCTTCGGATTATAATTAATTCCCACCATCACGATCTCACCGCCGTAATCCTCAAGCACTGCGGGATAATTCCTCTCTTTCATCTGCCCGATGGCGCCTCCTGATGACTTATCCCATTTCAGCTCTACAATCACAGCCGGAAGTGCGGATTTCCGCTTAGGCAGATACACCACATCCGCAATGCCCTTTCCAGTCGGCAGTTCCTCAACCTTAAGATATTGATCTATGGCGGCGATGTAGGCAAATTTAATCACGTACCGGAGCGCCTGCTCGTTATTGTAGAAGGTCGGCGCATACTGGGTGTCACGTATCTGCTCTATGGCCTTTGCCACTGCCTCCGCATTGCCCGCAATGGTGTCCTCCAGAAGCTTTTGTGAACGCCCCCGCAGCTCCATCCATTTCCGGTTCACAGTCCCACCTTTTAGAATTTTCTGGAATTCTGCCTTTATCTCCTCATTGGGAATCCTGGCAGTTTTTTCCTTTCTGTCCCAGGTCAGATATCCCAAATGGATGAGCAGGGTCAGCACATCATCTCTGCTTCTGAAGGTCTCAAAATCGTTCTCAAAACTTTCCGTGTCAACCTCGATTTCTTCCCCCGCTATCAAACGTAAGATAATTTCCTGCATTCCGTCAAAATCCATGTTGATATATGTCATCAGCGATTCCGCCGCAGAAGTCTTCCTCCAATAGGACTGGAATTCCCGAAATTTGATTGCACACATGACCGAATAAGGATTGTAGACCGCGCCGATCTTCGAAAAATCGTACCCATCATACCATTTTTTCGCTTCTTCAAAATTCATCCCGTATTTCCTGCATAAATTCCGGACATCTTTTTCCGTAAAACCAGTATATTCCGCGAATCCCCCCGGGTTAAGGATGGAATATTCCATAAAATCCGAAATGGCGGACTGGGACCCGTCCTTCTTAATGGGAAGAATCCCCGTCATATAAGCGGCAGCCACCACTTTCGGGGTAAAGTTATTGTTCTTGAACCACTCCCGCAAAAGGCTCAGATACCGTTTCTGTGCCACGGCATCCTCTTTCGCTTCCCGAATCAGCGCGTCCCATTCGTCAACGACGAACACAAATTTCTTTCCCGCCTTTTCCACCTGGCGGACCAGGCTGTCCGTAAATCCCCTTCCCTCAACGCAGTCCGGGTAGATTTCAGCCAGTTCGGCCATAAGATCATCAACAATCATATCCGGTACTTCTTTCAGCGAAATTCCTTTTCTCTGTGCCACCGACAGGAAAGATGTGATGTCAAGATTTATTACCTGATATTGGTTTAGATGGGTCAGATACCCCTCTGTCCCTGCAATCTCCTTATCCTCAAAAAGTCTGCGGGAGTCGCAGGAACAGTCATAGTACGCACAAAGCATCTGCGCCGCATAGGATTTCCCGAACCGGCGGGGTCTGCTGATGCATATCAAATTCCCTCCTGTTCCGATAGAATCATTAATCTGGCGAATCAATCCTGTCTTGTCCACGTATTCGCTGTTCACTATTCTCTGAAATCCGCTGTTTCCAGGGTTTATATAGAATCCCATGCGGTCTCCTTTCCCATGCAGAACCTGGCATCATCACTTTATTCCATCTTAGGTCGTAAGGAAGTGTCCACACACTGCCGATTTGCCCAAAACTCCCCATGCACCCTGCAAAGGGCATCCCTGGGGAGTTTTCGTCTATCCTCTATGAATCCAGACATTTCATTGTTTATCAGCTCTTATACCCGTGAGCACATCCATTCACTATTTCTCCGCACCCTGCCCATAATAAGCATTCGCGCCATGCTTCCTGTAATAGTGCTTGTCCATCAGTTCCTGAGGCGCAGGCTGCACATGATGGTTGATGGACTCCGTGCGGTAAGCCATCTTCGCCACCTCCTCCAGAACCACCGCGTTATGCACAGCATCCTTCGCATCCTTTCCCCAGGTAAAGGGTCCGTGATTCTTGCACAATACCGCCGGGACGGATACCGGGTCCTTACACATTCTCAGGAATTCGCTGACAATCAGTTTCCCGGTATTCTCCTCGTAGGCATCGGCAATCTCCTCCGCCGTGAGGCATCTGACACAGGGGACCTCCCCATAGATGTAATCCGCATGAGTGGTACCGTAGCAGGGAATGCTTCTGCCTGCCTGGGCCCAGCTGGTGGCATAGGAGGAATGGGTATGCACGATACCGCCTATCTCCGGAAATGCCTTGTAAAGCTCCGCATGGGTCGCGGTATCGGAGGAAGGATTGTAACGGCCTTCCACTTTTTTGCCGTTTAAATCTACTACCACCATGTCTTCAGGTGTCAGCTTATCATATTCCACCCCGCTGGGCTTGATGACAAAGCATCCGCTCGCCCTGTCAATTGCGCTGACATTACCCCATGTGAAAGTTACCAGACCGTATCTGGGCAAGTCCAGATTGGCCTCACATACTGCTTTTTTTAATTCTTCCAACATTGTATTCTTACTCCTTCCTTCAAGGAAATGTTTCGAAATAACCAATGAGCTCCCAGGCTGCTTCATTGCCTGGCTGCCGGCTTTTATTTGCTGCAGGATACAAGTTATTTCCGTACAATTCCTAAACTCATTCGCATACTAAGGAAGTGTCACAAAATAAATTTGCAGGCTTCCGCACGGGAGGATGCATATATACTGGTGTTTCATTCAAAGTGCAAATTTATTTCTTGACAATTCCTGATTTGCCAGGAAATACCTTGAACATCCGCCGTTTCTGTGCAGGATGGTCTCCCTGTCCACAGGACAGGCGTACAGACCGCAGAATGAACTGTCCCCTGGCTTACACAAGTCCTTCCACCGCTGCCTTCTCGGCAGGCAACGTGTTCTTATATTTTTCAATAAATGTGTCAAATCCGGCCACATCCTCCGGCTTCGGCTCAACGGTAGTCCCGGTCTGTCCGGCGAAAATCCGGCTGCTCAGGTAATCCGGCAGGCTCTCGCCCTCCGCCTTTTCTTCCATATAAGCCGCCAGCACTGCCATGCCCCACGCGCCGCCTTCGCTTGCGGTGTCCATCACTGTCACGGGCGCATTCATGGCTGCAGCCATCAGCTGCTGTCCCACTACGGGCGTCTTGAACAGCCCGCCATGCCCCGTCAGGGAATCTACCTTCACCTGCTCTTCCTTTAACAGGATGTCGTTTCCAATCTTCAGCGCCGCCATAGAACTGTACAGATGGCTCCTCATAAAGTTCGCCAGCGTAAACTTCGCGTCAGGCGTGCGGACAAACATGGGCCTGCCCCCGTTCAATCCGGTAACCGGCTCTCCCGCGAAATAATTGTATGCCATCAGCCCGCCGCAGTCTGTATCCGCCGTCAGGGCCTCCCTGTAAAGCGTGCCGTAGAGCTCATCCTTATCCGGTTTCAAACCGAATTTGCCCGCAAACTCCTCAAACAGATTCACCCAGGCATTCAGGTCCGACGTACAGTTATTGCAGTGCACCATGGCCACCGGGCTGCCGTCAGGCGTGGTAACCATATCAATCTCCTCATGTACCCTGGAAAGCGGTTTCTCCGTCACCACCATGGAGAAAATGGAGGTTCCCGCAGAGATATTTCCCGTGCGTACCTTCACACTGTTGGTGGCCGTCATGCCGGTTCCGGCATCGCCTTCCGGAGGGCACATGGGTATTCCCGGCTGCAGATTTCCACTGGGATCAAGGAGCTTCGCACCCACCGCGCTTAAAACACCCGCCTTTTCTCCTGCCGGCAATACTTTGGGAAGAATGCCTTTCAGCTTCCATCCAAAGCCCCTGTCCGCCACCAGCGCATCGAATTTCGCCACCATATCCGCATCAAAATCACAGGCGGCGGAATCAATCGGGAACATACCGGAAGCTTCTCCTACACCCAGCACACGCTCTCCGCCTTTTTTGCTCTCGCCGGAAAGCTGCCAGTGAATATAGCCTGCCAGTGTGGTCAGATAGGATATATTCTTCACATGCTCCTCGCCGTTTAAGATTGCCTGATACAGATGGGCAATGCTCCATCTCTGGGGAATATTAAACTGAAACAGCGGTGTCAGCTTTCTGCATGCCTCTTCCGTCATGGTGTTGCGCCAGGTGCGGAAGGGCACCAGCAGCTCTCCCGCCGCGTCAAATGCCATATAGCCGTGCATCATGCCGGAAAATCCCAGCGCCGCCAGCTTTGTCAGCGTCACGCCGTACCGTTCCCGCACATCCTCCGCCAGACTTTTGTAACAGCCCTGAAGTCCTTTCCAGATATCCTCCAGACTGTATGTCCAGATATTGTCTGCCAGGCTGTTCTCCCAATCCCAGGTTCCCATTGCCACAGGTTCATGGCTTTCGTCCACCAGTACTGCCTTGATACGGGTGGAACCGAACTCCAGCCCTAAAAAAGTCTTTCCGTCCTGAATTGCTTTTATGATTGTTTCTCTCATGTATAACCTCTCTTCCCGCCCGGAGCGTTATCACCGAAATCCTTGCACGGCTATGTCCGTGAGCGCATTCATCTGCCATTTTCTGTTCTACATCCCGGAAGCGCTCACCCGTTATACATTTTAACCGGCAAATGATTTCGCCTGTGAGTATAGGCTGTAGCAGTGCAGAAACGGCATGGATATATGTCTCCTATTACAGTATAAAAAAATTATACCGCAAAGTCAAGAAAATTGACACAAAGTTGACTGTTTAGGAATTCCAGTTACTGTTCACGGCTTCGCCGTTCACAGCAACATGACGCACACATAATGAGCAGAAAATCTCATTTTGACTGCGCAGTTTCCGCAGGCAAGATTCGATACTTTCACAGTAATTGTCAGAAAGCAACTGATACAACCTGTTCAGGAAAAAAAGGCCCTTCCTCACAGCCCCAATAACTCAATCAAAGGCACAAAATCGAACTCGTCCAGGAAAGCGCCAATCCACTGCGCAAGATAATTGTGCTGATAAATCCACGTCAGCAGAGCATTTTCTTCTGTGTAAGCCAGGATAGCCTGTCCAATGGCCCCCATATCCATCATCATGATAAACGCATATACTGTCCACAGCAACAGAACAACTTCAAATATTCCGAAGACAATTCCCAACAGCTTATCCAAAGTATGCACAATGGGAAGCCTGGAAAAAAGCTTCGCGGAGAAAAACACCAGCCCCAGAAGGTGGTGGGCAGTCATTACCAGGATAAACAGAATCACTGCCAGTACCACATGAAATACTTTACCGTCATGATAACCGTTGACGCCGTAGGCAATCAGTGCCGCCACCACGCAGAGCACCACCAGGGAGATCAGGGAGATGACTTCCCTGACCATTCCCTTCTTATACCCGTCCGCCATTTTAATCACCACAGCAATCACTACAATCACCAACATTACATTAAGGCCCAGTCCATCCATTCCGTTTCTCTCCATTTTCCTCTATTTTAATTGTATTGTATCCATGGAATCGTCTGTGATCAGCAGATATCTGTATCCTTTTCCTGCAGAAAGCATCATCCGCACCGGCTTCGCAAAGTTCCCATGGAATTTTTCCACACCATCCATCGTAATGACCTGGCATTCCGTCTCATTGTAGATCACAAAGTTCCCATTTCCAAAGAAGATATCCGTATACTCCATATCAAAATAAAAAACTTTCGCCTGGGAAGACAGGTTCTCCGTATCGTATACATTAACCTGATACCGATTTTCGCTGTTATCGGAATAAAATACAAGCCCGACATACCTGTCATCGCAGAAAACAGACTGTATTTCCCTGTCAAACATATGTTCTGCCGGTGAGCCTGGCACATGGCTTCCCGAATAGATCATCAGCCTGCTGTCCCCTACCGCGACAGCCGTATCGTCGTCCAGAAACTTCACGTAGGGGATCAGCATGTCTGTGTAGGACCATGTGCTCACGAGCCTGTCGCTGACATTTGAGCCCACCGGGCCAAAATTGTAAAATGCCATCTTAGTCATCAGCACACCCGCGTCCACATACAGGTAAGCCACTCCCAGCAGTTCGCCGTTGGGAGACAGGCTGAGTGCCATAGGATAACCGGAATCATCCACATGTGTCCGTCCTTCATTTTTCAGTTCTCCGCTGCTGTCATACCTGTTGACCCAGGTGATATCCGAATCGGTCAGTACCGCCGCCACATAGCCTGCCTCGCAGACGGCCAGCTCTCTGATGGGCATCGTAGTACTGATCTCCCCCAGCAGCTTTTCCGAATTCGCAATGTAAATGTTTCTTCCGTTATACTCTCCTATCGCAACGGCATTCCCGCTGACTGCCAGCCTGACATCCTGTATCTCAAAAGTCTGGTTCCAGACCACATTTCCCTTGATATCCGTGCAATGCGCCCCGTCCTTACTGTAAGTCAGAAGGGCATTCTTCAGCCTTACATCCGTCGTCCCGCTGATGCTCTCGCTCTCCACCGAGGCGACAATGTCATAGTCCGTGTAGACATGCCTCTCATACTGTATGTAAAAAAAAAGGACAACGGCAATGATCACTGCTGCCGCCAGCAGGATTCTGGTCAGGAAAGCCATCTTATGCCGGGCAATTTTTTCCTTGTAATTTTCCTGCTTCCGCTCCCTTTTTTCCTTCTCCTTCATGTAGCTTCTGATATCTGCCATGATACCTCCGGTAAGTTGGGTACTTTGTTGTTTTTCCAATTATACCACACTTTTCCTATTGTGGTAGAAATATTTTTTCACCAACCTTAATATCATCCGGATTTTCTATATTATTGAGGGAGCAGATTTCGGATACGCGGGTATCGCTTCCGTATCTTTTAACGCAGATGCCGATGAGTGTGTCGCCTCTCTGTATGGTATAGGACTCCAGTTCGGCCGTAGGACCGGCTGCAGGCTTTGTTTCCGGTGTCTGAGCCTCTCCCTGGGCAGGCTGACCCCCACCGCCTGCTGCTCCTGTCTGATCTGTCCCCGGAGTCTGCTGGCCGCCGGAAGGCTGCACTGTCTGCTGGCCGGCTGACTGGTTCTGCCCCTGGCTTCCTCCCTGGACACCTGGCTGATTCTGGCCCTGGTTTCCTTCCTGGATGCCTGACTGGTTCTGATTCTGGCTTTCTCCCTGGACGCCCGGCTGGGTCTGGCCCTGGCTT
>CANDMH010000154.1 GCA_947385785.1 uncultured Lachnospiraceae bacterium
TGCGCTGGGGCTGAAGAGCGAGAAGCTGTACGGTGTGGGCAAAGAGCATAAGGTACTGAATATTCTTTCAAAAAAGGGATTGTTCTTCGGCATCTCCATAGCGGTAATTGCGGCCGGCTTTGTGGTGATGGGAGTAAACAAGGCCTCTTCCGGTGATGCGCTGAATTACAGTCTGGAGTTCAAGGGCGGTACCGCAACCACGGTTACTTTCCAGGAGGCCATGACATTGGAACAGGCAACCTCAGATGTGGTTCCCCGCATCGAAGAGGTGACAGGCAGCTCCGTTCAGGTTCAGACGGTACAGGATTCCAATGAGGTGATATTCAAGACCAATTCCCTCAGTGTGGAGCAGAGGACGGCTCTGAACCAGATGTTCGTAGATAGCTTCGGGGTGGATGAGAAGCTGATTACTTCAGAAACCATCAGCTCCACCATCAGCGACGAGATGAAATCGGATACCATTATTGCGGTGCTGGTTGCCATTGTCTTCATGCTGATTTACATCCGGATCCGTTTCAGCGACATCAGATTCGGCGTCAGCAGCATTATTGCGCTGCTTCATGATGTGCTGGTGGTTCTGGCATTTTACGCGGTGGCAAGGGTTTCCGTGAGCAATACCTTTGTGGCATGTATGCTGACCATCGTCGGTTACTCCATCAATGCCACCATCGTTATCTTTGACCGTATCCGTGAGAATATGGCCGGAATGACCCATAAGGACGACCTGAAGGAGATTGTGAACAGGAGTATTACCCAGACCATGTCGAGAAGTATTTTCACTTCCCTGACCACGTTCATCATGGTAGCGGTACTGTACATTCTGGGTGTTACCAGCATTCGGGATTTCGCGCTGCCTTTGATGGTGGGCATCATCTGCGGAGCGTATTCCTCCATCTGTCTGGCGGGCAGTCTGTGGTATCTCTTCCGCGTTAAGTTTGCGCCTAAGAAAAAGGAAAATTAAAGCCAGGATAGAACTAGGTTAGAATAAAAGTACAAAAGCCGGTTTCTGTAAAAGGAACCGGCTTTTTGCGCCGGAGTGCGCTGGGGGTGTAAGCATGAAAAACGATTTTTCACAGGGAAAGGTCTGGAAGAACATTATAGGTCAGTCGGTTCCCCTGATACTGGCGCAGCTGGTACAGCTGTTATATAACGTGGTGGACCGGATTTTCATCGGACATCTGCCCGGGGCGGACTCCATGGCGCTGACAGGCATCGGGCTGGTGTTTCCGCTGACTACGCTGATAGCGGCGTTCACCTATCTGTTCGGATCCGGAGGGACGCCCCTGTTTTCCATAGCCAGAGGGGCCGGTGAGGAGCAGCGTGCGGAAAAGATATTGGGGAATACCTTTTCCCTTCTGCTTGGATGTTCCTTGGTGATGTTTCTGTTCTGTTATCTGTTCCGGAAGCCGGTTCTCTATCTGTTCGGCGCCAGTGATGCTTCCTATGTGTATGCGGATGCATATTTGAAAATTTATCTCTCTGGCACAGCGTTTGCCATGCTGTCCACCGGTCTGAACGGATTTATCAATGCCCAGGGATTTCCCAGGACGGGGATGATGACCACGCTGCTGGGGGCTGTGCTGAACCTGATTCTGGATCCGGTCTTTATCTTCCTGCTGGATATGGGGGTGAGCGGCGCGGCGCTGGCTACGGTGCTGAGTCAGATGGTATCCTGTGCCTGGGTTCTGCGTTTCCTGACGGGGAAAAAGGTGCAGCTGCGTATCCGGAAGGAAAATCTGCGTGTGGACTGGAAGCTGACAGGAGAAATCACGGCATTGGGAATGTCAGGCTTTATCATGCAGGCAACAAACTGCCTGGTGCAGATCGTATGCAACGCCACCCTGAAACAGTATGGTGGGGACCTGTATGTGGGCATCATGACGGTGATCAATTCGGTGCGGGAGATATTGTCCCTGCCGGTCAGCGGGCTGACCAACGGCTCCCAGCCGGTACTGGGATATAATTACGGGGCGAAACGGTATGAGCGCGTATGCCAGGGAATCCGGTTTACTGCGGTTTTGGGCATTCTGTATACTGTGATTGCCTGGTTTGCGGTGATACAGTGCCCCCATCTGCTGCTTTCCGTATTTACGGAGGACGCCGCCATGCTGGAGGCCGGGACGGAGGCGCTGAAGCTGTACTTTTTCGGCTTTTTCTTTATGGCATTTCAGTTTTCGGGGCAGTCTGCCTTCACGGCGCTGGGGTATTCGAAGCAGGCGATTTTCTTTTCCCTGCTGCGCAAGGCGGTGATTGTGGCGCCTTTGACGCTGCTTCTGCCCCGTCTGGGGATGGGGGTGGACGGTGTGTTCTGGGCGGAGCCCATTTCCAACTGTATTGGGGGGCTGGCCTGTTTTATCACCATGTATTTCACACTGTACCGGAAGCTGAAAAGAAGCTGGGTTGACGGCACATGCAATGAACGCTATAATGACAGCAGATAGTCATTTTACGACAAAGTTCTCGGGATTTTCGTGCAAAGTAAGCACGAAAACACCTCGCGGAGGCACCGGTGAACAGTAACCTGACAATTTCTACGGAATGAGAGGGGGCAGAAGTGGAGTTTACAAGCATACTGGACATGGAAGAGAGCGCTTATAAGGAAAAGCGGCGTCCGGCTTTTTACCAGGATCTGAACCTGGATCAGGTGATTGAGAGAATCCGTCTGGACTGGGGAGAAGAGGTTTCCTCCTTCTATTACTATTTCCCTGCCAACAGCGGCTGTGAAGATTACCGCAGGGAAGTATTTGCCGATGTAAAGGCGGGAAATCTGTACGATATTCTCTGCGGCTTTTCCGGGAGGATGAAGCGGAGAAGGGAAGCCTGCGCCTGGAAAGGGGAGGT
Organism: uncultured Lachnospiraceae bacterium; assembly: GCA_947385785.1. Classification (GTDB taxonomy): domain Bacteria; phylum Bacillota; class Clostridia; order Lachnospirales; family Lachnospiraceae; genus Acetatifactor. The sequence continues at coordinate 2,842 of CANDMH010000154.1, forward strand.
GAAGGAAAATCTGCAAAGGGCAGTCTGGCATCTGCGGGAAGTGGGCTGCTATTGCGAAGCCTTCGGGCAGCTTCTGGAGGACATGGGGAAGCTTCCCCTGAAGTCCCGGGGAATGCAGGCTTTCCGGGCATATCTGGACAGGTATCTTTCCGGGACGTCTTATGCGGAAATGCAGTCGCGTGCCTCCAGGCTTCTGAAGGATATGGGGGATTTCCGCCTGGTCCTGACCTATGAAAATAACAGGATTGCGATAGCGCAGGGAGAGGTGGCAGGCAGCTTCGATGATTTTCTGGAAAAGCTGTTTCCTGGGCATGGGAAGCATCTTGTCAGCCCTTTTGCTGCGGATGTGAATCTGGTGGAGCTGGAAGAGGGGCTGATGAAGGCCTTTCGGAAGCGGAATCCGGAATTTTTCCGGGGTGTGGAGGACTTTTATGAGAAGTATGGGAATTACGCGGATGATTGCCTTATCCGGTTTGCTTCGGAGATTGGGTTCTATCTCTCCTTTTGCCGGTTCGAGCGGAAGATGCGGGAGCGGGGATATGCTTTTTGCGAGCCTGTGATGCTGGCGTCTCCAATGGATGGAAACGAGGATTCGATTGATAATGGACGAAATAATGAAAATACCGGAAATTGCATAAGTGGCGGGAACTGCCGAAACGGGATGGCATCCATAACGGCTGATATCAGAAAAGACAGCTCCAAAAAAGACGGCGAAATGAAAGACAGCGCGGTAAAAGACAGCGCGGTAAAAGACAGCACAATGCAGGCCCAGGGGCTGTATGACCTGGCGCTGGCCTGTGCCGGCAGGGAAGTGGTGGCCAATGATACCATACTGTACCCTGGGGAGAAATTTTTCATCCTCACCGGCCCCAATCAGGGCGGCAAGACCACCTTTGCCAGAAGCCTGGGGCAGCTGGTCTACTTTGCGAAAATGGGACTGGATGTACCGGCGGCTTCCGCAGAAGTATACCGTTTTACGAATGTTCTGACACATTTTTCCGTTGAAGAAAGCGTGGAGACCGGAAGGGGAAAGCTGCGGGAGGAACTGGAGCGTCTTGCGAATATCATGGCGGCTTCTCTGGAAGACGGCGCTTTTGTATTTGTGGTCATCAACGAGCTGTTTACCACGGCGGCAAATTATGATGCGGGTATTATGGGGAAGAGGGTGCTGGAGCATTTTCTGGCGAAAGGCAGCAGGGGAATCTATGTGACGCATCTGAGCGAACTGGCCGGGGAAGACCCGCGGTTGGTCTCCCTGCGTGCCCTGCTGGATGAAAACGGGACGCGGACCTTCCGGGTAGACAGGAGCAGGGAGGAGGCTCCGGCGGACGCGGGCAGCCTGGTGGGAAAGCACGGCCTGACATACAGGCAGTTAAAGGAGAGGCTGGCATGAATGCGAATTTATTGTATCGGGACGGGGAATGGACGGAGGGCGGACGATATTTTGAGGAAAGGGCGCTGATACAGGATCTGGGGCTGAATACACTGTTCTGGGCTGCCGGCAGGGATGTTCTCCGGGACGAGAAGGACAAAGACAGAATCATCGCATTGGGGGAGCCTGATGCTTTTCTGGAGAGCACCATGAAAAAAGTGATGCTGGTCCCGCTTGAGACAGAAGACGGGATCAGGTACCGACAGGAGATACTACAGGACTGTCTTGCAAGCGAAGCCTTTCTCTATGAGCTGTACGCCTGTACTAAAGGGATTCTGGACGCCTGGGACAAGCTGGGAAGAAAGGCAGGGAGCAAAACGGGAAGCCGCAATTCCGCCAGAAGCCTGATCTATGAAATCCATATAATGCAGCTTTTCGTTGACAGCCTGTCAAAGCTGAAGGCATTGTTTGGAAAATACGCGGGCGGGCTGCGGTCCAGGGGGCTGGTGTCGCTTAAAGCGCGGCTGGACGCGGAATTTTCCGGGGAGAAGGAAGAAGCGCTGCGGAAAATCCTGAAAGGGATTGCCTTTTATGCCAACGATAAGGAGCATGAGGACGGAGTGACCGCGAGAATGGTGAATAAGCCCCGGATTGTCCTGGGCTGCAGCCTTGGGGACGGGCTGAAGCTGGGGGATTTTCATCTGGAGGAGGTGGACACGGATACGAAAAGGTACCGTAACCCGGCCTCTCTGCTGAGCCGTGCCCAGGGATATTTCAGTGAGAGGACGAAGACGCTGGTGAATATTCAGCGGGGTACGGAGCTGGCGGCCCAGGCGGAAAGCCTGGAGTTCAATACAGTGCGTTACATTGTGGCATGCTGTGAGCCCTTTGTGAACGCTTTCAACGGCTTTTTCAGCCAGCTCCATATGCAGGCGGCGTTTTACAGGGGGGCGGTGAACCTGATGCACCATATGGAGCGGTATCAGCTCCGGAGCTGTTATCCGCGGGCAGGCTCACGGGAAGCGCTTTGTTTCCGGGAACTGAAGGAATTCGTCATGGGGCTGGAGCAGCACAGAAACCCTGTGGGCAATACCTGTAACATAGAGGGGAAAGATCTGTTGATTGTAACGGGGGCGAATCAGGGAGGAAAGTCTACTTTCCTTCGAAGCATCGGCATTGCTCAGGTGATGATGCAGTGCGGCCTGTTTGTTGCGGCCGAGAGCTACGAGAGCGGCATTTTTCCTTCCTTCTTCACCCACTTTACCAGGCGGGAGGACAGCGCCATGAACAGCGGCAGGCTGGACGAGGAGCTGGGGAGGATGAGCCGGATCGTGGACCATGTGGGAGCGGATTCCATGATTCTGCTGAACGAATCCTTCGCCTCCACCACGGAGAAGGAGGGATCGGTTATCGCATATGATGTGGTGAAGGCGCTGACGGAGGCGGGGGTGAAGGTGCTGGCCGTAACCCATCTGCTGTCCTTCGCCCGGAAAGTATACGAAGAAGCCGGAACGGACCCTGATTCCGGAGTGGAATTCTTAAGCGCCCAGCGCACGGAAGAGGGGAGACGCACCTTCAGAATGATCCAGCATGCGCCGGAGCTGACCAGCTTCGGGCTGGACCTGTATGAGGAACTGATCGGAACACAGTTTATACTGCACACCGATTAAATTTGGAGTATAAAAAATATGCTGAAAAATGAACGATAATCTGGAAAAAATTGTTGACAAACGGAAGTACCCGGGCTATAATAAAGCAGTATGTGAAGCGAAAGATTCCCGGCGTGAAGAGTATTCGTGCCCACATGATGCATAGGAGTTGCCATGTTAATAAACTTATCTGATGTATTGACATCTGAAGGCATGCAGATCAGCAGAGAGTTGCCGCTGGAGATGACATGCTTTGAGAGCAGAATGGGAAGTTTCCCGATTACCGCCAGTACACCGGTATCTCTGCGGATCAGAAATGTGGGATCCGGCAGGGCGAAGCTTGAGGGAGGCGTGAGGCTTGTGTTTCAGGCAGGCTGTGACCGTTGTCTGACAGAAGTGCCTGTGGAGTTGGATTTGCAGTTTGACAGGACTGTCGTTTCGGGGACAGGGGATGAGGATGCGGACGAACTGGGTTTGACGGAGGACCGCCAGCTCGATGTAGAGACTTTCGTGCACAACGAAATTTTGGTGAACTGGCCTGCGAAGATTCTGTGCAGAGAAGACTGTAAGGGGATATGCCCTGTATGTGGACAGAATCGGAACGAGGGGGAGTGCGGATGTGATACATTTGTTCCTGACCCCCGTATGGCAGTGATACAGGATATCTTTAACAAGAATAAGGAGGTGTAACGATGTCTATTTGTCCTAAGAATAAATCTTCTAAGAGCAGAAGGGATAAGAGGAGAGCAAACTGGAAGATGAGCGCTCCTACTCTGGTAAAGTGCAGCAAGTGCGGCGCGCTGATGGTACCCCACAGAGTATGCAAAGCCTGCGGTTCTTATAACAAGAAGCAGGTTATCGCTGTTGATTGACGGTATTGCGCGGCTGCCGGGGTGTTCTGTACCTGAGGCATGCCCGTTTATAATGTCAGCAATGAGAAAGAGCGTTCGCAGGAACGCTCCTTTTTATATAAAAAAACCTTGCTTTTTGAATCATATTACATTATAGTTAGATTAGTATGAAATGGCTTTCTGGCAGGGCTCTTTACCATGACAGAATGCAGAAAGGATATCCGATGGCGGAGAGGGTTAATGTAGCTGTAGATGCCATGGGCGGCGACAATGCGCCTGTGGAAGTGGTAAAGGGGGCCGTGGACGCTGTAAATGCCGACAAAAGGGTAAAAGTGTTCCTTGCGGGCAGAGAGTGTGTGATAAAAGAGGAACTGCAGAAATATACTTATAACGCGGAGCAGGTGGAAATTGTGCCTGCGGAGGAAGTCATTGAGACAGGTGAGCCTCCTGTGATGGCGATTCGTAAGAAGAAGGATTCCTCCATCGTGAAGTCCATGTACCTGGTGAAGGACGGGACATGCGATGCCTTTGTGTCTGCCGGAAGCACCGGAGCGGTACTGGTGGGAGGCCAGGTCATCGTAGGGCGCATTAAAGGTGTGGAGCGTCCGCCTCTTGCCCCTGTCATTCCCAATATCAAGGGTGTCAGTCTCCTTCTGGACTGCGGAGCCAATGTGGACGCCAAACCCTCCCAACTTCTGCAGTTTGCCAAGATGGGAAGCGTCTATATGGAGAGCGTCATCGGTGTCAGTAACCCCAGAGTAGGCCTGGTAAATATCGGGGTGGAGGAGGAGAAGGGCAACGCCCTGACGAAGGAAACCTATCCGCTGCTTCGGAACTGCCCGGAGATTAATTTTATCGGCAATGTGGAAGCCAGGGATATTGTTTATGGGGAAGCGGATGTTCTGGTCTGCGAAGCATTTGTGGGAAATGTGGTGCTGAAGATGCTGGAAGGTGTCAGCGGCGCTCTGGTGGAGAAGATCAAGGGCGGAATGATGAGCACCACGAGGAGCAAAATAGGCGCTTTGCTGGTGAAGCCCGCGCTGAAGAAGACGCTGAAGGGATTCAGCACCGAGGAATACGGCGGCGCACCGCTGCTGGGCTTAAACGGCCTGGTGGTGAAGACCCACGGCAGCAGCAGGGCCAATGAAATCAGGAATTCTATTCTTCAATGCATAGCATTCAAGGAGCAGAAAATAAATCAAAAAATAAAAGAGAAAGTAGTTCTCGAGAATTAAGGAAAGGCGGAAAATGTTATGGAATTTGAAAAATTAAAGAAAGTAATTGCAGATGTGCTGAATGTGGACCCGGATGAGATCACAATGGATACCACTTTTGTGGATGACCTTGGGGCCGATTCCCTGGATGTATTCCAGATTATTCTGGGGATTGAGGAAGAGTTTGACATTGAGATACCCGCTGAGAAGGCGGAGAAAATCAGTACCGTGGAAGAGGCGGTGGAGATGATCAAGGCTGCAATATAGGGCTTGAGATAAACCTGGCGGGCAGAACCGTGGATGGATAATATGCCCGGCCATATGGATTTTTGATAAGGGCAGTCTGCTATGCGGCTGCTCATTTGCGTTAGGGGGAGCAATCCTGATTTGGCTGCGGGATTGGAACAGAGATGGAAAATCAATACACGGAAGTAATTCATTCGATGGAAGCAGGATCTTCCATACATAAAAACCATTCTATGGAAATACTGGAGGAGCGGATTGGCTACAAATTTACCAATCAGGCTCTGTTAAAGCAGGCTGTGACGCACAGCTCCTTTACAAATGAACAGAGAATACGCAGGGCAAAGAACTATGAGCGCCTGGAATTTCTGGGAGACGCGGTGCTGGAGCTGGTTTCCAGTGAATTCCTC
>CANDMH010000155.1 GCA_947385785.1 uncultured Lachnospiraceae bacterium
TTCCCCCGCTGTGGAATTTTTCAGGGTTGCATTACTGTTTACTTGTCAAGGTTCACTTCTCAGATCTTTTTACATTGATCATTCAAAATTCAATAGGCGGAAAAATATCTCGTCAGGCAAATAGTATTTTGTCAGGTGAAGCTTTCACCGAACCCAAAAGCCAAACGGGCATTGCCTTACACAGACAATGATTTCGCCAACGGAGAAGGAGGGATTTGAACCCTCGCGCCGCTATTAACGACCTGCACCCTTTCCAGGGGTGTCCCTTCGGCCTCTTGGGTACTTCTCCAAGTAAGTAGAATCACACTTTTTTATATTTAACCTACGGGAGCGGTTTTGCCTGTCCCCCAAGCGGAGAGAGTGGGATTCGAACCCACGCGCCCTTGCGGACAAACGGTTTTCAAGACCGCCTCGTTATGACCACTTCGATATCTCTCCATGTGTTGTTGTTTGCCGCTGTTCCCCGACGGCAAAAGTTATTCTACCAAAAAACCTCTTTTCTGTCAACTACTTTTTTACATTTTTTTCAATATTTTTTTCAGTCCCGTTTTTCCTGGGTTTTCAGCCGCTTTTCACTCTTTTTCCGGCATGCAGAAAGCTTTCCGCAATGAGAAAATCCTCCGGAGTTGTAATCTTTATATTGTGATAGGCAACTTTGACCAGCCTGACCTTCGTATCCGTAAATAGTTCCACTACACCTGCGTCATCTGTAACCCTGATACTCTGCTTCCGCAGTTCCTCCCACTCTTTCAGAAGCTTTTCATAAGCCCCTCTGATCAGTCCCGTGTCAAATACCTGAGGCGTCTGAATGTTCCAGAGCAGATTTCTGTCCAGCGTCCCGGCAGAAAAGCCTTCCCTGTCCGCAATCTTAATTGTATCCTTGGAGGGAACCGCGGCCACACAGGCATGATACTTCCGGACCGCATCATACGTGCTCTGCAAAATGGCACTGGTGAGAAAAGGCCTGGCGCCGTCATGAATGAAAACATAACCGTCGCGGTTCGGAATCCGCAGCGCCCCCTCCATGGCCCGAAGGGCATTGGCTACAGAAAAGCATCTCTCCGAACCGCCGGCAATTACTGCTTCCACTTTATGAAAGCCATACTTTTCCGTAATTTCACGCCGCATATACGAAATATCTGTTTCTCCGGTGACCAGGATACAGTCATCGATGATTTCAGAACTTTCCACCGCCTGAAGCGCATACCAGATCAAAGGTTTCCCGTCCAGATGCATGAACTGTTTTGCCACTGTACTGTTCATGCGGCTTCCGCTCCCTGCCGCCAGCACGATTGCCGTACATCTTTTTTTTTCCATAGTAACTCTCCTCCCAAATCCGCTCCGGCAACCGGGTATGATATTTCGGTTGATACGGTATAATGTGTATTCTGCGCATACACATGCACATGATCTTGTATGGAAAAGGTCAAAACCGCCGCCTCACTTTAAGGCGCTCAGGTACGAGGAATACTATCGTTTACTATATATGCAGACAGCCGGAAGCCTGCCGCCCTACAGCTTCAGGTTCGGCACGGCATTCAGTTCAAAACCGCTGCGGATTCCCTTCATGTACTCATAATACCCCGCCGCCCCAATCATTGCTGCATTGTCCGTACACAGACGCGGAGACGGACAGTAGAAGCCTATATTCCTTTTTGTACATTCCTGCCGGAAAGCCTCCCGCAGAGAAGAATTGGAAGCAACGCCGCCGGCAATGGCAAATCTGCCGCAGCCGAACTCCTTCACGGCATGAAGAGAGTGCTCCACCAGCACATCCACCACAGCCTTCTGAAAGGACGCCGCCACATCCGCCTGGGAATAATCCTCTCCCCTCATACGACATGAATTCAGATAATTCAGCACCGCTGATTTCAGACCGCTGAAGCTGAAGTCGTATTCGTTTTCCGCCACCCTGGCCCTTGGAAAAGGAATCGCCTCCGAATTGCCCTCTCTGGAAATTCTGTCAATTTTAGGGCCTCCGGGGTACCCCAGCCCGATTGCCCTCGCCACCTTGTCGAAGGCCTCCCCGGCCGCATCATCCCTGGTTCTGCCGATGATTTCGTATTTTCCGTAGTCTTTTACCATCACCAGATGAGAGTGCCCGCCGGACGCCACCAGGCAGACAAAAGGAGGTTCCAGCTCTTCATATTCAATATAATTGGCGCTGATGTGTCCGCTGATATGATGCACTCCGACCAGCGGAATCCCCGTCGCGAAACTGATTGCCTTTGCCTCTGCCACTCCCACCAGCAGAGCTCCCACCAGCCCCGGCCCATATGTCACCGCAATCGCCGTTATATCCTTCAGGGTCACCTGGGCCTGTTTCAGGGCTTCCTCTATCACCTGATTGATTTTCTCGATGTGTTTCCTGGATGCAATCTCCGGCACCACGCCTCCATACTGCGTATGCAGGGCAATCTGCGTATATATAACATTTGACAGCACCTTCCTGCCGTTTTTCACCACGGAAGCTGCTGTCTCATCACAGGAAGTCTCAATCGCAAGTATTAAGACATCTTTTTCTGTATACTGTTCCACTTCTCCTGCTCTTCCCTTCTGTCAGAAATTATCGGAAAATAACATATAACAGCATCGGCATACAGCATGCCTGACGCAAAAAACTCACTGCGGATCCACATTCTGAGCCAGATCCCAGCCATAAATCTTCCATCGCCTGTTCTCGTCACGGCGCAGCAGGTATACAGCGGATGTGGGATTGCTCTGACCATTTTCAAGCACCGTATAGCTGCACTGAATCCTGGCAAACTCATAACCGTCTTCCGTAAAAGTATCCACATTGACGCTGGAAGCCACAGATACGGATATTATCTTCTTCTCTTCGGAGTGAAATGAAGCCACCTCCGATTTCAGCTGCATCAGATTCATGGTCTCCTCATTATTTTCCAGCAGCTCCCCGTCATAAAGCTCTCTGGCCCGCAGACCAAGCCGTTCCACATCCTCATCCGTACATTCTTCATTATAAAGGCATTTCTGGATATCCATATAATATTTCATGACTTCCTTCACCGTGGGAGGATAATCATTCTGCATATCCCGGCTCAGGACAAGCTCTGTCTGAGTCATCTTCGCATCATCCGCAGTATTTCTTGACTTCCCCGACAGATAAGCATAAAAGCCCACTACAATTACAATCAACACCACAAATACAATCGCCACTCTTACAGTTGATTTCTTCATATGGCCTGCCCCCGCTATTCCTCTTTAAAATTCAATTCGATGGTTCTGCCGTCTCTGGCGGCAACCGTGTTGGGAAAAATCTTCTTCACATCCCCGAGATACTCCTCCGGCCGCATCAGGGAAGGGCTGTAATGCGTCAGCCAGAGTTCGGGCACGCCGGAAGCTTTGGCAATCCTGGCAGCTTCATACATGGTCATATGCCTGTTCTCCCTGGCTTTCACAAGCTTATCCGGTTCTCCGTACATACCTTCCAAAATCAAAAGATCGGAGCCTTCCGCATTTGCCGTGATAGCATCCACCGGCCTGCTGTCCGTACAGTAAGTCACTTTCAGTCCCTTCCGGGGCGGTCCCAGCACCATCTCCGGTGTGTATACAATATCATCCTGGGTACAGATTTCCCCCTTCTGCAGCCGGCTCCACAGTTTCATGGGAATCTCCCGGGCCAGCGCGCGTTCCCTGTCAAAACGCCCCGCTCTCTCCACCGTCATGGAATACCCGTAGCACACCACGCTGTGACATACCCTGAATGCTTTGATCTGAAAACCCTCAAATGCGAAAACCTGTTCTTCCTCCGTTATCTCCCTGCACTGCACCTCAAAGGGCAGCTCCGGCGCAATGCTCCGCAGAGCGCTTACCACTTTGATCAGCCCCTTCGGTCCTATCAGCAGAAGCGGTTCCCTCCGCTCGGCATTTCCCATGGTGAGAAGCATGCCGGGCAATCCGCTGATATGATCGGCATGGTAATGGGTAAAACAGATAATGTCTATGGGATTGGGACTCCAGCCCTTCTCCCGCATGGCAATCTGGGTACCCTCACCACAGTCAATCAGTATGCTCTTTCCATTATAGCGCAGCATCAGGGACGTGAGCCACCGATACGGCAACGGCATCATGCCTCCTGTTCCCAGCAAACTTACATCCAGCATGTTTTCCTTCTTTCCGTGTGAGCAGTTTTATTGCCTGGCGCACTGCTGTCTTGCAAAATGAGCAGGGGAACTCATTTTGACTGCACGGTTTCCGCAGAGCAAGCTACAGGACTTTCACAGCAATTCCGTCTCCTCCGTCTCGTCTGCCTCCACGGCAAACCCCGCCGTCAGCTCATCATAGCAGTCCTCACACAAATCAAAATGATGCCTGGTGCCGTCCTTCCGGCTGAAATATCCGAAAACGGGGTCGGCACTGAAACAATATTCCTTCAGATGTCCGTTTTCCACTTTTAAGCTCCTGCCACATTTATTACAGACTACCTGAATCAGTTTTTTCTCCTGTCCTTCTCCGTATTTACGCATACTTTTCTCCCTCCGTGCATATACTGGTGATAGTTACAGCTGCCTTACATCCGATCCGTAACCATTATACTAAAAATATACGCAAATACATCTGGTATTTAATGGAATTCTATTTTCTGCGCCACATGATCATGGCATCTTCCCTTGGTTTTTCATAAAATCCCGGGCGTATTCCCTCGGCGCGAAACCCTTCTTTTTCATAAATATGGATAGCCGCCGCGTTGCTGACACGTACCTCCAGGGTAAATGCTTCCACGCCGCCGGCCTCCCCCCTGGCAATCAGCTCCCGCAACATGGCCTGCCCTATCCCGCAGCCTCTGTACTGCCTGGCCACTACCACATTGTCAATATCGGCTTCGCCGCAGCTGTTGGTATAACCGCAGCAGCCCACAGGATGGCCGTCCGCAAGCGCCACAAGATAAAAGCAGTAAGAATGCTCCAGCAACCCCTGAAAATCTTTCTTCTTCCATGGCATGGAGAAAGCTTCCGCCTCCACCTCCGCCAGAGCTTCTATATCCGCTTCCTGCAGTTCCCTGATCTCAATCCGCATAAATACTCCATAATTTGTACACATTAAAGAAAATATCTGTGCCAACCTGCATGCATGGCGAGTGAGCGCTTCTGCAATGCTTTCTCCAATATATTTCGGCAGAATCTCCGAAAATATAACTCCAAATACACAGATCACCCTGCAAATCCCGTAAATACCCCGGTTATCCTTTTTCTGATTCCCGTTCCGCCTGGCTCTTTCGCAGATATTCCGGGCGATGTTCCGCTGCGGTGACTGTCCGTCCCTCCGCAAAGTATACGGCCCCCAGCGCCGCCACACTGGCTGCCCGCTGACGGTTATTCCCCGGTGAAGCAATAAAGAACGGCAGCCCGCTGCATGCGCGGATCTCATCATGATATGCCGGAACACCGTCTCCAAGGAACATAACCGGCCTTTCCAGGCGGGCCAGCTGTTCCAGCAGTTCATGAATATCCATGGGACTTGGCGGCAGCACTGTATGAAGCCGGAATCCCTCTCCCCAGGGCAGGAATTCATACGCGGCCGTATACACCTGGTTCCTTCTGGCATCCATGACAGGACATACAATCTTTTCCGTGCCGTACAGATTCCACGCCAGGCCTTCCAGCGTCGGCACCTCCACCAGGGGTTTCTCCAACGCCAGCCCCAGCCCCTTCGCCGTAGCCGAACCGATTCGCAGCCCCGTAAAGGAACCCGGCCCGGAGGCAATAGCAATGGCATCTATCGTCTGCATGTCCAGTTCAATCATATTCCTCATCTCGTCCAGCATGGGAAGGAGCGTCTGGGAATGTGTTTTTTTATAATTCGTCGTGTATTCCGCCACCAGCTCGCTGTCTTCCACCAGGGCAACACCTGCAACAAGACCCGAGCTGTCCAGCCCCAATATCTTCATCCTGCTACTCCTTTTCGAATACGCCGCTTGTTTTTTACACTTTCAGGCATGCCGCTTCAACGGCACAATCAATCAATGAACCGGTACACTCACACTGATTTTCCGATAATCAAACCCCATTTCCGGTTCTTTGGCTATCGTTATCTGTATGCGGAATTCCGGTAATATTTCTTCGATTAAATCCGCCCATTCAATCAGACAGACACCTTCTCCATAAAAGCAGTCCTCATAGCCAATCTCATCCATTTCCTCCACATCGGCAATGCGGTATACATCAAAATGGTAGAGCGGAAGCCTGCCTTCCTCGTAGACCTGTAGAATGGTAAAGGTAGGGCTGTTCACCGGTTCCCCGATGCCCAGCCCCGCCGCAAATCCCTGTGTAAATACGGTCTTGCCCACTCCCAGATCCCCGACAAGGGTATAGACCATCCCCGCCCTGCTCTGCCTGCCCAGCATTTTCCCCAGGGCGAAGGTATCCTCCGGTGAGCCTGACTCCACGGTGACGCTCCCTTCTCTGTTCAATTGTGACAGAATCTCTTCCATATTCATACTCGGCTCTCTCCATTTATTTTTCTGTTCCGCCCTGTTATACTCGTGAGCGCATTCATTTGCAAGGATCCTGCCTTACAGTACAGGCGCGCTCACTCGTTATACATTTACATTGGCAAATGTTTTCGGCCGTGCGTATAAAATGATGTGGCTGCAAATTTGTCCGACATGCAGTATCCACTCCTCAGTCAGGAGCGAATCTTCACCTTCGCCGGAGGCATATGAGTGGAAATCATCTCAATCACGGCTGCCTTCTTATCGCCAAGCTGCCGCTTGGGAAACAGGGTTGCATTTACTCTGGAAGTGTAGAGTATAATACTCCTTCCGGTGGAAACCGCCTTATGCATATCTTCCCATGCCATTTTCTCCTCAACCTCTCCCTGGGACACGGTTAGCCCTTCCTCATCAAGGGTATATCCCAGCGGTTCCTGAAAGGAGGGATTGCTCAAAATCTGGCTTCTGCTCTTAATGAACAGCGTCCATGGCAGATACAGCAGCATCACCAGACCCAGCACTATGAAAATCCACTGCTGTGTGGCAAAGGCAAACACAATCAGCAAAGCACCGAAAGCGCTTCCTATCAGCCCTGCGGGGCTGTTGTAGGAGTGCATCAGCATATAGTCATATAAGTCGCCGGCTTCAATCTTTATCGTCAGTTCAAGCATCGCATTTCACCTGCTGTATAATATATAAGTACTATGTGCCATTCTACTCTAAAAATATAAAAAAAGCAAGCAAAAAAGCAGATGACTTCCGTTCAGATTTCAAATCGCGACAGCGGGTAAACAGTAACCACATCGCCTCATATTCTGTGTCCGGTTTTGATAACAGGGCTCAATGGCTTGTAAATCAGCATGGTAACGACAGAAACGCTGATGCCCTTGATCAGGTTTAGCGGCGCCACGCAGGCGACTACAAAGCTGACAATGCTGCCCTCCTGGACCCACGGGTTCACCTCGCTGCCCATCGCAAGCAGGTTCTCCAGGGGCAGGCCGTAGAGCCTGGAAAATGCCGGGAGCAGATAGACCGCGTTGAAAGCGGTACCGAACACCGTCATAATCAAAGTACCGGTGATGCAGGCGATAATGGCTGTCTTTTTATTCTTGCGGAAGGCGTAGAGAACCGATGCCGGCAGGATAAAGCTGCAGCCGATGACAAAATTCGCGAGATCCCCCACAAAAGCCGTAGAGGTTCCCTTGACACAAAGCTTCAGCAGTATCTTGATAAATTCCATCATGACGCCTGCTGCCGGTCCGAATGCAAAGGTTCCTACCAGTATCGGCAGTTCACTGAAATCCAGCTTGTAAAACGGAGGTGCAAAGGGCAGTGAGAAATCAAACAGATGCAGCAGCATGGCAACCGCTGAAAACATACCGATCATGGCAACCTTTCTTGTGCTGAAAATGGGTTCCTTTACACCATTCTTTTTCCGCGCCGCCTTTTCCAGCAGCACTGCCGCCATAAAAATCACCACAATAATCACCAGGAAACTCAGGACGTACATTGCGTTCTCCGCTACATTCTGGAACAGTTCATTCATTTTTTCTTCCTCCTAAATTTAATTCCGCAGATACCACGGCATGGCAGGAAATTCTTCTCAGGAATTATTTCTGCACGCAAAAAAACCCGAATCAAAAAAGACCCGGGGACAATTTCTGCATACCTGTCACCTGCGGACACAGGAAATATCATGCCTGCACAGTCTATGCGGCATATCCTTTTATCCTCGTCTGCAGTTGAACTTTCTTCTTTCATCCAGACTATACTGTTGGTCCCGGACTTTCACCGAGTCAGCCGTAACCGTTATCTGACGCCGCAATGCAGCCGATTTCCTGTCACGGGTCGCGGACTGTACCGCCAGTAGGGAATTCTCGCTTATGGAACCTATGCGTTTCATAAGAGTCACCCGACCCCGAAGAATTTTCTGTTGTTTACAGATGCTATTATAATACGATTATATTCAAAATGCAATAGAAAAACAGCAGTTTACAAATTTTGAACCTTTTGTCGTTACTGTTCACGGGTGCCTCCGCGAGGCGTTTTCGTGCGCACTTTGCACGAAA
>CANDMH010000156.1 GCA_947385785.1 uncultured Lachnospiraceae bacterium
TTGCTCATTTTGTGTGCATCATGTTGCTGTGAGCGGCGAAGCCGTGAACAGTAACTAAATTACAGGAGCCGCTTCACAAACCCAGTTATTTTCATTGACCATTCCCGCATCCTCTGCTATAATCTTGGTACCTGAGGAAATATCTACAGCCGGCGGAAACGCAGTACACGGCCGGAACATATACAGACTATAAACAATAAGGAAAATGATATGACAGCATTACAGATTACTTCCATGAAACAATTTATGAACCATCTGCTGGTAGCAGACACCTTCGAGCCTTTTCTGCTGGAGGAAGCTGTCATCAGCACCGCCAGCACTTTCACCATTGACGGGCATGTAAATCAGGAATTTTACGGAAATGATGAAGATAAATCTTCTCTGCCCGCCTGGGAATTCCGCCCATGGAACGAATTAAAAGGGTTGTGCTTTGACCTTATCAAAGGAAAGCGCACACCCCTGTTTTTCCGTTTTGTCCTGCATCTGATGCCCGAGAAAGCCGCTGCCCTGCTGGAAAAAGAAGGCTGCAGCGTGGCTCCTTCCGACATCAGAGCGCTGGCAGTGAATATCCGCTATGACGGCTCCAAAGCCATGCTCACCACCGGGACGTCATACCACACCTTCCTCCTGTCCAAAGAGCCGGATGCCATCTGGGACAGGGCTTTCAAAAAATACCTGGACGGAAAGGGAATCTCTTATGAGGAACTTTAGCACCCTTCCTTTATTTCTTCATTTTGGACCGGAACACCAGGCTGGCCAGATATCCGAAGATTAAGGCTGCGGAAGTTCCGACCGCCCCGGCCTTGAATCCGCCGGCGAATAATCCCAGAAGCCCCTGTTCGTCCACCGCTTCCTTCACGCCTTTCATCAATACGTTTCCAAACCCCAGCAGCGGTACACTTGCGCCCGCCCCCGCAAATTCCTGAAACGGCTGGTACCATCCCAACGCCCCCAGAACGGCTCCTGTCACCACCAGCAGAACCATGATACGGCCCGGCATCATTTTGGTTTTCTCCATCAAAATCTGCACCAGGGCGCATATCAGTCCGCCTACCCAAAACGCATTTACATAATCCATCATTTGACTTACTCCTTATCCCTTCTGAATCCAACAATCCGGAAAACTGCAGTTGACAATTTTGTTTGTCTTTGACACTTCCTTAGTATCCGTCAAAATCTGAAAATTATGTAATGCATTATGTCAGGCCATAACTCTCCGGGCCAAAAACAGGGCTCTCCGGAATCAGCCCTTCTAAGGATGCTGATTTCTGAAAGCCCTGTTTTCATTTTGGGTCCGTCAATAAATATATTGTTTTCATGCGCCCGATTTTCCCGCGGCACCGGCCACTTCGTGTACAACCTCCCGAAGCAGCTTTTCATGGCAGTCAATTACCGTATGGGCATATTTTTCATAAAGGGGAACCCTTTCCTCATACAGATCCCGCAGCGTCTGCCCCTCCGTCAACGTCACTCCTCTGGCATTCAGATCGCCCAGCCTTTCAACCACTTCCCCGTAAGGAAGCTTCAGATAGACCACCGTCCCGATCTCCCGCAGATGCTCCATGGCTTCACTGCCGTAAATGACGCTTCCGCCTGTGGCAATGACACTCCTGTGCCCGTCCAGGGAAGCGTTCACATCATTTTCAATCTTCCAGAAGCCTTCCACACCGTGCTCCTCGATAAGCTCGTGGAGCAGCTTCCCGTACCGCTCCTGAATCACCAGATCGGAATCCACGAAACGGTATCCCAGCCGCTTCGCCAGCACTACGCCCACAGTACTCTTGCCCGCCCCCGGCATGCCGATCAGCACGATATTGTCTTTGCTCATACTTCAGCCATAACCTCTACTTCACACAGCACATTCTTCGGCAGAGTCTTCACCGCCACACAGCTTCTGGCAGGCTTCTCGGTAAAATATCTGGCATAAACCTCATTGAACGCCGCAAAATCGTTCATATCCGCCAGGAAACAGGTGGTCTTAAACACCTTCGTATAATCGGTTCCCGCCTCCGCAAGCAGAGCACCCACATTCTTCATCACCAGTTCCGCCTGTGCGGTAATGTCCTCTCCCTCCACATTGCCTGTGGCCGGATTGATCGGAATCTGTCCTGATGCAAACAGCATTCCGTTTACTATGATTCCCTGAGAATAGGGTCCGATTGCCGCCGGAGCTTTGTCTGTCGAAATCTTCTTTAACATATTTTCCTCCTCTTTTATCTGTGTTTCTGTATAGGAATCCTTCCGCTTTTTCTAAAATCCTGACATCCTTGAACCTGCCGGATTTTCTTTTTGTTGTTTTAAATCCCGTCTGAAATCTTTCCTCTTATACTCAATACCGCCAGAATTTATACTGCACGCCGATTAAATTTGCGCTACGACCCGACTGCAGACCGCCAGCCAGGTACTTTCCCGAAGGCATCAATGTAAATCCTGGCGGTCTGCAGTATATACTCACAATCGAAAACATTTGCCCGCGTAAAGGTATAACAAATGAGCACACCAGTACTGCAGGGCAGGCACCCTGAAAATAGATGCGCTCGCCTCAGGACATATCGACTTCCGGCTCATCGAACTCAGCCGTCACATAGTATCCTCTGGCATTCTCCGTCACATCCGTGACCACGCCCTCCCTGCTTTTCAGGCGGTACCGAAAGGGAATATTGGCGGACATGGCGAGAGACGGGTCTATCACATAATAGTAATTGCTGGGAAGGACGCCTTCCGTTATCGTAACCTTGTCTCCCGCCTTCAGCAGCCCTGTCCTTTCCATTTTAAATTCCATTTTCCGCAAAATGTCCGCCTCCATTGTATAATGCTGTCCGTCAAGCCCGACAACTTCCTTCGGAATTGTCGGAAAATAACTGCCGCAATCTGTTCGGACAAAAACCCTGAAATACAGTAAATATTGCTGCAAACCTGCAGCAGTTATTTGTAGACACCTCCTTATTAAGCCTCGTGTCTCGTGCACCCGTATGTGTTGTCCTTATCACCGGCTGCCTCTGCATGCCCGGCTTCTTCCGCTTTCTGTTCTGCCGCTTCCGCACAGCAACTCTTCCCGCTTTCTTCCTCCGGCTCAGCGGCGCTGTAGTTTGCGTCCACTACCACCTGATCCGAATCCACGGGCTCAGAAACCTTAATCACAATCGCGGTACCGCATTTATCACAGAATTTGCTGGTTTTGGCCACCTCTGCGCCGCAGCCCGGGCAGATGCTTACATTCTTCAGATCGTGGATTTTCTCCGTATTGACCTCAATTTCCGCTTTCAGGGAAGCCACCTTCGCCGCCCACTCCGACACGGAAGCATCCTCCAGCAGCAGCCCTTTCTCCAGAACATAGGCCCCCACTTCATTCTGAATATTTTTGATATTCTGATTCAGTGTGCTGATCTCCAGATTGAGTTTGGCCACGCCTGCCACCTCTTTGCTCTTGGAAATCGTTTTCTGTGTCATCTGATTTAATTTCTCGCTCCAACTTGCCATTTTTCTACCTCTTTCTTAATTTTTTAGAAAATGTGCACGACATTCCCTCAGGAATTGGCTACGACATTTCCTTAGGAATTGGCTACGACATTTCCTTAGGAATTGTGCAGAACTAAATTTACAACTTCCTTATGTATCAGCAGCCACTGCAGCCACAGGCTTCCTTTCGGAAGCCCTGGCGCAATCATGCTCTCTGTACCCTTTCTTTGCCCTGCCCGGAAAGCGAGAACCAAAATTTTGCCGCCTCGCGCAGGATTTCGTTGTTAATTGCTATACTCATGAGCGCAGATATTTACTTATATTATACTACATCCATTCTTATTTTAAAAGAAAAATGAAGTGTATTCTTTGTGAAATCTTTATGAAACCGCCTCAATCACTACCGCATGCGCAATCCCCGGAACACTCATGCCCTCATTGAAGCTGGTCTTGCTCAGCAGTGCGCCTGTGGGCATAAAGAGCACCTTCCTCCAGTTTTCTTCCTGAAGCTGCTTTAGAATATAAGCCGACAGAGTCACGGCGCTGCAGCCGCAGCCGCTTCCTCCGGCATGGGTGTCCTGGGATTCTCCGTCATAGATTTCCAGCCCGCAGTCCATATGCTGCTCCGAAATATCATATCCCCGCTCCCGGAGCAGGTCAATCAGTACCCGCTGTCCCACCTTTCCCAGATCGCCCGTAATAATTTTATCGAATTCCTCCGGCTGGTCCGCATAATCCGTAAAATGCTGTTCCAGGGTAGAAGCCGCCGCCGGCGCCATACAGGCCCCCATGTTCATGGAATCTTTCAGCCCGTAATCCACAATCTTTCCCACAGTCATTCCCGTAATCTGTGCCCGGGCTTTCCCGCTGCCGCAGAATTTGTCCTGTCCCAGCACAAAAGCGCCGCTGCCCGTCACCGTCCAGCTGGCGGAAAGAGGACGCTGATTGCCGTAATCCAGCGGAAAACGGAATTCCTTCTCCGCGCTGGCAAAATGGCTGGAAGTAACGCAGACGACTCTTTCCGCAAAGCCTCCCGCAATACTCATGGCTCCCAGCGTCAAAGCCTCTCCGCAGGTAGAACAGGCGCCGTACATTCCCAGCAGCGGAATCTGGTATGAGGATACGCCAAAGGAGGTAGCCATGGACTGCCCAAGCAGGTCGCCCGCAAAGAGGAAGGAGATATCTTCCGGGGTCAGGCCCGCTTTCTCCAGCGCCATTCCCACCGCTTCTTTCTGAAGCGTGCTCTCGGCCTCCTCCCAGGCTTTGCAGCCGAACATGTCGTCTTCGCCCACTTTGTCAAACAGCAGTCCCAGCGGCCCCTCTCCTTCCTTGCTTCCCACAATGCTGGCACTGTTTAAAATATAGACCGGCTGCTCCAGTTGTATGCTTGATCTTCCCAGTTTCTGATTCATATATTCCCTCCGCTTATCGTTTTTACTTAAGGTATTCACTTCCTTAGTATTAACGGAGAGAAAAAAAGTATGCAGCGGAGCGTAGACCAACGCAGTACCGGTGTGAGCAGCGAGTGCGCAGTATGCGGGGAATCATGCCGGGATACTAATCCGGCTCCACCACATAGATCAGACTTGTAACCACATACAGCACCTTGCCGTCATATTCTACCCTGGACCAGCCTGAATCCGTGCTGTAGCCGGTGCGGTGCGCCTTCTGCCCGTATTCCAGCCGGCAGCTGACAGTGTCATTCCCTTCATCCGTGCTGGGTTCCGTCCGGAGATTTACATATTCCTTAGGTGAAATCCAGTCATCACAATCCGTAAAAACAACGACTCTTCCGCTGGCGGTGCTTACCCTGTTCGGATCGGATGCCTGCACCGGAGGCTTGTAGTCCAAGTCCGAAGTCAGGTATCGGGTTACCGCATAGAGCGTCTGGCCGTCATAGTCGATCCGCGACCAGCCCGTATCGTCATTCATACCGGTTCTTGTCAGAATTTCCCCATTCCGGCACTGTACTACAATATTCTCTTCATCCGTCGTGGTGGGGACAGAACGCAGATTGACCACATCCTTGGGCGTCACGGATTCCTGCTGCTCCTTAAATTTCATACCAGTGGTTCCCGATATCGGCTCCTGTTCCTGTCCCTTGGAAATTTCTGTCTGTTCTGACATTTCCATACCCTGATCCACAGGTTCTTCCGGGTTCTCCGGCGACTCTCCCGCATCGTATTCGGGCTCCCCCTCTTCCGCCGCACTCTGCTGCGAAGAATCATCCCCTTCGTCTCCCGCAGCCTGCCCGGGCGCAGAATCTTCTCCGTTGCCCGGTGTCTGTTCTGAAACCGGATTCTCCCCGCCGCCCGGCTGCCCTTCGGCAGATGCTTCTCCCGGCTCAAGCATCCCGGATACATCCGAATTCCTGTTCTGCCCGCCATCCTCCGGTTTCCCGGGATGTGTAAAATACCACAGGATGGCGCAGATAATGGCTGCAAGCACCGCAAGCCCCAAAAAGGTCAAAACGAGCATCCATGGGCTCTCCTTTTCCTCGTCCTCCTCCCATATGTCGACCTCATCGTCCTCCTCGTCCAATTTCATCATTTCTCTCAGACGCTGTTTCCCGCTCTTCTTTTCCTCCGGGGCATCCTGCTTCGAACCCAACTCTTCATCCGGTTTCGAGCCCTTCACCAGACGCAGCTTCGTATTGGCCCTGTTTTTCTCTCTGTCTTTCATATGCAACCCCTTTTTCCAAACTTCTGTGCCTGACTTCTATGCTCAGCCCTCATACTTTTCACTTTGGGCACGTATCAGTTCCGCATCGTCAAAATAATTGATCCGCATGGCAGACTTGACCTCCGCCAGTGTCCGGGCCGCCGTCTCCCGGGCTTCCTCGCTGCCTTTTTTCAGGATTTCGTAAATAGCGGGAATATCCTTCTCCAGTTCCTTCCTCCGCTTACGGACCGGTTCCAGAATTTCCTGCATGATATTGATCAGGAACCGCTTTACTTTCACATCCCCCAGGCCGCCCCTCTGATAATGCGCCTTCAGTTCATCCAGATTCGCATAATCGGACAGATATCTGCCGAAGTGCTCCTGCCTGCAGAAAGCATCCAGATACGTAAATACTGTATTCCCCTCCAAATGTCCCGGGTCGCTGACCTGCAGGTGCAGCGGATCCGTATACATGCTCATGATTTTGGTCCGCACCTCGTCTGCCGTGTCCGCCAGATAGATACAATTGCCCAGAGATTTGCTCATCTTCGCTTTGCCGTCGGTACCCGGAAGCCTCCTGCGGGCCTCATTTTCCTGAAGAAGCGCGGCAGGCTCCACCAGAACGGGCGCGTACACTGTGTTAAATTTGTGCACAATCTCCCTTGTCTGCTCGATCATGGGCAGCTGGTCGTCCCCCACGGGAACTGTGGTTGCCTTAAATGCCGTGATATCTGCCGCCTGACTGACGGGATACGTGAAAAAGCCTACAGGGATACTGGACTCAAAATTGCGCATCTGTATCTCACTCTTAACCGTAGGATTCCTCTGCAGCCTGGCAACGGTTACCAGATCCATGTAATAGAATGTCAGTTCACACAGCTCAGGAATCTGGGACTGTATGAGCAAAGTGGATTTTTCCGGATCCAGCCCGCAGGAAATATAATCCAGCGCCACCTCAATGATATTCTGCCTTACCTTCTCCGGATTCTCGATATTATCCGTAAGGGCCTGGGCATCGGCAATCATAATGAATGTCTTCTTATATTCCCCTGAATCCTGCAGCTCCACCCGCCTGAGCAGCGAGCCTATATAGTGCCCCACATGAAGCCTTCCTGTCGGCCTGTCACCTGTCAAAATAATTTTATCCTTTTCCATATTTTCCATCTTTCCTCATCTCCTCTGTTCGGGCATCTGCGGATATCCGGAAGCGCCTGCCCTTCCTCCCCGCATATGGAAGTGTTTCGAAATTACCTCTGAACTCCCCATGGCCGAAACATCTTCCTGTCTTCTGCCCTGAATGACCTTATTATAACATGAAATGTGCCACAGGGAAACTTTTTTTCGACACTTATACCCAAAACCGCAATGCGCCGTTACTGTCCATAGCTTTGCCGTTCACAGCAACCGAATCACCAGTACCCCATTACATCAGTTAATGCGGTATAATATTTTGTAAACCTTTTTATTTTATGGTTGACATTTTCGCTTGTACCATATATACTTCAAGAATATAAACCCCTGTTATATCCGGGTTAACATTTTACACAGGAAAGGAAAACAAACATGTCAAACAACACTCTGGCAGCACCCAAAACACAAAAGCCACTGCTTACCCTGAAGCAAATCACCCTTGCCGGCCTGATGACTGCCGTCTTCTGCCTGCTGGGCCCATTATCGCTGAATATCCCCATAAGCCCGGTTCCCATTTCCCTGGGAATGCTGGCGCTCTATTTCGTAGTCTCCGTGCTCGGAATGAAGCTGGGAACCTTCAGTGTCCTGGCCTACATCCTCCTGGGACTGGCTGGACTTCCGGTGTTCACCGGATTTACAGGGGGTGCCGGCAAGCTGGTGGGACCTACGGGCGGATATATCATCGGTTATATTTTTATGGCCCTGATCTGCGGTTTCTTTGTGGATAAGTGGGGAAATCGGCTTATCATGGAAATCCTCGGAATGGTGCTTGGCACTGCCGTCTGCTACCTGTTCGGTACAGTATGGCTGGCTTATCTGGCTTCCTATACCTTTTATCAGGCGCTGGCGGCAGGTGTGCTTCCCTATATTCCAGTGGATGCGCTCAAGCTTGCCCTTGCGCTGCTTGTAGGCCGGCAGATTCGCGCCAGGATACTGAAAGCCGGGTTACTGTAAAAGTCCTGGAACCTGCCCTGCGGAATCCGCGCAGTCCGAATAAGCCCCTTGCTTATTCGGCAAGACAGCCGTGCGCCAAACCCGCTTCCCAAAGGCGACACGCCCTGGCGGGTTTGTGTGCATCCCAGTGTGCCAGGTGCAGGCACACAGTAAACCTCCAGACTTTCATGCAGGGTGGTGCTGCCAGGCCTGTCATGTAGGCCTTTTGCATGGAGGTTTACTGTAAAAG
>CANDMH010000157.1 GCA_947385785.1 uncultured Lachnospiraceae bacterium
ACCACCAGTCAGAAATGATGAGGTGGTATTTTTATACCCATTTTAGCCGCTGTGCTACTACAGCAGAAAAAAAAGGGGGGCAGTCATGAAACTATTAAACAGCACATAGGAGGCGATCTAGTATCTCCCTTTGGGACGCGGGGTGAAGCGTCTTATTTTTATGCCCCAAACACGACAAGGGCTTAAAAGGTGCGTGGCCGGTGACACCGATGGTAATGGATAGCAGCAAGAGCGACACTCTCAAAATGGAAAGGGGCGAAATAACATGCCAAATAAAGTATTTAAAAGAACCAGGTGTAAGATGCCGCTGGAACTGCAGATTTTCGCAGAACCGGGAACTGGAAGCGGTGACGGGGGTACGAGTGGTGCAGCAGGTGGAAGTCAGCAGCAGAATTCTCAGAACCAGTCACAGAATCAGGCAGGAGGGCAGCAGGGCGTCCAGATTGACTATGCAAAGATTCAGCAGATGTTGGAGGGGACGCTGGCAGCCAAGGAGGATACCGCGCTGAAAGCTTATTTCAAGCAGCAGGGGCTGAGTCAGCAGGAAGCAGAGCAGGCAATGTCCGCATTTAAGACAGAGAAAGCAAAAAAACAGCCGGATCCGGGGGCGTTGCAGTCCCAGGTGGCGCAGGCACAGGCGGAAGCGCTTCAGGCGCAGGTGCAGAGTGCAGCAACCCTGGCGGCTGTGGCGCTTGGAATTGATGCAAAGACAATCCCGTATATTCTCCGCCTGGCTGATTTGAGCCAGGCGGCAGGGCAGGACGGGAAAATCAACGAGGAAAACATTAAGAACGCTTTGAATAAGGTGCTGGAGGATGTGCCCGCATTGAAGCCACAGGCAGCAGGAACGGCAGGGTTTGTCCAGGTGGGTGCAGGTGGTGGCGGCCAGCAGCAGGCCGCGCCGGATGAAGCACTGAAAAAAGCGTTCGGGCTTTAAAGAAAGAGAGGGATTGATACATGGCAGTATATGATTATGCAACTACTTTTACACAGCTTTTGCAGCAGAAATACGCAAAGGAACTGTGCTCAGATACACTGACACAGAGCAACCAGCAGGTGAAATTCATCAATGCGCAGACGATAAAGCTCCCCAGGATGACAGTAAGCGGGTACAAAGACCATACCAGGACGCCGGGATTCAACGCCGGGACGCTCGGGAATGACTGGGAGGCGAAGAAACTGGAGCATGACAGGGATGTGGAATTCTGGATCGATCCGATGGACATTGATGAAACAAATCTTACGTTGTCGGTGGCAAATATCCAGAACACATTTGAAACGGAACAGGCGATTCCTGAAAAGGACTCTTACCGTTTTTCAAAACTCCATGCAGAGCTTACGGCATATTCCGGCCGTATTGATAATACTGTTGTGACTGCGGCGAATTTTCTGGAAGTGTTTGATGGGGAAATGGCGCTTATGGATGAAGCAGGTGTGCCGGAGGAAGGTAGGATTCTTTATGTGACGCCGACTATGAGGAAGATTGTGAAGGAGGCAGAAGGGCTCCAGCGCATCATGACAGTCACAACCCCGTCCACGATCAACCGTAAGGTGCACAGCCTGGATGATGTGGAAATCAAGATGGTTCCAGCAGCGCGTATGAAAACCAAATATGATTTTACGGAAGGGTGCGTGGCTGTGGATGACGCAAAACAGATTAACTGGATACTGATCCATACAAGCTGTGTGGTGTGCCGCGATAAATACAGCTATATCAAACTGTTTACGCCGGGCACGGACAGCCGGACGGCAGACGGTTACCTGTACCAGAACCGCAGTTTCGGAGACCTTTTCCTGCTGGAGAAGAAAGTGGAAGGGTGCGCCATGAATGTATCAGCATAAGGAGGCAGAATATGAGGGCTGTAAAAGGAAATAAGGAATATACGATTGATGATACGCAGAAAAAAGCGTATCAAGATAGGGGATTTGACATCCTGGATGAAACTGGGACAACAATCGCTTATGGGCGGGGAAAAACCGTGCCGTATAGTGAACATATTGCGCTACAGGAAGAGAATGAGAAATTAAGGAAGCAGGTGGCGGAGATTCTTGGCGGGGAAGCATCTATCCAGGAGAGCGGAGAAGCTGTACAGCCGCCTAAAAAAGCGAGGAAAAGGGAAGGTGCCTGATATGCCCTACGGACCATATGTAATACCAGATGATTATAAGCAGCTCCGTCCCGGTTCAGCCATACCGGAAGAAGAGCTTTCGGTATGGCTGCGGCAGGCTTCCAGGCATATTGATTCCCTGACATTTAACCGGATTGTCGGGCGGGGCTTCCAGAACCTGACGCCTTTCCAGAAAGAGACAGTACAGGAAGTAGTGTGCCTGCAGGCGGAGTTTGAATATGAGAACGCAGATGAAATCAGCAGCGTCCTGTCCAGCTACAGCATCAATGGGGTATCGGCACAGTTCGGAAGCTCGTGGAATGTATTTACGGATAAAGGGATTGCCATGGAACGGTCTGTATATTCACTGCTTTCCCAGACGGGGCTCTGCTGCCGGTTAGCGAGGTGATGCTATGAGATACCCGTGCCTTGTACCGAAGAAATTATGTAGAACGGAAATCAGGCTGGAGCTGGAGCATGAGGGGCTGAATGAGTACGGAGAGCCGTTTGAACCGATATGCTATTCAGGAAAATGCAATTACCAGGACAAAGCTAAGACTATCCTGACACCAGAGAAAAAGATGGTGGAGATTACAGGAAGTGTATTATTTCCTGGGGATATCTGCCCGGAACTTCCAGTGATTTCCGGAGGGACGGCCGAAGTATTCGGAGTGGTACGAAGGGTGCAGCAGGGAATGAAAGCCCGCAACCCTGACGGAAGCGTTAATTATACGGAGGTGCTTCTGGTATGATAAAAGTAAATTCGGTAGTTAAACTGAATATCCCGAAGATTCGGAAACTTACACAGGCGCAGGTAACAGCGCTGGAGCAGACGGCAGAGGCCTTGCACACGGAAGTTGTACAGGCAGAGATTATGCCGAGGGATACAGGCGCGATGCAAAACGAAAGTACTTTTGTAGACTACTCCAGGTCGTCGGATGGGAGGGTGACCATTGCGACAAGTACTCCGTATGCGCGCCGCCTGTATTTCCATCCTGAATATAATTTCCAGACATATGAAAATGCTTTTGCGCAGGGAAAATGGTATGAGCCCTGGATTGATGGGGTTTCTGCCGATTTCTGCCGCGACGCATACAAAAAGATATACAGGAGGCTGGCCGCACTATGATGTTATCAGACGTAAGGGATTTCATTGCTTCCCTGGGCATTGCGGAGTACGTTTACATGGGAAAGTTGGACAGTAAGCAGGATAAGGCAATAGGCGTATACAACAGCAAGCACACACACCAGCATGAGACAGCTATAGGAGGCGCCGCGATGCAGTCCTACGGGACAAAATACGTGACTTTCCTGGTTCACTGGAACAAATCCCCAAGAGATACAGAAAAGGCTGCATCGGCCTTATTTGATGCCGTCAGGGGGGCAAGGGAAGTAATTGTGAATAATGCAAAAATTAAATTTATACAGCCGCTTTACGAATTGCAGGATGTCGGTACGGATGATGCCGGAATCTACGAAATGGTTCTTGAGGCGGCTGTCATTTACGAAAAAGAAAGGAATGATGAGAAGCATGAATGAAGTAACAGGCGTATACCCATGTTATGAAAACCAGTTTCAGGTTGACACCTCAGATTCAGGGGCGTCCGCAGCGTCCATGAAAGGGATTGCTGATTGTGAGACGTTCGGCGTGTCATTTGACAATGGTGTAGAGGAGTGGACACCGTTTGACCAGAAGGGCTGGACACGCAGGCTAATGACAGCGAAATCGGTAACGATTTCTGTGACGGCAAAACGGAATGTAGGTGATGCGGGGAATGATGCCGTGGCGGCTCTTGCCTGGAAAAACGGGCGGAGCGTGGAAAGGGATTTCCATTGGACTTTCCCTGATGGTACGGTAGTAAAATTTGCGTCGGCGGTTTTTAACGTAACAAATATCGGCGCGGGTGATTCCACGGCGGTAGCACCTCTGGAATTTGAAGTAATGAGCAATGGAAAACCGGAAATTATTCTGCCGGGGCAGGAGTAACAAGATTTTAGCAGGAGGGCAATATGGCGAAGAAAGTAGATATCACAGAGAAACTGAGCTTTGACGGGAACCCGTCACTGGTAATCAAAGGGAAGGAACTGGAAGTGCATGCGGATGCGGCGACCGCCCTGAAAGTTATGGATACCCTGAGCGACGATCCGGGGCCGAAACAGGTCGTTGCTATGTATAAGCTGCTGTTCCCGGATGAATCCAGAAAAGCAATTGACAAAATGCACCTGAATTTCCAGGATTTCAAGACTGTCGTAAAAGGTGCAATTACACTGATTACCGGAGAGGACGGGGAAGAACCGGGGGAAGCTGCGACCCATACTACGACCTGATTGATGATTATGATTTAATTGTATCTTCATTCCAGACGCAGTATGGGATACGGCTTTCGAAAGAAATAGCGGAAATGCAATGGGAAGAGTTTAAGCAGCTCCTCTCAGGAATTGGCCCGGACACGCCGCTCGGACGCATAGTTGCGATACGCTCTGAGACAGATAAGAGGACGCTAAAGCGTTTCACGAAAGAGCAGAGGCGGATACGGAACAGGTGGCTGCGGAAGAAAGCGCAGAGGGTATCGGGACCCGACATGGACAAGGTGCTCGAAGGACTGAAGCAGTCGTTTATCCAGATGGCAGGGAGGTGAGGAAGATGCCGGGAAACAGCGTAGGGCAGATAGGACTTGACCTGGTTGCAAATACACAAGGATTCCAAAGACAGATGTCTGGAATTACAGGCATGGCGAAAAGTGCAGGAAAAGCCCTGGCAGGAGCTTTTGCGGTTAAGAAACTTGTGGATTTTGGGAAGGAATGCCTGGATTTGGGCTCGGACTTGGCAGAAGTACAAAATGTGGTAGATGTTACATTCCCGGCAATGTCTGAAAAGGTAGACAGCTTTGCAAAATCTGCCGCATCTTCCTTCGGGCTGTCGGAAACTATGGCGAAACAGTATGTTGGAACTTTTGGTTCTATGGCGAAGGCGTTCGGGTTTACAGAGCAGCAGGCGTATGGCATGGGCGCGGCTCTGACAGGTTTATCAGGCGATGTGGCCTCTTTCTATAACTTATCCCAGGATGAGGCGTATACAAAGTTGAAATCTGTATTCACAGGGGAGACAGAATCGCTGAAAGACCTGGGTGTCGTTATGACCCAGACAGCATTGGACAGCTATGCGCTGGCAAATGGGTTCGGGAAAACGACGAATAAAATGTCAGAAGCGGAGAAAGTTGCGCTCCGGTACCAGTTCGTGAGCGAACAGCTTTCAGCAGCGCAGGGGGATTTTGCCCGGACTTCTGGTGGATGGGCGAACCAGGTGAAAATACTGTCCCTGCAGTTTGACAGCCTGAAAGCATCCATCGGGCAGGGGCTGATTAATATATTTACCCCGGTACTCAAATTAGTAAATACCCTGGTTGGGAAACTTTCAGTCCTGGCAGAGGCTTTTAAGTCGTTTACTGAACTTCTGACAGGAAACAAAGCGTCAGGCGGGGTAGGTACCGTGGCGTCGGATGCGGATGCCGCCAGTAAGGGGCTTGGGGACGCGGCTGATTCGGCAGAAAACCTGGCGGATAACACAGGGGATGTCGGAACGGCGGCAAAGAAAGCGTCGAAGGAAATGAAAAACCTGATGGGGTTTGATAAAATCAACCGCCTGGAAGATGATAAATCAGTTTCGGATGATTCGGCGGATGCCAATTTTAAGGGTATGGATTTTGGCGGGCTTGCCCAGGGCGAAACGTTCCTTGACGGGATGGACGCAAAGCTCGGCGGCATCCTGGACAGGTTCAAAGAGCTTGCAGGACTGTTTGAAAAAGGTTTTGCTTTGGGATTTGGCGATACTGATTTTGAGGGGCTTATCAAGGAGTGTCAGCGGGTTGGAAAGGCGCTCAAGGATATATTTACAGACCCCAAAATAACAGCGGCGGCAAAAAAACTGACAAATAGACTTGCAAAGACTCTGGGAGTGGCAACAGGCTCCATCGCCCGCATTGCGGTGAAATGGGGGGAGGCAATTATAGCAGGCATCGCTGACAGTCTGGAAAAAAATAAAAAATGGCTGAGCAATGCAGTGTCAGGGCTGTTTGATTCCTGGGGGAACGTGCTGGAATATGTACAGCAGATTTTTCAGGGGATTTCGGATATTCTCACATCTTCCGATGTATTAGGAGGTGTGCGCGGGCTGTCGGAAAGCATTACAACGGAGTTTTTGAAATCGGCATATGCATCCCTGAGCATAGGGACGACGATTGCCACAAACCTTTTGGGCGGCATCAGTGCTTATATAGACCAGAATAAGGAATACATCAAGGAGAAGCTGGCAGGGATTTTCAATGTATCAGCGGAAATCTTAAATTTAGTCGGGGATGTGAAACTGGCGTTTGCCGATATCCTGTCTGTTTTTGCAGGAGAAGAGGCACAGCAGATTACCGCAGATATCATAGGTATATTTACAGATGGTTTTCTGGGTGTGATGGAACTTGCCCTGAAATTCGCGAGGGATATTATCAGTACCATTACAGGGCCGTTTACAGATAATGCAGATGGGATAAAGGAAGCACTGCAAAATACCCTGGGACCAATCAGCGAGCTGGCTGCAACCCTGCATGATTCAATCAAGAAAACCTTTACACGGATAGGGAAAATGTATGACGCATATATCAAGCCCATGTTTGACTCTTTCAGGGATGGGCTTGGGGAAGTAGTAAAGACGCTCCTAGACGGATACAATGAGTATATTGCCCCCGTCCTGGACAATCTGTCGCAGAAATTCACGGAAGTATGGCAGATGCATGTACAGCCGTGCCTGGATGCAATCATTGATCTGGTCGGGGATGTGGCGGAACTCATTAAGAATGTCTGGGAGACGGTGCTCCAGCCAGTAATAAACTGGATAGCCCAGCAGATAATGCCGGCTATAGCCCCCGTCCTGCAGTGGATTGGCACCAGGTTCCTGGATGTTTTCGGAGGCATTGCGGATGTAGTGAAAGGGCTAATAAAAGCGCTTGAGGGAGTGGTTGAGTTTATTTCCGGGGTTTTTACGGGTAACTGGGAAAAAGCCTGGGGCGGGGTTAAGAAAATATTTAAGGGTGTATGGGATTCCTTTGTAGGTATTGTAAAAGCCCCGATTAACTTGATTATTGACCTTATTAATGGGCTACTGGGCGGTGTAGAATGGATGGTAAATGGTGTCGTCAATGCATTAAATACTATTTCGGTTGATATACCGGACTGGGTTCCGGGGATTGGCGGCAGTACGTTGGGCTTTGATTTGCCAACATGGACGGCGCCGCAGATACCGTATCTTGCAAAAGGCGGTTTTGTGGAGAGGAATACCCCACAGCTTGCCATGATTGGTGATAACCGCCACCAGGGAGAAGTAGTTGCGCCGGAAGATAAGATGCAGGCAATGGTAGATGCTGCCGTAAATTCTGTACGCCCAGGCGTGACAAAAGAAGAGCTGGAGCCATTGGTCAACAGTGCGGCGATGCGGATCGAGTCGGCACTGTCGTCCGTAGGGTTTAATCTGGATGGGGCGCAGATAGCCACGCTCCAGCGGATGGCGCAGACAGGGGTTGACAGGCGGTTCAATACAGTCAATGTAGTTATATAAAGGAGGGGCGGCATGAAAGATGGAGAGATATTAAAAGCCGGGGGGACGGTGCTGCCGTCCCCGGTTTCGCTTTCCGTGTCAGATGAAATTATCTGGACGTCAGATACAAAGCGGACGCTGGCAGGTTATATGATTGGGGACGTGGTGGCAGAAAAAAAGAACCTGTCTATTAAATGGGGCTTTCTGACAGAATCAGAAGTACAGCTTATAAAAAAGCATCTGATAGCAGGCTTTTTTCCAATCACGTTTCGGGATGACGGGATAGACATAACGATAGACACTTACCGGGGGACACTGAGTAAAGAATATATGGGCTGGCTGGATGACGGGAACTTCTGGTACAGGAGTGTATCCGTAGATATCATACAGAGGTGAGAATATGATTCATACAAGCACGAAGTATAGAAGGGCGGTGCAGGGGAACAGGCAGTTCGGCATTGCTGATAGGATTACATTCCGGGATGGGACAACGCTGGAGCTAGACATAGAGGATTTCGTGTCTTACAGCATCGACGAGGCTACATCCAGCCCTGGGAAATTCGAAGTCGGAGCTGCAGTTATCAAGGAGTATTCGGCAGTTCTGAATAATGAGGATGGGAAGTTTGACAGATATGATTTTGAAGGGGCAGATATTGTAGCGCAAGTTGGGCTTATGCTGGAGGATGGGACGTGGGAATACCTGCAGAAAGGATACTACCGCGTGGTAGAAGCAAAAGCACAGGATTTAGT
>CANDMH010000158.1 GCA_947385785.1 uncultured Lachnospiraceae bacterium
AGTAACTTCCACGGTATTTGTATCGAGGGGTGGATTTTATTATGGCAATTAAGTTGCAGAAAAATAGTAGAAAATAAATGAATTTACCCATAGGAATTTGCGTACATATGGAGTATAATAGAATGGCTTACGGGATTAGGATATACGGGTTCACCGATATGGTGAAACCGGAACAGGAGGAAAAGAAAATGAAGGAACTGTTAGAGCTTGTCAGGGAATTAAGCTTCGTACGAACAGGCGGAAGCGAGGAAGAAAGGAAAGCCGGGGAACTGGTAATGGAAGAAGTGAACCGGGCTGCTGCGGAAGCGGGACGGGAGGATATTCGGGGAGAATACGAGACCTTCCGGATTCCGGACGCGAGGCTGAAGAAGTGTTCCGTACATGCGGCAGGACGGGAGATTCCCTGTGCGGCCTTTCTGCGCTCGGGCAATATTGACAGGGAATGCGGCCTGGTTTATCTGGACGAGGCTTCCGAGATTGATTTCGCGGGCGCGGGAGATCTGGAAGGTAAGGTAGTGCTGCTGAACCGCCTTACAGACGAGGATGTCTATAAGCGTCTGGTGGAGCACAGGGCGGCGGCATTTCTGGTCATGCAGGGAAAATACTATTTTTCGGCACAGGAGGCGTCCCTGTATTCCAGGAGGCTGCGGGAGCATTTTTCCAGAAACGGAGTGATTCCCGGATTTATGATTCCGGCTGCGGACGCCCTCTGGCTGATTCAGGAGGAAGTGGAGACGGTGCACCTTACCCTGGAACAGGAAGATGTGGAAGCGGAAAGCCGGAACGTAACGGCGGTGATAGAGGGAACGGATTTTAAGGAGGAGAGCATTGTACTGACTGCCCATTATGATTCCGTGCCCGTGGGTACCGGCTCCTGGGACAATGCAACCGGAACGGTGGCGCTTCTGGCGATTTTTGGGCATTTTGCGGCACATCCCGCCAGGAGAACATTGAGATTCGTCTGGTGCGGCAGCGAGGAGCTGGGGCTTCTGGGCTCGAAAGCCTATGTGGAACAGCACAGGGATCTGCTGGAAAAGACGGTGTTCTGCTTCAACTTTGACATGTGCGGAACGGCTCTGGGGGCGAACAAAATCATTATCACAGGGGAGAAAGAGCTGGAGACATTCGTGGATCAGTACTGTAAGATCACAGGTTATTCGGCGGAAAAAGGGGTGGGCGTACACTCCAGCGATTCCGCTCCGTTCTGCGATAATGGAATCCCGGCGCTGGGCCTGAGCAGAGAGACGGTTACGGCATCCATTCATACCATCCATGACCTGATTTCCACCCTCAGTGAGAAGGCGATACATAAAAATGTGGAATTCGCGAACCGCATAATCGGAGATGTGGCAAATGCGGCGGTAATTCCCGTGAAGAAGGGCATGCCGGAGGAGACGAAGAAGGAACTGGATAAGTATTTCCACAGAGACAAGGAAAAAGAGGCGGAGAAAGAGAAAGAAGCGGAGAAAGCGGCTGGGAAATAGAAACAGCGGCTGCATCCTGTCAGGGAACAGAAATTTTAATTTTCTGTTCCTTTTTTTAATGGGTTCTGCTATATTTATTTTGGCGGGGCTGTTCGCAGTTCCTTATGACGCAGGGAGAGAAGGAGGCAAACATGTATCGTATCATGATAATAGAAGACGACTCTGCCATGGCAGAGACAATGGAGAAACAGATAAAAAGCTGGGGGAACGAGGCGATGTGCGTCCGGGATTTTCAGAATATCATATCCGCATTTACGGCGTATGACCCTCATCTGGTGCTGATGGATATCATGCTGCCCTTTTTTAACGGATATTACTGGTGCAGCGAGATACGCAGGATTTCCAATGTGCCGGTGGTATTCATATCCTCGGCGGCCGATAATATGAATATCGTCATGGCCATGAACATGGGCGGGGATGATTTCATTCCCAAGCCTGTGGATCTGGAGGTGCTGACAGCCAAGATACAGGCCGTGCTGCGCAGGGCTTACGATATGGCGGGAAAGGTTCCGGTGCTGGAGCACAGAGGGGCTGTCCTGAATCTCAACAGTACGTCCCTTACTTACAACGGGGAGCAGGTGGAACTGACGAAGAACGAATTCCGCATCCTCCAGACGCTGCTTGAAAACAAGGGAAAGGTAGTCAGCCGGGATACTCTGATGACGAAGCTGTGGCAGATGGACTCCTATGTGGAGGAGAATACGCTTACAGTCAATGTCAACAGGCTCAGGAAAAAGCTGGAGAATGCGGGGCTTGCGAATTTTATTACCACCAGGGTGGGAAGCGGGTACATCGTTCAATGAGAATTTCCGAACGCGGAGCAGAGGCGGCGGGGAAAATGAGACGGAAATTAAGAGGGTATTTTCATAATGAAAGAGGAAAGATGGTATCATGTTCTGGGTAGCTTACTCTGGCAGTACAGACTGGCAGGCATCACGCTTGTGCTGTATATCGGAATTTTTATGGGTATCTTTTCATTGTATGATCTTGAGACGGAAGCGGTGCTGTATGCCGCCGCGCTCTGCTTTCTGTTCACGGCTGTCCTGCTGGCATTTCGTTTCCAGATATACAGAAACAGGCACAGAGAGCGTCAGAGAATTCTTAAAAATGTGGAAATCCAGCTGGAACAGCTGCCGGAGCCGGAGAATCTGGTGGAGGCAGACTATCAGGACATGCTCCGGGAGCTGAAGACCGTATATGACCGGAACCTCACAGCCTGGCAGAACGAGCGGAGGGAGAGCATGGATTATTACACCACCTGGGTGCACCAGATTAAGACGCCCATATCCGTCATGCGCATGAACCTGCAGGGGGAAGACACGGATGAGAACAGAGAGCTTCTGGCCGAGCTGTTCCGCATTGAGCAGTATGTGGGGATGGCGCTGAACTGGCTGCGGCTGGGGAGCGATTCCACGGATTTCGTATTTCAGGAGTATGACCTGGATAAAATCATCCGGCAGGCGATTCACAAATACGCCCCGCAGTTTATCCGGAAAAGGGTGCGCCTGTTTTATGAGCCTTCCGGTGTCAGGGTGCTGACCGATGAAAAATGGCTTCTCTTTATCATCGAACAGCTGCTGTCCAATGCCGTGAAATATACGCAGGCGGGCTCCGTCACAATAACCGCCACACCGGATAAAATACTGCGGATTACCGATACGGGAATCGGAATCGCGCCGGAGGATGTGCCCAGAATATTCGAGAAAGGCTTCACAGGCTACAACGGCAGGGCGGACAGGAAATCCACCGGCCTGGGGCTGTACCTGTGCCGGATGACGGCGGACAGGCTGTCCCATAAGATCAGCGTGGAATCCGAGCCCGGCGCGGGCACCACCGTTTTTCTGGATCTGCATACGGACAGGCTGGATGTGGAGTGAGGAGCCAGAGAATCTTACAAAAATGTCACACAAAACAGCGGAATTGTCACCTGAATCGATGTCGGGCGCTTCCGCTGTTTTGTATAATATGTCTTATCAGAAGCAATCCCTATGCTTCTGATAAAAGGCGCATCCCTTCGCGCCGCATTCAACTATGGGAAGCCGCACCTGCATCCCTTCGCGCCGCATTCAACTATGGGAAGCCATACTTGCTCCCTATAATATGAATGTAAGGAAGTGTTGCGAAACGATGAGCGGTGCAGACAGCACATGCGGAATTGGTACAGCAGGTGTCCGCCCGGTACCGGGAACAATGTCCGCCCATGCATTTCAGACAGACATTGTCCTGCGGACGGTGCGGGGGACGCATGCGCAAACAGGAAAAGGAGGTCGATTCAAATGGCATTATTAGAGGCGCAGAGCCTGAAAAAAATTTACACCACCCGCTTCGGCGGCAATCAGGTACAGGCCCTGTCCAGGGTATCATTTACGGTGGAACAGGGTGAATACGTAGCAATCATGGGAGAATCGGGTTCGGGAAAGACTACGCTGCTGAATATACTGGCAGCCCTGGACCGGCCTACAGGCGGGCAGGTGATTCTGGGAGGAAAGAGCCTCGCCGGTGTGCGGGAGAAGGAGCTGGCGGCGTTTCGGCGCAACAACCTGGGATTTGTCTTCCAGGATTTCAATCTGCTGGATACCTTCACCCTGAAGGACAACATCTTCCTCCCCCTGGTGCTGGGCGGGAAAGAGTACGGCGAGATGGCGAAGAGGCTGGAGCCCATTGCCCGGAGGCTGGGAATCAGCGAAATCCTGGATAAATTCCCCTACGAGGTCTCGGGAGGGCAGAAGCAGAGAGCGGCGGTGGCCAGGGCGCTGATTACCCGCCCGCAGCTGGTGCTGGCGGATGAGCCTACGGGAGCCCTGGACTCCAAGGCGGCGGACGGGCTGCTGGACATCTTCAACGAGATCAATCTGGACGGCCAGACAATTCTGATGGTGACCCATTCCACAAAGGCGGCAAGCCGGGCGGGCAGGGTGATGTTCATCAAAGACGGGGAAGTTTTCCACCAGATTTACAGGGGCAACAGCACCAATGAGCAGTTATATCAGAAGATATCCGACACGCTGACCCTGTTGGCTACAGGAGGTGGCCAGTCATGAAGAGCGGCGTTTATCTGAAATTGTTTATGGGAGGCGGTCAGTTATGAAGAGAGGTTTTTTTCTGAAATTGGCGGCAGGAAACATTAAAAAGAACGGCAGGACGTATATTCCCTACATCCTGACCTGTATCGTCACGGTGGCCATGTTTTATATCGTGAAATCCCTGTCGCTGAACCCGGGGTTGGAGAATATGCTGGGCGGTAATTTCCTGAATACCACCATGGGGCTGGGCAGCGGGGTGGTGGCCATATTCTCCTTTATCTTCCTGTTTTATACCAACAGCTTTCTGGTCAGGCAGCGGAAAAAGGAATTCGGCGTGTTCAATATCCTGGGTATGGAGAGAAGACATATAGCCAGGGTGGTGGGCTGGGAGACGGTTTATGTGACGTTTATCAGCCTGGCTGCGGGACTTGGGCTGGGACTGGCGCTGGATAAGGTCATGTTTCTGGCAGTGGCCCGGATCATCGGTGCAAAGGTGCCGCTGGGGTTCTTCGTATCCATAGAGGCTATCGTATTTACGATTGTATTTTTCCTGGTTCTTTTTGTCCTGATTTATCTGAATTCTGTCCGGCAGATCCGCGCGGCGGATCCCATAGAGCTGCTGCGCGCCGGAAATGTAGGGGAGAAGGAGCCAAAGGCGAACTGGCTGCTGACTGTCTGGGGCATGGCCACTCTGGGAGGCGGTTATTATATCGCCATTACGACCCGGAACCCCATCGCCTCGGTGCTGATGTTTTTCGCGGCGGTGGTTCTGGTGATTGTGGGAACCTACCTGCTGTTTACATCAGGGAGCATTGCGCTGCTGAAGATGCTCCGGAAGAATAAGAGGTATTACTACCGCACGAAGCATTTTGTCAGCGTGTCAGGCATGATATACAGGATGAAGCAGAACGCGGTAGGACTGGCAAATATCTGTATCCTGTCCACCATGGTGCTGGTGATGGTTTCCACTACCACGTCCATGATGGTGGGGATGGAAGAAATTATCAGGAACCGTTACCCGGCGGAGTTTGTGTTTTATTTCGATGCGGAGAAAGAGCAGGAGCAGGAGACGACGGAGGCCATTCACCGGCTGCAGGAACAAAGCGGATTGCGCCTGGAAAAGGAATGGGAATATACCTATGTGGCTTTCCAGGCCATCCGGGACGGCGACAGCTATTCCGTTCTTCGGGAGCGTGCCCGCTCAGTGGAGGATGATACCAATTCTCTCTTCTTTGTGACGCTGGATGACTACAATGCTGTAACAGGAGAGCAAAAACAGCTGGGAGAAGGGGAGATTCTTATCTACTCCAACCGCCAGGCCTTTGACTATCCTGTGCTGAAGCTGTTCGAGAGGGAATTCCGTGTGGCGGGGAAGCTGGATGGATTTGTGGGGAACGGTCAGTATGAAGCCCTGATGTCTGCGACTCAGTATATCGTTGTTCCGGACAGGGCGACTTTGGAGATGCTTTACCGGGAACAGGAAAGCATTCTGACAGATCTGGCCAGTAACATCCAGTGGGTATACGGCTTTGACCTGAAGGCCGGAGAGGATGAGCAGGAAGCTTTTCAGGAGATTTTGACGAATCAGCTGGCTTCCGCAGGCGGCTTCGACCTGGAGACAAGGGTGGACGGGAGAACGGCTTTTCTGGAAATCGACGGAGGACTTTTCTTCATAGGGCTCTTCCTGGGAATCCTGTTTATCATGGCCACGGTGCTGATCATTTATTACAAGCAGATATCGGAGGGGTATGACGACAAGAACCGCTTTGAGATCATGCAGAAGGTAGGCATGAGCCGCGGCGAGGTAAAATCGGCCATTCATTCCCAGGTGCTGACCGTATTCTTCCTGCCGCTGATTGTGGCGGGAATCCACGTGGCGGCAGCGTTTCCTCTGATTTCGCGGCTGCTGGCGATGCTGAATCTGTATAACATAAAGCTGTTTGCGGTCTGTACGGTATCCTGCTTCCTGGTGTTTGCCGTTATGTATGTTCTGATATACGTTATGACGGCAAGGACTTATTACCGTATCGTCAGCCGCTAAAAGTGTGCAAAGATTTTCTAAGCGGCCAAAGTACACCCGCTAAGAAAATCTAAATTGCACACAGAAGAATGCCCAAAGAGCGGGCATTCTTCCGGTCTTGCACCAGTTTATTGATCGTATGTGACGCCGTAGGCGGCATGACGGGAAGTGTTGTAGGGCGGTCCGTCGCTGGCGGAATGGATTTGCCAACGTAACTGTAAATGTTCGGGCGCGCCTGTACTGTAAGGCGGGGTCCGGGCAAAGGAATGCGCTCACGAGTATAAAATAGGAAAAGCGAAAGAAAGGAAAATGAACCATGAAAAGAATCAAAGGAAAAAACTGGATTTGTACTATATTAGTAGGGATTGCATCGGTGGTGTTGTTCCGGTATTTCAAGGCTGCACGCAGGAGGAGAGAAAATGAGGAGAGTGATTAGGGGCGCCCTGATATTAGGGCTGACGGTTCAGTTGGCGGCCTGCGGGATTTATCTGGATACCGACCAGATGCTTGATTTCCTGGAGGGCGTCACGGAAAATCTGGGCGCATCCCAGATTACTTCGGATAAGGAGCTGACAGGAGAGCGGCTCTGTGCGACCGACGCCTACACGGGCCGTTATCTGGCGGACTGTGACGGGAATACGGGAAAGGATGTGGTTTTCGGCGGAGCATCGATTGAGAGCCGGAAGCTGTATCTGTCGGGCTGTATCATCACGTACTCCGGGCAGGCGGTAATACGGATAAGGATGAACGATGAGGTGATTGAACTGGAACCGGACGAGGACGGATATTTTGAGACGGAGCTGAGCCTGGAATCGGGCGGGAACTATATCATGGTAAGGTATTCGGATTTTACAGGCACAGTGGACCTGACAGCGGGATATGCCCCGCTGTCGGGTTCTTAGGTTACTGTTCACTCGTCAGCACCGCGAGGCGTTTTCGTGCATCTCTTGCACGAAAATCCCGAGACAGCAGGCGCCAAAATGAGCGCACTTTGCTCATTTTGTGTGCATCATGTTGCTGTGAGCGGCGAAGCCGTGAACAGTAACGTTCTTAGCGCGTCCGTCCGTCGCTTCATATGATTCAATATATTGACATAAATCAACTGTCTTGTTAGAATAGTAATCAAGTGAAGAATTTCCATCACATCGGGAGGAAACGGACATGTACCATTGCCAGGTTCACTTTTATTTTGTTGGCCATTCGTGCAGGACATTTGAGATCATAAAGGGGAGTATCCCGCCGGAGCATTTTACACATATATATTCAGAGAGCTGCCATGCGGAGGAAGCGCTGGCGGCTTCGGCGGATGTCATTCTGGCCAATCTGGAGGATGGGGATGCGGAGGAGACGATCCGGGCGCTTGCGGCGGCGAAGCGCGAAAGCGCGGAGCTGATATTGCTTACCTCTTTTTTCAGCGGAGAATCGGGCAGGCAGAAGCATGAAAGGGCAGAGGGAGCAGTGCCGGACGGTGTAGACTTACTGGCAGCAGTGAAGGATATATGGAAGCTTCCCATGAGCGAAGGGGAGATCCGGTTCCGGTTTTCCAGGTGGCAGGGGGACTATAAGGCGAAAATGGATGCCTGGCAGACCAGCCAGTTCCTGGAGGCAACCATTAATCATGTCCCGAACCTGATCTGGTATAAGGACAAAAACGGCATCCACGAGAAGGTGAATGACAGCTTCTGCAGGACGGTGGGTAAGACGAAGAAACAGGTGGAAGGACGGGGGCATGCGTACATCTGGGATGTGGAAGAGGACGACCCTGCCTGTATAGAATCGGAGAATGAGGTCATGACGAAGCGCAGGACCTTTGTCTCCGAGGAGATCATTAAGACCGGCGACGGGATGCGGACGCTGACT
>CANDMH010000159.1 GCA_947385785.1 uncultured Lachnospiraceae bacterium
TCGTGCAAAGTGCGCACGAAAACGCCTCGCGGAGGCACCCGTGAACAGTAACGTGCATGGATTACTGTTCACTCAGTGCCACCGCCAGGCGTTTTCGTGCATCTCCCAGGTACTTCGTGATCATATGAATAGCCGCTTCCTCCATGCTCACAGATTTTCCCAGTCAATCTTCCTGTCCTTGAAATAATACTCTCTGTCGTGCTCGTTGACTTCACGCAATACCCTGCACGGATTCCCTACTGCCAGCACATTGGACGGCAGATCCTTTGTCACTATGCTGCCTGCGCCCACTACCACATTATCCCCGATTGTAATGCCGGGTACAATGACAGCACCCGCCCCAATCCAGCAGTTTTTACCGATATGCACGGCCGCGTTATACTGATATGCCTTCTCGCGGAGTTCCGGCAGAATCGGATGGCCGGCAGTGGCAACAATGACATTCGGGCCGAACATGGTATAATCACCTACATAGATATGGGAGTCGTCCACGCAGGTCAGATTAAAGTTGGCATAGATATTTTTGCCAAAGTGGACATGGGCGCCTCCGAAATTTGCATGGAATGGCGGCTCGATGTAGCAGTTCTCGCCGATTTCCGCAAACATCTCCTTCAGCATCTTTTCCCGCTTTTTGCCCTCCGTAGGGCGGGTCATATTGAAATCATAGAGTCTGTCAAGGCACTTCATCTGCCACTCTATGATTTCGTTGTCGCCGGGAAGATACAACTCCCCTGTGTGCATTCGTTCTCTCATTTCACTCATTGCTCATTCTCCTTCCGTTCAAATCTTCCATGAATCCAGATACCAGCTCCTTAAGCCCGTTTTTCACAGACTCTTAAAAAGGATTATATAACCTTATATTCCCCCATACCGCTCTTCTATAATCTCCCCTATCCTTTCCGTTTCCCTGAGACAACAACACATCCATCAGCTTTAGTAATGGCCCAGGCATCCTCCTTTGGTCCGTCTCCATTTTAACATATGTATTTCCAATAATCTATCTGTTTCTATGAAAAACAGGGACAAAAAGACCCTGAAATCCTCGCAACCACTTAAAAATGCGTGATTACAAGGCTTTCAGGGCCTTATAGCGTTTTACATTGTCCTGACTTGAAAGCTTTGCTTACATTCCCATCTGCGCCGCCACCTCAGCCGCAAAATCCTCCTGCTTCTTCTCCAGGCCTTCCCCTGTCTCAAAGCGAACAAATCTGCTGATGCTTAAGTTCGCGCCATTTTCCTTACCAACCTGCGCAATGTACTGCGCAACGGTCTGCTTGCCGTCCTCAGCCTTCACATATACCTGCTCCAGCAGGCATACTTCCTTCAGCTCCTTGTTCAGTCGGCCATTGATGGCGCCTTCGATCACCTTCTCAGGCTTTCCTGCCATCTTGGGATCCTGCTCAATCTGTGCCGCAATGATCTCGCGCTCATGTGCCTTGTACTCCTCAGACACATCGTCGGTAGCCACATACTTGGGACTCAGTGCCGCAACCTGCATTGCCAGGTTCGTCAAGGCTTCTTTCACTGCATCATTTACAACATTTGTCTTCGCCTCAACGATGACGCCGATACGTCCGCCGCCGTGTACATAGGTTGCCACACAGCCCTCGGAAGCCTCCACGCGCTCAAATCTCCGGATGCTCAACTTCTCGCCAATCACGGCAATCTTGTCAACCAGTGCTTCCTTCACGGTCTTGGAAGCATCTTCATTCCATGCCTCCTCCAACAGAGCGTCCACACCGTCGGCTGCAGAATGCACTGCCTGTGTTGCAACAGCCTTTACAAACTCCTGGAAAGTCTCATTCTTTGCCACAAAGTCAGTCTCGGAGTTTACTTCCACGACTGCCGCCTTCTTATCTCCATCGGAAGCAATACAGCAGATACCCTCTGCCGCGATTCTGCTCTCCTTCTTCACTGCCTTGGCCTGTCCCTTTTTACGCAGGATCTCTACGGCCTCTTCCATATTTCCATCGGTCTCACTCAGAGCCTTCTTACAATCTGTCATACCGGCGCCGGTCTGATCACGCAATTCCTTGACCATAGCCGCTGTAACTGCTGCCATTTATCTCATCCTCCTGATTCTCTTATTTATACTCACGACCGAAAA
Organism: uncultured Lachnospiraceae bacterium; assembly: GCA_947385785.1. Lineage (GTDB taxonomy): Bacteria > Bacillota > Clostridia > Lachnospirales > Lachnospiraceae > Acetatifactor. Next base: position 2,108 of record CANDMH010000159.1, read on the forward strand.
CATTTGCCAGCGTAAATGTATAATGAGTGAGCACACCCGCGCTGTAAGACATGCGCCTGGCAAATGTGTGCGCTCACGAGTATAAGTTTCGCAACTGCCAATTCTATACTCTTTCCCTCTGGAAAAATTTAATCGCTTTATGCCTGCTCAGGCAGTTGCCATTTTCCTTCTTCAACCGTCCGCCCGTTCCCCTCTACCTGCAGATAGCATACTGTCATCCTACGTCAGCAATATCTTCCGGAGAGACCTGGCGGACAGTTTCCGATTTCTGCACAATACGCATCACAGACACTACACCTTACGCGTTCTCCTGCTCTGCTACTTCTTCAATATCTTCAGCTGCGCCGCTCTCGGCCGCCACATCGGCTTCCGTATAAACAGCTTCACCCTGATTAGCCTCAATTACGGCATCCGCCATCTTGGAGACAATCAGCTTCACGGCTCTGATTGCATCATCATTTCCGGGAATGATATAGTCCAGTTCCTCCGGGTCACAGTTGGTATCGCCGATACCAATCAGAGTAATGCCCAGCGCATGGGCTTCCTGTACGCAGATTCTCTCTTTCTTAGGATCTACTACGAAGATTGCATCGGGAACTCTGGTCATATTCCTGATACCGCCCAGGTTCTTCTCCAGCTTCTCCCACTCCTTCTTCAGCTTGATGACTTCCTTCTTGGGAAGGACATCAAAGGTTCCGTCCTCGGACATCTTCTCGATTGCATGAAGCCTGCCGATGCGGGACTGGATGGTCTTGAAATTGGTGAGCATACCGCCCAGCCATCTCTCGTTTACATAATACATACCGCAGCGCTCTGCCTCGGTCTTCACCGCATCCTGAGCCTGCTTCTTGGTTCCTACAAAGAGAATGGTGCCGCCCTGCGCAGCAATCTCAGATACTGCCCTGTAGGCCTCGTCCACCTTGCCCACAGACTTCTGCAGGTCGATGATGTGGATACCGTTTCTCTCTGTGAAGATGTAAGGAGCCATCTTGGGGTTCCATCTTCTGGTCTGATGTCCGAAATGGACACCTGCTTCAAGCAGCTGTTTCATGGAAATAACGCTCATTTTTCTACCTCCGTTTGGTTAATTTCTTCCGTATGACCTTAAATTCAGCTTCCCAGTATACGGAAACTGAAACATTTGCCGAATTCGCGTTATTAAGGAAGTATCTGAAGCTATTCCTAAGGAAGTATCTGAAGCTATTCCTAAGGAAAACCTGAAGGCTATTCCTAAGGAAATCTCTAAAGCTTTTCCTAATCCGGCTGGCTCCGGCGACTACCCTCATCCATTCCAGGCCCTCCCTCCAGTTCGGGAAATTCCCTGTCCTGAACTGATGAAAGCCAGAAATAATATGGGCACCATCGCCGAATCGGCATACGTGCTTTGTCGTATCAGACAACTGGCGGAAACTTTCACACCTCATGTTTTCACACTTCATATCATGCCGCCCACAGCAACATCAACAATCCGTGAAAAGTTCTTTACACACTTCGCGCCACGAGAAATTATAACACGATACCCCCTGCTTTGCAAGGGGTATGTTGAAAATTTATCTGTTTTTCGTAATGATTTCAATGATCTCTTCCTCACTGGTACCCGGCTGAATCTCATACACACCGGCGGTAATCTTCCTGGAATATCCGTTATTGCAAAGATAGGCATCAAAAGCAACGGCATCCTCCACCAGTCCTGCCTCCTCCAGGAGTTCACTTACATGGGCAGAGGTCACACCAAATTCGATTACAACCGTTACAGCCTCTCCGGCCGAACTGCTCCCGTTCTCACCGGACTGCGTCCCATCCCCATTCTGCATGCCTGAACCGACATTTCCGGAGTCATTCTGTTCCGGCGCTGTATCTGATTCTCTCGAAGCCTCTGCATCTGAAGCAGATCCCGTCTGAGCCGGGCGCTCCGCCCCCGGGACGCTGCCTGATTCGCCTGAACCGTCCGCACCCCCGCTGACACCTGACTCACCCTGACCACTTACCGCCGAACCGCCATCCGATCCGCCTGAACCCGCACTGACACCTGACCCACGCTGGCCATTTGCCGCCCCGCCGTCATCCGGTCCGCCTGAACCGTCCGCACCTCCACTGGCACCTGATTCACCCTGGCCGTCTGCACCCGCGCCGCCATTCGATTCATCCGAACCATTTGCTCCCGAACTGGCATCCCGGCCGTTCGCATCTGCCCCCTCCGTGCCGATGCCGTCCGAAGCCACGTCTCCTTCTCCCGGTGAAGATATCTCGGGTGCCGCGGATTCCTCCTGGAGATCTGTCAGTTTCAAAGCCTCTCTCTCCACCATTCCCAATTCCAGAGCCTTCGCCTTGATCTCCGCATCGCTTAAAGGAAGGCCCTTCTCCATAGCCACTCCCATCAACAGGGCCGTAACCATGATTCCGATTCCCAATCCCCGCATTTGATATTTCAGTTTCACTTATTTCCTCGCTTCTTAAGGAAGTGCCTGCAACCGGCAATTCCTGATGATAATCAGGCTGTTTCCTCAGGATTGATTTCGATACAAATCAATTACCAGCCTTACTTCACCAATCCCCAGTTCAAGCTCCTTTGCTATCATCACTGCGGATTTTCCTTTTTTATAAAGTCTCAGTATCTTTTCGTTATTGTTATAATCCTGCCCGTACTCCTGGGACCATTCTTCCGGCTCCTGGCCGGCGGATATCATCTTTTCTTTTTCCGGCACATCCAAAGATACGGTTTCCGGCTGCTCCCACACAGCCGTCTCTTCCTCCATCATCCTTCCCTGAACCGATGCTTCCGGTGTCTGCTGTTGTAAAGCGCGAACCGTCTCCTCCGCTTCCTTTACACTGGTATTCACCTCAGCCACCGTATTCTTCAGACTGGTGTGTTTATTATTGAGCATGTCATACAGGAACACTGCCTCTTCATGATTCTTATGAATTTCATTCAGTACAGTGTCGGAATACTCATTGACCGCCATGATTTTTTCATTGCACAGGCGTTCCAGCGTCCGTTCCGCCTTCTCCATGGCATCGGAAACCGACTCCTCCACCACCTCGTCCACGTGAACCCTCAGGGACTCTACTTCCCTTCTGACCAGCTCCCTGACTTCCTCCTCCGCAAAACGTCCCAGGCCGTCAGATGCTCCTTTCCTGTCCGGGATAAAAAAGCTTAATACAAATATCACCCCTCCTGCAATCAACAGGATGATTTCCATCATTTCCATTTTTCACCCATTCTCCAACAGGGAATCACCCTGGAGCCCCTATATCTTCATATCAAAGCCCCCGTGGTTTTTCACCACCACTCTCTCCTCAGCCTGCTTTTTTTTCCTTTTTCTTCCGCCGTCACCGCGGTATTCCCCGTTACCCTTTTCTTTTGCGTCAGGCCTGCTTTCCCGCCATTGGGCATTATCGCTGGTGTGCACTTCCCGAATATTCTGTTCCACAGCCTTCTGGACCTGGTCACTGAAATTAGCCTGATCCACCACTACTTTATTGTCTTCATTGTGTTTAATTGTAGTATAATCCTGCGCCCTGGAAATCGTCGTCAGTTCAATCGATCCAAATGCCATAAATACACCTTCTTTCCTTAGAAATTGTCAGAAAATAACTGCTGCAATTTCCCTTTGATTACAGGGTTCGCGAAGCGGTTCCTGTAATATCTACAGGCAAAAGCCCGGAAATACGCTAAAATTACATGGGTACCATCCGCACTTCCCCGTCTTCCCTTACAAACTTGCAATACCGGTAATTATCCTGAAGCAGCCTGGTGACACCGCCTATCACAATCGTCGTATTCGGGTAAACCTGCTCATTAATTACTACTCTTGCGTCTTCCCGACTCTCCATCATATCCTGCAGAGACTGCATCCGCGTATTAAGCCGCTCCAGCTCCGTCTTCTTCTCCTCAATCAGCGAAGCCACACTTCTCATATATCTCAACTGGCTGTCATTAAAGGCTATCCCTTTCCGCTGCTTATCCTTAAAATTATTAAAAATCACTTCCGCCGCGTTCAGTGTCTTCTTTCTCTCCTCAATAGCGGTAGTGACGTGCTCAAGCTGGGAAATCAACAGCGGTTCCACCCCCACCTCAAGCGTTGTGGCTGTGCTCATGCTGGCGCCTACTGTCTTCGCAATGATTGCATTGGCAGCCTGCACCCGGCCTCCAAGGATGATTCCTCTTCTTCCGTCCACCTTCACATCACTGCCCGAGGATACCGTGCAGTGCAGAATTGCTTCCGTCTCCACAAAACCGCCCGTCACAATCCGGGCATTTTCCAGAAATTTCACAATGATATCGCCCTTCGCCCTCAGATACCCCTTGCCCATACCGTTCATACCCTTGGCGATGATGATATTTCCGCCGGCAATAATGGTTGCTCCTTCCACCAGACCGTTTACCACTACATTTCCGCCGGCCTTTACCTCGAAATTCTCATCCACATTCCCAGCTATCTCAATACTTCCGTCATAGCTGATATTGCCCGTGGACACATTCACGCCCTTCACCTGGTATACACTGGAGACTACCACTTTCTTATCTGCCAGAGACACATGCCCGTCTACCTGGGAGATAATGGAAAGCTTATCCTCCGACAACTCGATATTCTTGCCAAATTTCAGGGTCTCACGTTTTACTTCCTTCGCTTTAATCGTCTTTCCGTACACATCCGAACCGGCCTCCCCTGGCTGCTCCGGAATAATACGCGCAAGCACCTGCCCCTTGCGGCACTGGTTAATGGTCGTCAGATTAAAATAGTCCACACGCCCGTCGTCCCGGTGGGCGGGCCTTTTATGCTGGTTTGTATTAAAAGAATATTCAATTTCGGCATCCTTCCCCTGAACAGGCTTCCTGCCGCGGGCTATCAGAATGTCCGTGCAGTATACCCCTTCCGTCTCAAAGTGCTCCTTCAAAGCGCTCTCCTGTATGCCGTATACAATGTTCCTGCGCTTTATATCGTCCAGAAAATCTCTCATCGTCAGCCGCTTTCCGCCGTCCGAGGCCGGGATAAAACGAACCGTGGCCATCATGCCGTCCTCACTGACATCCAGCATATAAGTCTCCGGACAGACCGGACAGTCCCCGTCCCCCAGATGGCAGATCCCGCTCTCACCAAACTGAATCTGGGCGTCTATCCGCTTTTTGTCATAGCTGATCTTCAGATCATCCAGATATTTCCAGACCTCATCTGTTCGTATGTCCTCTCCGAATTCTTCAGGCGGATAGAGGGCAATCCCATAACCATTAAAATCATTCACCAGCCGAAAGTAACCATTTTTCATAGTTTATCCCCCAATACTAATTGTTAGAAAGAATTCCCATATAGTTCCCCATCTTTACTCTCATCTTCTTCAGCGCCCTGGTATGCAGCTGTGACACTCTGGATTCGGAAACCTCCAGAATACTGCTGATTTCCTTTAATGTAAGTTCTTCATAATAATAAAGAGTTATTACCTTCTGCTCCTTTTCAGTCAAAAGCTGCAGTGCTTCCCCTAACACCTTAGCCAGTTCTTCCTTCTCTATCCGCTCTTCCGGCGCTTCAAAATGAGAAGTTGTATGTCTCCTGTAATCCTGTGAGATATCGCTTCCCTGTTCCATATACTCATTCAGGGAAACCAGTCCCGTGATCTTCATCTGAGACTGCCATTCCAGATATTCTTCATTGGATATCCCCAGACCTCTGGCTACTTCCTCATCTGTCGCCATATGTCCCGTACTCTGTTCGACTTCCTTGATTACCGCCTCGATTTTCTTCTGCTTCTGTCTGATCGTCCTTGGAATCCAGTCCATCTTGCGAATCTGATCCAGAATCGCCCCCCTGATACGCAGACTGGCATAGGTCTCGAATTTCACATCCTTCAGATAATCAAATTTATCTATGGCATCGATCAGGCCAAATATGCCATAACTCACAAGATCCTCATATTCCACATTGTAGCCCAGATACATACTGAGCCTGCCCGCAACCACCTTGACAAGAGGAGCATATTCCAGAATCAACTGCTCTCTGACTTCCGGTGATTTCATTTTCGCATATACTTCCAACAGTTTCTTTCTGCCTGCTTCATCCATGAAATCCGGCTCCTCCTTTTTATGTTATCATAACCGTCCGGTGCTCAGTCTGTCAAGAATTATTTACACTCACTGGCAGTCCTGAATTTACTCCTGTACATTGCCCGGATTCATATCTTCCGAATTTTCCGACTCCTTTTCGATCACTTCCCCCTCTTCCCTGAGCCGTTCCTCATTCTGCCGCTCAAAGAAATCCAATGTCCACTTTAATATGCTTC
>CANDMH010000160.1 GCA_947385785.1 uncultured Lachnospiraceae bacterium
ATATGCCACATCAGCCTCCAGCGCCCTGCGCCGTCCACCCTGGCCGCCTCGTACAACTCCTGATCCACACCGGCCAGCGCCGCCAGAAATACGATGGTGCCGTAACCGGTCTCTCTCCAGATATCCTGCCCTACGATCAGCCCCCAGAAAGTAGAACTCTTGGAAAGCACATCCCATGTACTGCCTGTAATGCCCTTAATGATGATATTGACAATACCGTCGGACACATTAAAGAGCTGATACGTCAGGCTGGCCACGATAACCCAGGATACGAAATGGGGAATGTATACAAGGGTCTGCACCACCCGCTTATACCCGCTGTGTCTCACTTCATTTAAGAAGAGGGACAAAATGATAGGAGCCGGAAAATACAGTACCAACTGCAGCAGGCTGATCCCCAGGGTATTCACCAGCAGCTTGGTGAAATCATTGCCTGTAAAGAATTTCACAAACTGGTCAAATCCGCACCACGGGCTTTTCCACATGCCCAGGAAGGGACTGTACTCTTTAAAAGCAATCACCAGGCCTCCCATGGGAACATACCGAAACAGGATGAAATACAACGCCCCCGGCAGCAGAAGGAAATACAGCCACTTATGCTGGATCATGTACTGGGGCGTGCTCATCTTCTGCACCCGCATGGTACGTCCATCCTCAAGTGTGATGTACCCTTTCTTTGTTTTTGTTTTTGCCATACCAATCCACCTTTCTCTATGTAGTTTTTTGAATGTGTTCGGGTTTCGGCATTTTGTCAGTTTCCCCTGTCGTTTGCGTTTCCCGATAGTGCAATTTTATCCCCATAAATCGATTACGTCTATAATCACTTTCTTTGATTTGATTTGAATCCCTACATTTTTGTGCAGTTTGCGCAGTTTTTCTCTCTGTAAACAAAAAATAATCACTTTCTTCCCACTTGATTAACCGAAAAAGAAAATGATTATTTTTCTATAAACCCCTTATAAACTCTGCATTCTCCGCCATTCGGAAAGTCCCCGTCCGTCTTCCGGCCGGGCCGGCCCCTGTTTCCACCCTGTTTGTGCACAATAGCCAATTATGACACCGTAAAAATTCAGGGCTGCCTGCCGTCTGCCCCGGGGATCCGCGTGCATGACACGCGTGTCACTTTTGTCTTTTCCACGAACATCAGTACAATTTCCGGAACTTTCCCGGAGTCACTCCCGTACTCTTGCTGAAAAACCGGATAAAATTCTGGGCATTGGTATAATTTAACCTGGTGGCAATCTCCGCCACCGACAGATTTGTCTGCAACAGCAAATGCATTGCTTCCTCCAGCTTATACTCCTCCAGATAGTCGCTGAAGGACTTTCCTTTTTCCATCTTAAGGACCTTCCATATATAAGTAGGATGCACGCCAAGGGCATCCGCGCATTCTGACAGCGTAATATTGCCATTGCTTTCCCTGATCTGATTCTCTATCTCCTGCATCATGGAATAGGAGCTGTCCTCCAGCAGTTCGTTCCTTGCGGCCAGGACAGGATCAATCAGCATGTATTTCAGCTGGCGCCTTAACCTGCCCGGCTCTATCACTTCCACCATCTCATCATAGACCTTTTTCAGCCCGTTGGGATACAGCTTCCCAAGGTCAACCCTGGTGTCAATCCCGGCCAGAAGAATGGCATTGACCATCCTCAGGATGTATACCATCGCCCTGTCAGTGGAGTCCTCCCCTATCAGGCCCGCGCAGAATTCGTCCACAGTCTTATAGCACTGCTCCTTATCCATGGCCTTGATGGAGTTCTGGATTTCTTTCTCATAGACTTGATTGTATGCATTGCTGCGCATGGTAGTACTGGAAAGAAAAAAGCGGCAGTCCGCCCTTTCCGGCTCTGATTCGCTGTTCTCCGCCCTCTCTTCGGTTTTGTGATCCGGTCCCGGCGGCGGACACTCCATCGTCAGGGCACTGATGCTTTCCCTGTAAGCAGCCCTGATATGGTGATTGCTGGTGTGCGTGGCGCTTACCCCCATCAGAATCCGATATCCGCAATGCTCCTCCGCATACACCTGTATCCCGTCGTAAAACTTCATGATCTGCCCCAGGAGAGCATCCTCGTCATCTTCACCGAACAGGCAGAAAATGGCACAGGCATTGTATACAATGGGCATCCAGGTCAGGCCCTTCAGATTCTCAGGCAGTTCTTCCACCAGCTTCAGGCAGATGGCATCCTCATTTACATTGCTCTGCGTCTCGCTCTCGTCTCTCAGGTTCAGCACAATCACCGCAGAAGCGAAGTATTTACAGCGCCGTAACTGCAGTCCTTCAAAATACTCGCTCCACTCGTCCTCAGAACGCACTTCCCCCCGAATCAGTCTCAATTCAAACAGCTCCAGCAGCTTCTCCTTCTGCTGGTACATTACCGTCTCCAGCGCCTGTCTGTCATTCTTCATATCCGCAAACCGGCTGGCAAGAAACACCAGCTCATTTCCGGGAATTTTCTGTTCCTCCTCGGATACTCCCCGCACCAGTTTACCCACCGGACGGTAAATCGTATAGGAAGTCATAAAGAAGCAGGTAATTACGATAATCAGTATGGACAGCACAATCACACCCGACAGCCTGGCTCCCACGAACTGTCCCTGATTCATATCATAATATACATAATATTCCCAGTTCAGTACTCCGGAAGGTCTGGAAGATACCATATAGCTTGATACCCCCCCTACTTTCACTTTGCGCCCTTTTCCTTCTGTGCCGCCCTCGCCGTGCAGTTTGATACAGCTGTCCGTGAGCCTGCTGTCCGTGGCATAGATCAGCTCCCCTTCCGGGCTGAGTACCACCAGCTCCTCACCGTTGCCAAGCATCTGGCTGATCCATTTCTTCCAGGTATTCATATTGATATTGGCGATAAACAGGCCGTTTGGAACGGAATCCAGACTGGAAAAGGTCATCACCAGACTGAGGCCTTTTTCCTCCAGTGCAACCTCGTAACGGTAATTCATGATCCTGTCAATTCTCGTCATTCCGTTGTACATCCAGTAGTTCTTATCCAGGGCTCCTCTGTTTCGCTCCGACAGCTCATAAAGCAGGTCACTGTTTTCTACCTCTTTTAACGGGAACATGCCTGTACTGCCCAACACCCATCCTGTACGAAAATTCGTGAAAAAATAGCTGTCGATATAGTCCATGAATATTTTTTTGCCGGCCATGAGCTCCAGCGCCGCCTTGGTTTCATTGTAATCAGAATAACGCAGATTGTTTTCCAGAACCCACCTGAAATCCTCCCCGTCTACAAATGAAATATAATACTGTTTTAAATTGTCCAGCCGTTCATCCAGCTGTTCCACAATCTGCACGGCAGAGTTTTCCGCCTCCCGCCCGGCCACCTCCTGGCGCTGCCTCTGGTAATCCAGATAAATATAGGCGGCAAAAACGATGAGCATGATACCCATCAGCCCCAGGATGCACAGGCATATGACATATTTATAGGGCAGCTTTCCTACCCCCGCCTTTATCTTCTTCCACAAAACACTCTCTCCTGATTTCGGCTCCGCCGTTTTTCTCCGGCATCACGTACCGGAAATCCATATCGCTGCCGTAATAAAATTTCGTATAACAGGGCTGGTTATAGCAGTTATTCTGCCATGCCACGCCGCATCTGTACTGGGCGTCATGCATCAGCGTAAACAGCTTGTGCCGGGTAATTTCCGTATTCATGTAAATGCGGATGGCGGAGTCGTCCTCCTTCCGCAGCAGCAGCTCCTCCCGGAAATCCCCGAAGATATCCGCCACAAGGCAGGGATTCCCCTTTGTGCCGTTGTTGGTCATAGTGCCTTCCGGTGTAAGCATGATGCCATGAATATTGTCATTGACGATTCCCGGCTGCACAGTGCCGATATACTGCACCCCGTCCAGAATCTGGGTGGTCAGATCTCCCGCCCAGCGGATGCTCTGGTTGGTCCCCAGCAGAGGCACGTCTATCTTATTTCCCTTACAGTCATATACATCATTGACCCAGACCTGAAGCCCCCGGATCTCTTTGTCAATCTTACCGATCATGCATCTGCCCAGGTCAACGGTGGCATACTCCCCGAATATGGGTTCTCCCGTCTCCGCATCCCGCAGGGCATAGCCGTAAGGCACCGCCGCGCCGCCTTCAAACACATTGAAAATCTCCAGTCCCGGCCTGTCCGGATCGATATCCGCCACATGCATGGCATCCCCATGGCCGAATTTCGCCCGGACTCCGTCAGGCCTGATTCCGTAGCTGGAATACAGCAGGGAGCCGTCATGGTCAATCACAGCCGCACCGTAGATTATTTCCATACAGCCGTCCCCGTCCACATCGGCGGCGGCAAGGCTATGGTTCCCCTGTCCTGCCAGAATCCCGTACACCGGGTCCTCCCCGCAGATGTCGTGGATTGCATCGTCCCGGAACGGATTGTTCATGGGGACAAAACCGCTGTCCACGGTAAAAACCTCCCGGAATTTATTTTCAAAGAAATCGTAAGCCACGATTGTAGTTCGGGTATAGTATCCTCTGCAGATAATGAGATAAGGCCTCTCACCATCCAGATATGCCACCCCGGACAGAAATCTGTCCACCCTGTTGCAGGGCTCAATCCGCTTCAGGGCATAATCTCCCCACATCAAACCGTCGTCCACACGCCCCATTTTAAAAGGTATGGTCTCCAGCTCTCTGCCGTCCCCGGCAAACATGGTCAAATATTCCGGGCCTTCATAGATAAATCCCTCAAATGCCTCCAGATGATTCTTCTCACTTCTTGAGGGCCCGTATTCCTTTATAAAAAAGTCCGTCAAAGCGTATGCATCCTCACGGTTCAGCGGATATTCGTATCGCTTTTCCATTCCGAAGCACTCCTCCAGAGTTCCCGGCCACCGTCCCTTTATCACCTCCGGATGCTCCTGCCAGTGCAGGAAAGTCTCCGCCATATGCTCCCGGTAATCCTCAGCAGAACAGACGAAATTGCTCTCATGGGACACACCGGCGCGGATATCCGTTTCCGGCATGGTAATAAAATACTCCTCCAGGATTGTACCGTCAGCTTTATAGCGTGTCATCTTCGTCCCGGGGGCTGTCTTTACCGCCATCTCCGCTTTCCCGTCACCATTGAAATCGTACACCATAAACTGAGTGTAATGAGCGCCTGCGCGAATATTTACACCCATATCCAGACGCCACAAAAGCTGCCCGTCCAGTTTGTAGCAGTCCAGATAACATTTCCCGGTATAACCCTTAATGGAAACGTCATGAGAATTGGAAGGGTCCCATTTCACGATATATTCGTACTCCCCGTCCCCGTCCACATCACCTACGCTCATATCGTTGGCGTGGTACTCGTAGGTCTCTCCGGCCGGGGTGACGCCGCCTTCGGGCTTCTGCAAGGGAATGTCCCAGTAAGGATGCTGCCAGACGCCTACACTGCCGTCCGGTTCTGATGCCGCTGTTCTTCCCCCGCTTCCTTCCACACCCGCTGTCCCCGGCTCCCCGGCTTCTGTCACCGTTCCATTTATTCCTGTCGCTTTGCTGCTTTCGCCTGCCGCCTCCGATGTCCCGCTGTTACCGGTCTCACCTGCTGCCTCCCGTGTCCCACCGTTACCGGTCTCGCCTGCTGCCTCCCGTGTCCCGCCGTTACCGGTCTCGCCTGCTGTATCCAATATCAAATTTCCTGTCGCTGTCTCCGGCATCTCCCGGACGCCCTTCCAGTCTCCGCCGTCGACTGCCTCTCCTTCTGGAAATTGCAAAGTCCTTATGACCGGAACCACACGGTATCTGTCTGTGCATTTTCCTTCCCTGTCCAGGTAATTCGTACTGTCCGTTACCAGGGCGATACGCTCCTCTCCCCGATAGACAGCGTAATCCGTTCCTGTCAGCCCTGTATCGGAATAACCGGACACCTCATCCTTAAACATCCTCCAGCTGAGAAAAATACCGTTTGCCGCCGGGACAGCCACCAGACCCCGGCCAAGCTTTTCCAGCTGCTCTTTGAATACCTTCTTCACCGGAGTGGACAGCACAGGACCGGCCTGCTGCTCCTCTCCTCCCGCAACCGCTGCCGCCTTCAGATAGTGGGGCACATGGGTTGCCTTATGTAATGTGTATTCCGTCTCTGTAGTCTCCGTCCTCAGCTGGTAACACATCTGCGGCGTATCCTTGTCCGCCCAGTAAACGCGATAGCTATCCGCATTTTCAACCGCGTCCCAGGTTACAGTGACATAATTTTCTCCCAGTTCCTTTACTCTCAGTTCCACGCTTCTCTCCTCTTTCCCTGACCAGGTATAGTCCATGGATGTTTTAGACCTTAAGTATAAATTACCACATTTCGGCCAAATTGTGAAGTCTTTCGCGACAGATGCTTCCGTACTTTTTCATCCGGTGTTACTGTTCACGGCTTCGCCGCTCACAGCAACATAATGCACACAAAATGAGCAAAGTGTGCTCATTTTGGCGCCTGCTGTCTCGGGCTTTTCGTGCATAATACGCACGAAAACCCTCGCGGAGGCACCGGGTGAACAGTAACTCATCCGGTACCAAACCTTTGCAGGACGAAAAAATCAGGAGAATAAATTTCCCTGCAGTTCCTTCAGAGATTTCAGTTTCCTCTCCGTCACCTGGTCGTCTTCCGTTATCCTGCCGCACAGAATCGGAGAATTCACATCGTAAAGCTGGCTGTTGCGCAGCGTTTTTTCCCCGCTGTAATTTGCGTAGCAGTACAGGCAGCCGTTTCTGCAGGTGTTATATGTGCCGACCTCAACGCTTTCCGCACAGCCGCATTCCTTCCTCTGGTTTTTATCCTTATCCGCATGAATCCGGTATCCGGTAATCCGCTCTACGAGTTCTCTGTCAATGCAGCAGTTATGCGCAATGCCGCAGGCGTCCAAATCCAGCGCCTCGGCGCATGACGCGGTCTGAATGCCGCATTCTCCGGCAATAGAGGCAAGCCGCTTTGCGAACGCAGTCAATTCACTTTTCGCTTCGGAACGTATGTTCAGTATGTTCATGCTCTTTTGAATTTTGGCATACATATCCAGGAAACTGATTACACATTTCACCGTATAGCCCTGAAGGGCTTCCGCTATTTGACAAAATGCCTGCAAATGATATTCCGGAGTATATTTATCTGTAAAAAGAATGGGGTCATATCTCCAGATGACTCTTTCTTTTCCGATTTTGCGCGATAATTCCCGGAAGACGGGAATCATGCAGTTCTTCTTATGGGGAACATTCCGCTCAATATCCTGTGCATAGCCGGTCAACGTGAACTGAAAATAATAAGGATACGGCTCCAGCTCCTCCAGTCTGGAAAGCATTGGCTGCGGGTTCTTCGTCCAGAATACGATGCAGTCCACCAAATCCGGTGTTATCAGGATTTTGCTGACCTGACGGGCATTCATGGGATTGCGGACACAGAGATAGCCTTCTTTTATCCGGTTCAGAAACCATTCGGAATAATAATTCGGAATATCTGTTCTGCGGCTGACGCTTAAAATCATATTTTTTCCTCCCGTATCGGAACGAATCCGTATCTCATTCAACCGATTTCTGCATTTCTTCTGCCCTGTCGCCAATGCAGCCACACCCTTTGTGCCGAAACTTCCCATGCTGTCGATTTATGCTATTTTCTTCTCCAGGTCATCAATTCTTTTTGATAACCCTTCAATCAGCTTTAATAATACTGCCGTATTATCATTTTCAAGCTTTGTTATCCTGTAATATTGCTTCAATTCCTCCAGATTTTCATTGATAAGGTTAATTTTATTTTCCAGATTTGTTTGTGTTCTGTCTATTTCCTCCAAAAGTAAATTCTCAGCTTCTTTTATCTTAACTGTAAGCATTGATTCCATCTTTGCTTCTGACTCCGCAATCCGGGTATCCAGCATTGACCCCATCCTTGCCTCTGATTCCACAATCCGGGCATCCATCTTCGACTCTGACTCCGCAATCCGGGCATCCATCTTCGACTCTGACTCCGCAATCCGGACGCCCATTTTCGACTCTGACTCCGCAATCCGGGTATCCAGCATTGATTCCATCTTTGCTTCCGATTCCGCAATCCGTGCATCCATCTTCGACTCTGACTCCGCAATCCGGGTATCCAGCATTGATTCCATCCTTGCCTCTGATTCCGCAATCCGGGCATCCATCTTCGACTCTGACTCCGCAATCCGGACGCCCATTTTCGACTCTGACTCCGCAATCCGGG
>CANDMH010000161.1 GCA_947385785.1 uncultured Lachnospiraceae bacterium
TTTACCGGATAATTTCATCCGGTTTTAATTTGAGATCAAGCTCACGGATTCAGGTGAATATGAATCCCTGATTTACAGCGCAGGGGATAGCGGCGGCGCTTATGTGGTTTTTCCCTATGATATCCGGAAGGAATTCGGGCGGGGCCGGTTGAAAGTCCATGCTGTCTTTGACGGGGAGCCTTATGACGGAAGTATTGTGAATATGGGCGTCCGAAACGGAGATGGAAGCATTTGTTATATTCTGGGACTGCGTAAAGATATCCGCGCCAGGATAGGGAAACAGCCGGGAGACAAGGTACGGGTGACGGTGACGGAGCGGGAATAGGGGAGATGGGGGAAGCCATGATAAATATCAGAAATTACCGGAATTCAGATTGGATGTCTGTGAATCGGATCCTTGACAGCGCCCGAAAACAGGAGTTGAAGCTTGCTGGTTTGGAGAAGGCATTTTTATCATTAGAAATTGCCGCTGAACGGGAGGGATTGTTTGATTATCCCGGCATATTTGTGGCTGAGGAGGGCGGGAGTGTAATTGGATTTGCGGCCTGTACAGAAGATGAGCTTGCATGGCTTTATGTCGCTCCGGAGAAAATGCGATGCGGGGTTGGGCGCGGCCTTGTGGAACATGCCATAAAAATGTATCCTGAAATCAGATATGTGGAAGTCCTCAAAGGCAATTTTCCTGCCCGAAAGCTGTATGAAGGTTTTGGATTTGAACTCAAAGGAATGGAAGAAGGTAAAATGCCCGGAAATGAATCGTTTTCTGTCTAGGTGTACTCGTTGGAGAGAGGTGTATAACCCCTTGGGGCTGTAGTGAGAGAGATTCCTTTGACAGTTAAGTGGGGAAAAATATGAAAAAGACATATTTTTCTTTACTTAAAGTTATTTTCGGCATATAATGTAACTATAAATAATACTGTATGTCGAATTCATTAGCAGCCATGCGCTGAAAAGGCCGCCGGCAGGATTCCCGTTCTGAGCAGACCGGTAAATCCCGGCGCCCCTGCGCATACGGGGAGGAAATCCATGAAACGAAAACTGGAACAGGAACTGTCTGCATGGAAAGAGCGTCATTCCGGCAGAGCACTGTTGGTAAACGGGGCCAGACAGGTAGGAAAAACATATATCCTGCAGGAATTTGGAAAAAGTCATTTTCAGAACATGGTCTATGTCAATCTGGAAACAAATCTCACCGCGGCCTCTTATTTTGACGGAAATCTCTCACCCGAAAAAATTCTGCGCTATTTGGAAGTATCCTGCGGGGAAGCCATTCTTCCGGGGCAGACTCTTGTCTTCCTGGACGAAATCCAGTCCTGCGAAAGGGCGCTGACCTCGCTGAAATATTTCTGCGAGGAAACTCCCGAATACTACATTGTGGCGGCCGGCAGCCTGTTGGGAGTGGCCATCCACAGGGAACATTACTCTTTTCCGGTTGGCAAGGTGGACACGATTTCCCTCTATCCTCTGGATTTTGAAGAATATCTGTGGGCCAGGGGACGTGAGGCGCTCTGTGGAGAAATCCGTTCCGCATACGATAAAATGGAAAACTTGCCTGATGCCCTCCATCAGGAAGCGACAGAACTGTATCGGGAATACCTTCTGGTAGGAGGCATGCCCGCCTGCATCAATGCATTTCTGCAAAGGAAAAGCTTTCTGGATGTAACCCTGATCCAAAACGGTATCCTGGACAATTACATCGCAGACATGGCAAAATATGCATCCAACGCGGACAGCGTAAAAATCCGTGCCTGCTACCAGTCCATCCCCGCCCAACTGGCGAAAGAAAACAGAAAGTTTCAATACAAAATTGTCCAAAAAGGCGGAAGCGCTTCCATTTTCGGCGCGTCTATCGAGTGGCTGAACCTGGCGGGCATCGTCCTGAAATGCCAGCGGGTCAGCCAGGCATACGAGCCCATAGCCGTATATGCCGATTTGTCTGCCTTTAAGCTGTATATGGGCGATACCGGGCTCCTTGTGATGAAATCCGGCATTTCGGGGCAGACCGTCCTGTCCGGGGAAGGAAATCTCTTCATGGGAGCAGTGACTGAAAATTATGTGGCGCAGCAGCTTACGGCGAAAGGGTACCCCCTGTACTATTGGGAAAGCGGAAATACCGCGGAACTTGATTTTGTTCTTCAGAAAGAAAATCAGATGATAGGCATCGAGGTAAAAAAGGGAGAACATGTACGCTCCCGGAGCCTGCGTGTTTTTTCGGATACGTACCATCCGGCTTATACCGTCCGCCTGTCCTTAAAGAATTTCGGAGAGAAGGATGGGCTGAAGTCCGTCCCCTTATATGCGGCATTTTGCATTTAAACTCTAACGCTTTTTATAAGGTATGCCATTTCTCTAAAGCCAGAGAAATCAGGGCATTCCACACTTTATGACATATCTAACCCGGACAAGCCGCAACCAAAATTTTGCCATTTTGCGTAAAATTTCGTTATTAAGCATCTAAATTATAGTAAACGCCATAACTATTCTTACTTTGCCTGAAAGCCATCACAGCAACGGCAATCGACATAGTGTGTCAAAGTAAACATTTTAAAGTCGTTTACTATAGGTATGCTATTGCAGAATCCAGTTTTATGAAATCACTGATTTTACGGCACTCTGTAGCTTATGGCATACCTAACTTGAATTCGTTACAGCTTAAAGCAGATAATTACTTTTTCGTTTACCATTTTTTGAATACTGATAACAGTCTTTATACGCAATGACTCCAGGTTAATGATTGCGGGAAAAAAGGAGAGACCGTATGGATAACAACAAGGTATACCAAATGGATTTTCAAAAGGTCTATCAGCTTCTTGTGGCCAAGGCGGAGAGAAAGGGCCGCACAAGGGAAGAGGTTGACCAGGTGACGCGATGGCTGACCGGCTACAGCCAGGAGGAACTGGACGGCATGGCGGAAGGAGCGGTTTCCTACGGGGATTTCTTCCGGAACGCCCCGGCATTAAATGAAAACAGGAAACTGATTAAAGGGGTGGTCTGCGGGGTAAGGGTGGAGGACATTGAGGAACCTCTGATGCAGGAAATCCGCTACCTGGACAAACTGGTGGACGAACTGGCCAAAGGGAAGCCCATGGATAAGATTCTGCGGAAGCCTTGAGCTGTCTGCGATTTACTGCGGAGCCGTAATAAACCTGCAGCCTGGGGCAGAACAGGCGGAAGCATATACCTTGTGGAGGAAGAGCATGAGCTACAGAGTAAGCATTGACGGGAATTTTGCCGGGGCCATTAATTTTGCCATGCAGCAGAATTATGTTCCCATAATACGGAACCTGATTGTCAGGAACGAGACGGAGGAGGCTTTGTCGGAACTGGACCTGCGGATTCGTTTCGAGCCGGATTTTGCCCGGGAATACCATTATTTTATCGAGGAGATTCCCGCGGGGGAATCCGTGGAAATCTCCCCGGTGCGGATTCATTTGAGGACGGAATATCTGTTCTCCCTGACGGAGAAGCTGTTGGGCGTAGTTACCGTGGAAGTGTGCCGGAAGGAGGAAAGCTTTGCTTCCCTGGAAAAGGAGATAGAGCTGCAGGCCGCGGACCAGTGGAACGGCGGCCTTGGCATGCCGGAGCTCATAGCCGCGTTTGTGACGCCCAACCATCCCGTGACTGCGAAAGTGATTCAGCGTGCGTCTGAGGTGCTGAAGAACTGGACCGGAAGTCCCTCCTTCACCGGTTACCAGAGCCGGAATCCCAACAATGTCAAACTGCAGATGGGGGCTGTCTACGAGGCCCTGCGTCAGGAGAATATTATCTACAACAATCCCCCTGCCAGTTTTGAGAAGACAGGGCAGAGGGTCAGGATGGCCCATGCCGTTCTGGAACAGAAGCAGGGAACCTGCCTGGACTTATCGCTCCTGTATGCGGCCTGCCTGGAGGCGGTGGGGCTTCATCCCCTTCTGGTTTTCCTGCAGGGACATGCCTTCGGGGGCTGTTGGCTTGAGGAGAATACCTTTCCGGACTGCGTGGTGGATGACCTCTCTGCCCTGGAGAAGAGGATGGCGCCCGGCGCGGAAGAAATGCTTCTGGTGGAATGTACTTTATTTACATCGGGTAAAAATGTGGACTTTGACGGGGCACTGGATTACGGCAGGAGACATTTCCAGACACCGGATAAATTCAGGTATGCGATAGATATCAGGCGCTCCAGGGGCAGCGGCATCCGGCCCATTCCGATGCAGCTTACGGAACAGGACAGGATGGAGCAGGCGGAGACAGGGACGGAAAGCCCTTCGCTTACATATGCGGCTCCGGCGGCACTGGACCAGTCCCTGATGGGGCGCGTGAAGGAGGGAAATCCGGAGGGGCTGACGAAGCAGAAGCTGTGGGAACGGAAGCTCCTGGATTTCAGCCTCCGCAACACGCTTCTGAATTTCCGCCTGACCAAGAACGCCTTTCAGCTGATGACTGCGGACCTCTGCGAACTGGAGGACCGGCTGTCCGGCGGCACGGATTTCCAGATTCTGGAGATTCCCTCCGAGTGGGCCGGAAGTAGGCGGGATTTCCGGATATTTGAGGAGGAGACGGATTTAAGCCTGGTTCGGAATATCGCGGCCCAGGAATTTAAGAGCAACCGTCTCCGCACCTTCCTGGAGCCTGCGGAACTGGAGGTACGCCTGAAGGGGCTTTACCGTTCCGCAAGGATGAGCATGGAGGAAAACGGAGCCAACACGCTGTTTCTGGCCCTGGGATTTCTGCGCTGGTATGAGACCGATGTGTCGGAGAAGGCCAGATATGCGCCGTTGGTGCTTGTTCCTGTGGACATTGTGCGAAGCGTGCGCAGCCGGGGATATATCATCCGCAGCAGGCAGGAGGAGACCCGGATGAACGTGACGCTGCTTGCGTTTCTACAGCAGGACTATGGAATTGTAATCAGCGGACTGGATCCCCTTCCGGAGGACGAGCAGGGCGTGGATTTGCGCTTGGTTTTCCATACTGTCAGGCAGGCTGTGATGGCGCAGCGGCGGTGGAATGTGGAAGAGGCGGCTTATCTGGGGCTGTTTTCCTTCGGACAGTTTGTGATGTGGAACGATCTGCGCAGCCGCCTGGGGGAGATCGCGCAGAATAAGGTGGTTTCCAGTCTCATAGAAGGCCGTATGAACTGGGATGCCGGGGAATGGAGGATTACGCCGGAGAACCTGGACGCGGAACTATCTCCGGCGGACATGGCGGTTCCCATGAGCGCGGATTCCTCCCAGATGGCGGCCATCGCGGCCGCGGCGGCAGGACAGAGTTTTGTGCTTCACGGGCCGCCGGGCACCGGCAAGTCCCAGACCATCACCAATATGATTGCCAATGCGCTCTACCAGGGAAAATCCGTACTGTTTGTGGCCGAGAAGATGGCGGCCCTCAATGTGGTGCAGAAGAGACTGGAGGGCATCGGCCTGGCGCCTTTCTGCCTGGAGCTTCATTCCAACAAGACCAATAAGAGCACGGTTCTGTCCAGACTGGAAAAGACTCTGGAAGTGGGACGTATCAAGGCGCCGGAGGAATACCTCCGCACTGCGGAGCGGATCCACGGGTTGAGAAAGGAGCTGAATGCCGTCATTGAGGCGCTGCATCAAAGACGGGAGTACGGCTGCTCCTTCTATGAAGCGATTGAACGCTGTGAGCGGCATAAAGGGCTGCGGGGCAGGATTCCTTTTGACAAAAAGACGCTCTCCGGGGCGGACAGGGGACGCATCGAAAAGTGGGAGGAGCTGATTCGCCAGTACAAGGTGGCAGTTGAGGAGATCGGGGTATATGCGGAGCATCCGTTGGCGGGGTATGAGGGGCTTACTTACTCCCTGGAACTGCGGGAACAGCTGAGGGAAGAACTGAAGGAGATATTGGAGAAATGCACTCAGGCCCTGCCCCATCAGGAAGCCCTTTTCCACTGGGCCGGAGGCATTGCGGATAAAAGCAGGCAGACGGCGGAGAAGCTGCTGACAGTGGCGGGCGCTGCCGTGATGCCCGGTGGGGTGCTGACGCGGCTGTTGGATTCCCCCAACTACGCCCAGGCGGAGGAGAGGCTCCGCAGACTGGCGGAGGCCGGAAAGGCATACAGCGGCAGGCATGCCCTGTTGGAGGGACAGTTTGAACCGGCGGTCTTTACCTATGAGGCGGGACAGGCTGCCCTGCGGTGGAAACAGGCCGGCGGCAAATGGTTCCTGCCCAGGGCTCTGGAACAGAACCGTCTGGTGAAAGAGCTGCGGCTCTACGCCAGAAACCCGGAAAACGTCACCAAAGACCGGGTGCCCGGCCTTTATGAGGCACTGGAGCAGTTGGAGGCCGGAAAACGGGAAATTCAGGAGACTCCGCCCCAGCTCACCGAGCTGATGTCAGGATTGTTTTTCGGCGTATCCACGGACTGGGATGCCCTGGAGGCCGCGTTGGACAAAACCGCCGCCCTGGAGGCAGGCTGTGCCCTTTTCCGGGACGGGGACAGAAGGGCCGTTATGGAAGCCGTCCTCCGGGGAGAGGAAGGAATGCTGACAGGGCATGTGGAGGTATTGACGGAATTTCGAAAGTGCCTGGATGCATTTTTGGGAAAATGGCATATAGAGGATGTGACGGGGAGAGGAAGCAGTGTGACGGAAGCCGTGACCGGCACGACGGGAAGCGGCAGAGCGGGAACCGGGTCAGGTGTGACAGAAATGAATGATACTGCGGAAAGCGGAGCAGGCAGAACAGAAAATGGAAGCGGAATGCATGCCGCCGGAGAGAGCACGTTCATGGACACCCGGACACTCCAAGAGACAGGCCGAAGGGAGGAGCTGTGGCTCGAAACCCTGCTCCGGACCCTGGAGAGGTACGTCGGCCACCTGGAAGAACTGCGCAGCAAAACGCTTTTCAATCAGGCGGATGCGGCGCTTCGGGAGAATGGACTGGGGACAGTGAGCGAGGCTTACAAGTCCGGCAGGGTCACCGGGGCGGACATTCAGGACGCTTTCACGGGAAGCTTGTATTACGGGCTGGCACTGGGAACCATTGCGGGAGACAGACGGCTTGCTGATTTTCACGGGAAACAGTACGGGGACGAGATTGCCCGGTACCGGGAGACACTTTCCCTTTACCAGAGGCTGACCGTACAGGAACTGGCAGCCAGGCTGTCGGCCCAGGTTCCGGTTTCCGGGGGCGCCAGTGCCGCTACTTCCGAACTGGGCATCCTGAAGAAGGCGATTCGCAGCAACGGGCGCCAGTTGTCCCTGCGGAAGCTGTTTGACCAGATTCCCGCCCTGCTCCGCAAGCTCTGCCCCTGCATGCTGATGAGCCCCATCTCCGTGGCCCAGTACATAGACCCTTCCTTCCCTAAATTTGACCTGGTGATTTTCGACGAAGCCTCCCAATTGCCCACCAGTGAGGCCGTGGGAACCATCGCCAGAGGGGAAAATGTGGTTGTGGTGGGAGACCCCAAACAGCTTCCGCCCACCAATTTCTTTTCCTCCAACCGCGTGGATGAGGAGAACGGGGAACAGGAGGACCTGGAGAGCCTCCTTGACGACTGCCTGGCCATTTCCATGCCCCAGGAGTCTTTAAAATGGCATTACCGTTCCCGCCACGAGAGTTTGATTGCCTACAGCAACATGAAATATTACGACAACCGGCTCTACACATTCCCTTCCCCTGCGGACCTGGTATCGGAAGTGAGGCTGATCCGCCCGGAAGGATTCTACGATAAGGGAAAGACAAAGCAGAATAAGGCGGAGGCCCGGGCCATTGTGGCGGAGGTGCTGCGCAGGCTGAAGGACGAGACGCTGCGCGGTGACAGCATCGGCGTGGTGGCTTTCAGCTCCGCCCAACAGAACCTCATCGACGATATGTTGTTCGAGGAATTCAGGAAGCATCCCGAACTGGAGGAATTTGACCGAAATTCCAGAGAACCTGTCTTTATCAAAAACCTGGAAAATGTCCAGGGTGACGAGCGGGATGTCATCTTATTTTCCGTGGGATACGGACCGGATGCGGAGGGAAATGTGTCCATGAATTTCGGACCTCTGAACCGGGAAGGCGGATGGCGCCGTCTGAATGTGGCGATTACCAGGGCCAGGAAATCCATGATTGTCTATTCCGTGCTGCGGCCGGAGCAGATTGACCTGACGCGGACCAGGGCGGAGGG
>CANDMH010000162.1 GCA_947385785.1 uncultured Lachnospiraceae bacterium
GGCATTGTGAAAATAATTTGCGGCAAGGCTCACGGATTCAGGTCTTATTGAAAACAGTCCCTTCGCTTCCAGACTGTCCGTCGTCATCCCTCTTAATCAGCACCACCGCAACGTCATTCACATTGGTTCCGGTTGGCCCCGTTTTAATCAGCCCCCCTGCTTCCTCCAGTGCCATATAGGCATTGTTGTCCTGCAAAACCTGATAAATATTGATCCCCCGGGACAGCAGGCGCGCTTTCGTCTCCCCGTCGCAATACCCCCCGGCGGCATCCGTGGGACCGTCCGTCCCGTCGCTGCCGATGCTGAACACGGCGGTGTCCCTCAATCCGGAGATGCCCTCCGCCGCGGCCAGTGCCAGTTCCTGGTTCCGTCCTCCCCTCCCGGTTCCGGACAGATGCACGATGGTCTCGCCCCCTGCCAGGAATGCCAGGCTCTGCCGCGAATCCTGATGCGTCTTCGCAACGGAGGCCAGAAAGCTTCCCGCCTCCCTGGCCTCGCAGCACAGCTGATCCGTGAGAATCAGCGGATGATACCCCAGAGCCTCACAGGCCTGCGCGGCCCCAAGGCACAGGTTCCTGACGCTTCCCGTAACCACGGTCTCCACATTGTCCAGTTTTTTCGGTGTCTCCACCTTTAACAGCTCCATCGCCCGGGCGCTGAGCCGGAGCCGGTATTTCTCCGCAATGGCCAGTGCCTGCCCACAGGTGCTGCTGTCGGGATATGCGGGACCGGAAGCAATCATGTCCAAGGGATCTCCCAGTATGTCGCTGAGCACAATACTGTACACCTTCGCAGGGGCACAAATCTGCGCAAAACGGCCTCCCTTGACGGCAGAGAGCCGCTTGCGTATGATGTTCATCTCCCTGATGTCCGCTCCGCAGGCGAGAAGCTGCGCCGTTATGTCAGCAAGCTCGCCCCCGTCCGTGAGAGGCTTTTCAAAAAGCGCCGAACCTCCCCCTGACAACAGGAAAACCACCGTATCCTCCCGTCCTAAACCGCTGACCAGCTCCAAAGCCGCCCGAGTGCCCCTGAAGGAATTCTCGTCCGGCACGGGATGCCCGGCCTCGTAACACCGGACTTTCGGGATTGCGCCCTTCACATGCCCGTACTTCGTCACGCATACCCCTGCCTGCAGCCTGTCCCCCAGAATGCGGGCAGCCGTGGCCGCCATCTGCCATGCCGCTTTTCCCGCAGCCACCAGATACACTCCGCCGCCGAAAGCTTTCCCCCGCAGCGCCTGCTCCACTGCCTCATCCGGCATCACTTTCTGTAATGCGGCCTTTATAATTCTGTCTGCATCCTTCCTCAAATCTATGGCGCTTCCCCCGGGCAGCTGCGTAAAATCAATGACTGCCATTTGGCCACACCCTTTCCATTCCCAGATATTTTTCCCTCAGATACCATGCCTGTTCCGAGCTGATAAGCTGATTGACCTCCGCATTGTTGATGTCGCTCTGCAGGCTGCAGTAATCACAGTCCCAACGCAGATACTCCTCCCCGGCGTCCAGTTTCTGCCAGGCCGCAGCCATAGCCTCTACGGATTCCTGCAAAAAGGGAGGCAGACCGCATTCCAGGTAGCTGTCATCCTCCGACTCTTCGGTCTGCGGCTCTTCGGTCGCCGGCTCTTCGGTCTCCAATTCTTCGGTCTTCAGTTCTTCGGTCTCCGGCCCTTCGGTCTCCAGTTCTTCGGTCCCCGGTTCTTCGGTCCCCGGTTCTTCGGTCCCCGGTTCTTCGGTCTCCGGTTCTTCGGTCTCCGGCTCTTCGGTCTCCGGCTCTTCGGTCTCCGGCTGTTCCTCCGCCATCGCCATAATGTCCTCCATGGAGCAGCCCAGTGCCTTTGCCAGCTGCCGCACAGTCCTTGCAGAGCAGCGTTCCAGACTGCTACGCCCGGCACATATGTCCAAAATCGTGGTTTTCGGCACACCGCTGATTTTGGAAAGGTGGTATTTTGTCATATTTTTACTGTCAAGATAGGTCTGCAGGGTCATAGGTTCTCGCCTCCTCTTCTTTTATGGCTCTCTTGCATTATATCGGTATACCGACTATCTGTCAACAATCTATACGCCTGACCGGAAGCATTTGCCCTGCAGCAGTTGCCTTTTTACTGATATACCTTATTCCTTAGAAATTATGTGTATTATTTCTTTGACCAATATCCATTGTTCAACTCCATTTTTACCTTCGATTTATCGGTTTGTAACGCTTCATAACGCACTGGCTGTACACAAAACAGGCAGGAACACCCCATTTTGGCGCATGCATTCCCACCGCCCCCTACTCCAGATAAAACACCGGCCCCTTCGCCGGAAAAGGCAGACTCCTCCCCCGGGGCACCAGGAAGGCATGGTCCCTGCCGAAGAGATTCAGCCTGTCGCACTGGCAGTCCGTAATAATCAGCAGCGGCGCCTCCTTGGGAAAATCCTCCGCCTGTTCCAGAAGCTCCACCCCGGGCTGAAGCACCGTGCCGCCCCGCCCTCTCACCCGGACGCTGCCCGCGATATCCGCCGCCTCCATGTATCCCTGGTCATAGGGAGCGGCGTCACAGAACACCACCCGCACCCGGTTCACATCCCGGGCGGCGCTGTAACTGGCGATGGCCCCAAGCGCCGCTGCCAGGAGCCCCCGGTCCATGGAGCCGGAAGTGTCCAGCAGCACCCCGAACGTCCGCCCTGCCCGCGCTTCCTCCTCATACCGATAGGACGGCCTGGGGATGTCCGGCGTGGCCGACTGCCTCCGGCTGAGCCTGGCATAGGTCCGGCGCTTTTCCAGGGGCTCGAACCGCTCGTCGAACCACCGGGCCAGTTTCACGTCCCAGGGAATGGGCGGCTGAGACAGCGCCCTTATCTCCTCCACCAGTCCCGCGGGGAGATATCCCCTGTCATGGGCCTGGTGAAAATCCAGTCCCCTCTGGATGGCGCCGCGACACCAGGCATCCAGATCCACGAAATCTTTGGAACCCTGCCAGTCGGTTGGGCCGAAAAGGATATCGTGCCGCGCCATCCGCCGGTATTTCCGCAGGTTCGCCGCAAGAAGGTCATAGACGCTCTCCGCGGACAGCCCCGCAAGCTCCGGGTCATAGAGCAGGCCCTCGGGCATGGTTCCCACCTCCATATCCCGCAGCCACTGGTTAATCACATAATCGCAGGCCGTGTTCCACAGCTCCGGATCCCTCTTTCCCAGACGCGCCTCATGGCAGAGCGCGGCATGAAGGTACTCATGGG
This sequence comes from uncultured Lachnospiraceae bacterium, assembly GCA_947385785.1. Lineage (GTDB taxonomy): Bacteria > Bacillota > Clostridia > Lachnospirales > Lachnospiraceae > Acetatifactor. The sequence goes on from CANDMH010000162.1 coordinate 3,222, forward strand.
CCAAGACAAAACGCCACTCCTGCTCGGTGAGGCGGGCGGCGGGATTCACGTAAATCTCCTGCATCTGCATGGAAATCGCCGCTATGGAAATATCCATCCGCTGCACCGCCAGAGGATCCTCCACCAGTTGAAAGCCCGCAGCCACGCCTCCAAGCAACGGGTAACTGGACAGAAACCACTCCCTGGCACGTTGTACGGGACCCATTTTCCTGTGTTCGCCGGGCTTTGTATCGACGCCCCCGGCATAGTCAACCGCTGTCCGCAGCGCATCCCGCAGGCTCTCGGCGAAGAGCTGCCGCCAGTCCATTGCCCCGCTCCACCAGTGCCACGGCTTTCCCTCCCCCTGCCAGGACATGTCCGCCCGGCCGCCGCTCATGGTGGAGTACCGGAAATACGAAGGCTCCCTGTGCTCCTTCAGCCAGAAATAAAGTTTCTCCTCCTCTCTGGCGCCGGCGGGCAGCGGAAACGCAAACTCCGCCGGAACCGTTCCGATGTGGAGGTCCGCCAGGTACCTGAACACCACACAGTCGCAGGCAGCATTCCAGAGCGCATCCTTCTCCCTGTCCTCCCGGATATGGCCCAACCCTAAGTGGAGCAGGCAGTGGGCCAACACATAGGCCCACTCCCCCGGGGAAGCCCGCCTGTGGCTGTTGGCGTAAATATGCCCTTCCGATGTGACCCAGGCCCAGTCTTCCCTGGCCATGGGATAATCGTCCTCAAAATGGGGATAGGCCCGCTCCATTAAGGGCCCCAGTATGGCATTTTGTTTCACCAGTCCGCCGCCAGCCTGAAAGGCTTCCGCCGCCGGATTGATTTTTTTCGCTTTCCCGCTCATTTTGCTTTCCCGTCCATTTTTGCTTTCCCGCTCATTTTTGCTTTCCCGCTCATCCGTTTCGTTTGTCGGCCAGGCGCGGCAAATCCCGGAAAAGTTCCACCACAAACCAGTCCGGCAGCTCCTTTCCGTCCTCCGGCGTCACAGCCATCCGGGCAATCTCCAGGCTTAAATTCGCCAGTTCGGTGATGCGATCCTTGGCCTGCAAAACCAGTGTCCTGCTGTCCGCGCTTAGCCTCCCCCGCTCCGCAGGCAGTTCCTTCACCAGGCGTGCCCGCAGGGACTGGGCCAGGAAATAGAGCACATCCCGCTCCTCCGGTTTCTCCGGCCAGGGCTGTTCCCCGGACAGAATCTTGTCCAGGGCGTACTGGCTGCGAATCTGGCGGATGTAGGCCAGGAACTGGGTGGCATGGCGGGCGCTCAGGCACCCAGTGGCCAGAATCCGCAGGGCCTCCTCCCCGATGTCCGGGCCGTAACTGCGGATAGCGTCGCTTAACATATGCCAGGAACGGGGCGTGGAAAAGGGCTCCTCGCTCTTGGGCGGCTTTGCCCACAGGTGATCCGGCCGGGTGGAAATGTAATCGTAAATATAGGGATGAATGCCGTTTTCCGCCGCCCACTCCAGCCAAAGCCTGGGACTGGCGGTGAGCTCCACATGGAACATCCGGTTCACTAAAGCGGAGGACATGGGCCTGGTAATGGCATTGTCCTGGGCCCTGTTGCCCGCGCCCACCACAATGGACCCCTCCGGCAGGCAGTACTCCCCGATACGGCGTTCGTGAATGAGGGAGTAAAAAGCTTTCTGCACCTCCGAGGTGCAGGCGTTCAGCTCGTCCAGAAAAAGGACATAGGGTTCCTGTCGGGCAATGGTCCGGGGCGGGCAGAATACGCTGTATCCGTCCCGAATCTGGGGCACGCCGATGATGTCCTCCGGGGCAAGCTGACTGCCCAGGAGGGAGACGCAGGCAAGCCCCAGGCTGTCCGCGAATTCCTGGACAATGGCGGACTTTCCGATGCCCGGGGCTCCCCAGATGAACACCGGGCGGATGAGTCCCACGTTCAGAAGGACGTCCAGAAGTTGTTTATGATTTACGGTAATACTGAGATTCATAATATATATTCACTCCTTTTTTGACAAAGGGTTGTGATTCCTTTGAGATATTTTAAATTTCCCAGACTCCAAACATACTTTTCTTACAACATCTCTTTTTTTAGAAACACAACCCCGCAGCTTCCGCTGCGGGGCAATTTTCCTAATCCCTTTCCTCTTGTACAGACTCTGTCAATCGTCCTGATTTTCCCCAATCAATCTGCCCGCCTGAAAGCTTAATATAAACAGCTCCAACATCTGCGCGTCATAATTCCTGAATTTCAGGTAATAATACAATGTGTCAAAATAGTTCAGGATGCTTTTCCGCTTTTTCTCGGGGATGTCGCTTCCCAACTGATTTCCCATGAGGAATTTTGCCAGTCTGGAAAACACGAATTTTTCATTGGCGAATACAATCCTCTCGTCATTATCGGGGTTGTCGGTAATCTGCAACGGATGTCTGCGGAGAAGCCAGTAGCTTTGATACGCATATACTTTGATATCATTGACTTCCTTTATCCCATGGAGCTTTTTCAACCGGGATATATCCGTAAAATAGTCCAATATTCCATGAGTCAGCGCCACCTCGTCCACCCTGATATGCTTCGCTAACTCATAATCCTCCAGAAACTGCTGCATTTCCCTGTAAAGATTCTCGTATCCTGCCCTTACTTTTTCCTCAGTAAACTCCTGTATGATAGGCCTGTAGTCCAGATAAATATTTTCGATATTATTCATATCTTATTCCCTGTAAGGTTCATTAAGTCATAGCAGAACCTCGTCTTTATGAAGTCTCCGTATTCCATCATTTCCCGATGCTCCACATCGCTGTCCCGCTCAAGGTTGGAATTCCCCATGATATGCATATGGATATCCCCATCCTTTATCAGCTGCATCATCTTTTCCCCGGAATCAACAATCGCCTGACTCATCCCTGCTTTCACCATACCCTGGCTCCTCCTATTCCCTGACCACACTGTCTATTGCATCCTGAAACGTACGGACATTACCGGCATCAGCCAAACCGCCATGATTTGAATAATGAAGCCGCCCGCCATGCGGTTTCGTCACCGCATTCCTCTTTCCTTTAAAGCTCTGCTCCGGCACATCCTGCAGCCTGTGATAATAAGACCCCATTTCGTCTCCCATTCCAGAGAGCCTGTTCAGCAGTTCGGAAAACTCCAACAGCATGGGATTATCTTTCTGGCAGGGATACAGGATGTCATGGTCTATTTCTCCCCAACCCTCTTCGAACAATGTCCTTATCTGGATTTCGATATAAGTTCCACGGTAATTCACAATATAATGTACGGAACGGTAATGCTTTCTATCCAATATATGCTCCAGGGGTATCCAGTCGGCATATATCTCATAAAAATCCCCTGCACGGATATGGACTTTGGGCGCTTCTGCCATAAATACGCTCCCATCCTTCACATAATCACGTACACTGTCCCCTCTTACATATTTCTCAGGAGAATTCGGGATTTTTTCAGTAATGTAGGTGTGGAACTTTACCCAGTCTTCCCTATACAGCAGAAGTCCTCTGATACCTATTAAGTCTGTCAGAAACATCCAATAATTATCTTTGCTGAGGTTCTTATATTTTACGTAATTCTCGCTTCTTTTTCGGATAATTTTTTCAATGACATGCTCTGCCGCTTTGCATCTGCTGCGATAAGACTGGAGGCCAGTCACCGCCTCCTTGTCCTGAAAATATTTCTGTATAAACTCATTCCGGATTTCGTCCAACTTTAGCTGCCGTCTTTCATAGTCTTCCGCAATTTCTCTTAATTCATCCCATGAAAATTGCGAATCAGCAAATTGTTGAGGAGTAATCCGATATTTCCTCATGAATTCCTCTTTTGCGATATCCATGAATTCCCCCACCTCTATACATATGTATAGGCAATGCCCTGAATGTCCCTGTAACGGAATACTTTACAGTATACCACAATCTGTCGTAAAAAGGAATATATTAATGCGAGGTTTATGCAGTTTTTTCAAGCTGTTCAAGCTCGTTCCACCGGAATCCATAACTCGCAGAACAGGCCAGATACCCCATGAAAACGCGAGAAGACCTTGGAAAAGCTTTCCGGCGATTCGTAGCCATATTTATAAGCGACTTCAATCACCGATATATCCGTTGCCTGCAGTTCCATGGCTGCTAAGGTAAGGCGCCTCTTCCGAATGTATTCATTGGCAGTCGTCCCCACTATAAAGCTGAGCAAGAAATCTGCTTCATCTTTAGATGGCCAGTCCCTCGGTGCTGCACCCGTTAGACAACCGATTGTCTGTATAAGTATGGCGGTAAGCGTGTTCCCAAAATCAACCGTCAGAGAAAAGCATACAGCGTATCCTGAGAGTACAAAATTATTTCAAGAAAATGTGAGCTGCTACCAGAGAACTGCCACAAACTATTACAGTTGCCCGGCAGCGGCTCACATTTTTTTATAAAAATAAGTGAGGTGGAAAGCCGGGGCGAAACATGCTATGCTTACCTCAGAGGAAAACGCAGTCTGCTGAAAGCTGCTGCATATGGAGAAGGGAGAAACATCATGCGCTCAAAGGAAGCGTATTTACAGGGTTTAAAGCAATGGCTTCAGAATACGGCGGATTCTCCGCTGGAGGAAATGTCGGATTTCTTTACAAAGAGGCTGTATGACTATGAGGAGCATATGTCAGTATGGCAGGAATCTTATCAGATATTTTCTGAAATGCTGTCTCCGGAATGTCAGAACATCCTGGACCTGGGATGCGGTACCGGACTGGAACTGGACAGAATATGGGAAAAAAATCCGAATACCCGGGTGACAGGCGTGGATCTATGTGAAAGCATGTTGGACAAGCTGCGGAAAAAGCATGGCGATAAGCCGCTTACCATAGTATGTCAGGACTATTTTCAATATGATTTTGGCTGCGGTAAATGGGATGCCGTGATTTCCTTTGAAA
>CANDMH010000163.1 GCA_947385785.1 uncultured Lachnospiraceae bacterium
CTGGGTGTGCTCAGGGCTGATTATTGAGTGACTATAATTCGGATTTTGGGTTATAACGAGAGAACCATTTTATAAGGCATCAGCAGAAGTAATTTCAAAATGTGCAAATGGAGAGTTGGAGGGATATATTGCGTTTCATTCAGTTGCTAATCTTTGGTATATTCTGAGAAAGGTACCTGAGGATAAGCGCAGAGAGTGGATGGCTGATATCTGCAGCTTTTTAAAGGTGATTGGAGCAAACCATGAGGAAGTCCTTAATGCGATCAGGATGACTGAGTTTAAGGACTTTGAAGATTGCCTGCAGTATAAATGCGCTGATAGCGTGTTTGCTGATTATATTGTTACGAGAAATACTGTGGATTTTTCGGAATCAGACATTCAGGCAGTGCTTCCGGAGGATTTGATGAAGCTGTTTAAAGATTAGGCGGCAGAAATGAGGCTTAGCTTGCAACATTGCCATCCTCTGTCGGCTTAAAAGAATGTTGTAAATAATTACTAAAGCTGTGGCGAAAATAATTCATTCAAAATATTAAACCATTTTCATTTTCTGTTACTATATAGGCAGAAGCTTCTATAAATAGACCGCCATAACCTGAAAAGCCTTTCATGGACAAACCAGGACTGGCGGTCTTATATTCACTGACGCGACAGTGGCTGTGAGGAAGTGTTAACCCAGGGCAGCACAACAGGAAACAATTAACAAATTATTACAACAGTTTGCGAAGATACCTCTGTACCGGGGCAAGACGGGTAGGAAAGACAACGATCCTTTTGCGGATGCAATCGTATTTCTGTATCTTTTAGGAAGGGCGGAAGCGGATGGGAAAGGCGGTAAACTGTAGGACTCAGGCCAGGCTTTGCGTCCGGTTTTCACAGGGGAATCTGAAATTAGACGATGATGTGCGGGAACCTCCCTTTGTTCGTGGCAGACCGGACAGAGCGTTTGGGTGAACAGTATCCCAATATGGCATAACGAGAACAGAGCGTCTGTAATGATACGCAGGGCCATGGACAATTGTGAGCAGAAAAAGGCAGGAATTTTGCCGCCTGATATGGTATCGTAGAACCATGCCGCAGGAACGGCTCCGGAGAATCTGACATCCGGAGGCGATTCCGGTCAGAGGAACGGCAGGCCGGTCGGTTTAAGGTCGGTCAAAGCAGACAGAAGCGCTGCCCGGGTCCGGAACCGGGTGGCGGCAGGGAGGAAGAATGGACTGGCTGACAGGGTTAAAGACGGCAATCGACTACATGGAGGAGCATCTGCTGGAGGACATCAGCGCGGAGGATGTGGCGGACGCGGTGTATCTCTCCCCCTTTTATTTCCAGAAGTGCTTTAAGATTTTGACGGGCTATTCTATCGGGGAATACCTGAGGAACCGCAGGCTCTATCTGGCTGCACTGGAGGTGCTGAAGCGCAATGTACCCGGGGAGGAACCCCGCAGCAGAGGCAGCAGAACCGAGGAGGAATTCTGCAGCAAGGGCGGCGGAACCGAAGAGGAATCCCGCGGCAGGGGCAGCAGAACCGAGGATGAGACCCGTAGCAGGGGAGGCGTAACCGGAGAGGAAGACCGCGGCAGGGGCAGCAGAACCGAGGAGGAATCCGACAGCAGGGGCGGTGGAACCGAAGAGGAAGACCGCGGCAGAGGCAGCAGAACCGAGGAGGAATCCGACAGCAGGGGCGGCAGAACCGAAGAGGAATCCCGCGGCAGGGGCAGCAGAACCGAGGAGGAATCCGGCAGCAGGGTCAGCAGAGCCAGGGAAGAATCCCGAAGCAGAGTCAGAACAGGCGGCAGCGGGGAGCGGAAGGTCATAGACCTGGCATACAAGTACGGCTACGACACGCCGGAAAGCTTTACCAGGGCCTTCACACGGTTCCACGGGCTATCCCCCATGCAGCTTAGGTCGCAGCCCCATCAGATCAAGGTCTTTCTTCCGCTGATAGTGGAGATTTCAGTTAAGGGAGGCAACAGGATGGAATTTAAGATTGAGAAAAGGGAAGCCATGCGGATGATAGGCTTCGAGAGGATTTTTTCCTTTGAAACCTCATACCAGGAGATTCCCAAATTCTGGGACGAGTTCTGTGATAAATACTGCAGGAAGGATGCGCCCCGGGAGCAGATAGCTGATGAAAATCACTATCGGGAGGAAGGCATCCGGCAGACCATTGCGGAGTGCATGGTAGGAGAGTACGGCGTCTGCATAGAGGATATGGACGATATGGAACATTTTCGCTATTATATCGCGGGAGTCTACCAGGGCGGCGAGGTGCCGGAAGGGATGAAGGTTTTCGAGATTCCCGCCAGTGAGTGGGCGAAGTTCAAGTGCACCGGGGCCATGCCGGACACACTGCAGACGGTCAACACACGGATTTTCAAGGAATGGCTCCCCGGAAACCGGGAGTATGAGATGGCCTTCCATCTGAACATTGAGTGGTATTCCGGCGGGGACACGGACAGTGATACTTATGAGAGCGCTATCTGGATACCGGTGAGGCGTCTGGGATAGAAGTCTGGCGAGGCACGAGAACGGTAAAGTGTCTTGAACCGAAACCTGGCAGACAATGCGCCCGATTGGAGCGACACACTATTCTCGATGGAACAGGAAAGGAAATACAGGGGCTCTGGGGCAGTGGCAGTAACGCCAGTGCTCCATCCAGGTTCCAGCCGGATGGAGCACTGGATATCAAAAAAGGAAATCTGCAAAGAGCGGCATGCAGTCGAAGAAAGGAGAGCATCATATGGAAGTAATGAAATGCGAAAAAGAATCCTTCACAGTCATCGGCAAGGAAGGTTCCACGGATCAGGGAGACGGATTCATCCAGAAGCTGTGGGAGGATGCCAATTCCCATTTCGGGGAAGTGGAGCATCTGGCGAAGCGGGACGAAAGCGGCGGAATAGCCGGAATCTGGGGAGCCATGTCGGATTTCTCCCGTTCCTTCCAGCCCTGGGGGGAAGGCTTCAGCAGGGGATTGTATCTGGCGGGAGTGGAATGCGGGGACGGCGCGGAAGCCCCGGAAGGATGGACGAAATGGGTTATTCCCGGATTCGAATACGTTTATACGGAATGCATAGACGAAGAGACCTTTCCCAAAATGATAGGTTATATGGCGGAAAACGGGATTGCCCTGGCAGGGGCAGTGCATGATTTCACCTGTCCCCGGACGGGAAAGCAGTATATGTTCTTTCCGGTACGGAAGCTTTAGGAATTGTGAAGAAATAAAGTAGATTTCGGCTTCGGCGGTCATACTTGGTTACAATTCTATTTTCACCGTATATTCCTCATCGATGAGAAGATAATTCGCCTTGTGGAACAGGCACTGTTCCAGAAACCAGGCGTTGTCCCGGCGCACTGCCTCTATGGTGCAGTCGTCTTCCATGCGTTTTTCAATCACGCTTGCATAGTTTTTGATATCCTGGAAATGGTTCTCAATATAACGTTCGCTCATCACCAGGCAGTAATATCGGATCTGCGACAGATATTCCGGTTCAAAATCCTTCGCCCAGTCAAAGGGAATATAGCACCCCTCCACAATGAGATTCTGGCTGTTCTCCACAGCGGTCTTTATCATTTCACGGACTACAGGCCATAAATAATCTGTCAGCGCCCGGTCGTCGCTTACCGGGGTCAGGGACGTATAGCCGCTGCGGATCAGTCCCATTTTCAGATGATCGATGGAGAGGTAGGGGTATCTGTATTCTTCAAGTAATTTCTGTGCGAGGGCTGTTTTGCCGGTATGTGACGCACCTGTCAGTAATAGGATCATTTTACACCTCTGTTCTGGTTCTGCATCATCCGGATCCGGGCGATGCAGAACCATGCTACTTTGTGCAGGATTTCGCCGTTAAGGAACTGCATTTTTAAATAGCGCGCAGGATTTTTCGAGAGTGCCGTTCAAAAACCAGGCGCATAGCGGGTTGGTTTTTGAACGGTGCTGTCGGAGAAAAAACAGGCGATGCGGCCATTGCCTGCATCAGGCCGTTGCCTCGGCTGTTTCCTTATCCTTTGCATAGAGCAGCTTCAGGATAATGGGTGTGGAGATACTGGATACGATAATCAGTAAAATAACTGACGTAAAATAAACAGGTGTCAGCAGTCCCACGGACAATCCTTTCTGGGCCACGATCAGGGCCACCTCGCCCCGGGTCATCATGCCCACGCCGATTTTCAGGCTGTCCTGACTGCGGAAACGGCAAATTTTCGCCATCAGGCCGCAGCCGATGATTTTACACAGCAGGGCTACCAGCACGAATCCGAGAGAAAACAGCAGGATATCGCCGTTTATATTGTCAATACTGGTTTTCAAGCCGATGCTCGCGAAGAACACAGGACCGAAGAGCATGTAGGAACTGACTTCCATCTTCCGATCGATATAACTGGAATCCTGGATGGAGCACAGGACGATGCCTGCCACATAAGCCCCTGTGATGTCCGCGATTCCGAAATACCGCTCCGCCGCGTAGGCGAAGAAAAAGCACAGCGCCAGTCCCAGGATGGGGATCCGGCGGGTGTGGGGATATTTGTCGTCAAGGCGTTTGAAAACCTGGAACAGGATAATGCCCACCACCAACGCCATGGCGAAGAAGAGCACCGTGGAAAGCACCACCTTGCCGGGATTGGAGTCGGGACTCTTGAAACCCACCACAAAGGTCAGCACTATGATGCCAAGCACATCGTCGATAATGGCGGCGCTTAAGATGGTGGTACCCACTTTTCCCTTCAGCTTGCCCAGTTCCTTCAGGGCCTCTACCGTGATGCTCACACTGGTGGCGGTCATGATCACACCGATGAAGACAGCCGTGTAGAATTTCTCCGAACCCCAGGGCGCAGCGCCGTACATGCCCATATACAGCAGAGTACCGCCCAACAGAGGCACGAACACGCCGGCACAGGCGATGAGAAAGGCTACCGGTCCGGTCTTCAGCAGATCCTTCAGATTCGTCTCCAGTCCGGCGGAGAACATCAGCAGCACCACGCCCACCTCTGCCATCCTGGTCAGAAAATCCGTCTGCTGTACCAGTCCCAGAAGGCTGGGACCGATGATCAGCCCGGCGATGATTTCACCCACCACCTGGGGGGCCTTGCATTTCCTTGCCAGAATGCCGAAAATCTTTGCGAATACGATGATAATTGCCAGATCCTTGAAAATACTGTAAGCTTCCATAATATTTCACTCCCTCGTTGCTTGTGTAATTTATACTCACGAACGAAAACATTTGCCAGTGTAAAGGTATAACGAGTGAGCGCACCCGTGCTGCAGGACAAACATCTGGCAAATATATACGCTCACGAGTATATATGTAAGAGACGGCCGTCTCTTTTAAGCTGTAGTAACACCTGCACTGACGCGGACATCAGGCACACATTGCGCCGGAATGAATGCGGCGATGTAGTATATATACTCACGGTCAAAAACATTTACCACTGTAAAGGTATAACGAGTGAGCGCATCCATACTGTAAAGTATCTAACTGGTAAATTTATGCGCTCACGAGCATATAATGCCGGAGCTGCAGGGAAACAAAGTTCCTTTCTGGGGTCCCGAAACACACGAAAGAATATCCGCGGAAGCGGATTGCTCCAGCGGATATCCTACATTCACTTATGCTTGAGATTTCAAGTCGTTATAAACGGACATATAGAAATTCAACAGCTGCTGGTTCGTGGTTTCCCGGCAGCGGACCATATCTCCGAAGGCTGTGGCCTTTGCCTGTCCCATGATATTTCCCGGTGCATACATGTCACCGCTTTCACCGTCAGACATACCGGCAAGGCCGTCAATCGCCGCGAGCAGGTAGTCGGTCTGGTTCTGGATCGTCCTGATCTGGTCGAAAATATAATTCATGTCTATTCCGCCTGCGGGGGCTGTCCGGTTTTCCGCAGCCCTGGGGATTCCTGCCATATCTGTATCAAATGCCGCATTGCCGTTTCCGGTGGCTGTATCCTGCGGGATTTCTGCCTTCGCATTATCTGATATGCTGACGCGCAGGTTTTCCGCTTTCCCGGATTCCAGTGTGCTGCTGTGCAGACCTTTCGTTCCGCTGTCTACCGGTGTGTTGCTGCGCAGACCTTTCATTTCGCTGTCTACCGGTGTGTTGCTGCGCAGACCTTTCATTTCGCTGTCTTCCGTTACGCTGCCGTCTGTCAGGCCGTTCCCCCGGCTTTCTGCTTCATGGGTTTCCGGTATATAGCTGTTTTCTCCGCCGTTTTTACCGGTTTCGGTTTCCCTGTCGGCCTCATATCCTGCTACAGCTGCAGTTCTGAATGCTTCAATTGCGCCTTCTGCTACCTGAATATCTGTCATTATAACATCTGTCATCTCGTTATCCTCCATGTCTATCCATGGCGGACACGCAAGACATATCTTGTTCTCGGAAAGGAAGCGTGCCCTGCCATTTTTCACAAGGCCCCTGGCTCTCTTCGGCCAGGTAGCTCCATACTCGTTTCCCTGTTCGTCTACAACAAGAATGTTTTTTGCTATGGGTATCATCCCCCTTGCTGTTTTTTATAAATCGATAAAATGAATGCTGTTTTTTGTAATGGGTGCCTTCCCCGATTCACAATTCTACTATAGTCAAAAACAAAGGAGTTGTCAAGGCTGTTTTCCATTTTTCATTCAACTTCACTCAACTCCTTTAGACACCCAGGTGCCAGATATCGACATTATACTCCGTGATGGTCCGGTCGGAGGAGAAGAAGCCGGCTTTGCTGATATTGATGAGGGCGCGTGCTGCCCAGTCGAGCGGGCTTTGGGCGTAATCGGCAAGGGCCTGGTTCTTGCGGACCACGTAGGCGTTGAAGTCGGGCAGGGTCTGGAACCAGTCTTTGTGAATCAGTTCGTTGCGCAGGCGTCCCAGGTGCTCCGTACTGCCCTGAGCAAGCATTTCTTTTCCTGTCAGGAAATTAACGGCTCTGCGAATATTGGGGTCGATTTCATACCATTCCCGCGCGATATAGCTGCCGTTTCCGTACCGGCGGATTACCTGTGAGCTGCTCTGGCCGAAGATGTAAATATTGTCCTCGCCCACGGCGTCGGCGATTTCCACGTTTGCGCCGTCCATGGTACCAAGGGTCAGGGCGCCGTTTAACATAAACTTCATGTTTCCGGTGCCGGAGGCTTCCTTGGAGGCCAGGCTGATCTGCTCCGACAGGTCGCAGGCGGGTATCATCTTCTCCGCGGCAGTGACATTGTAATTTTCGATGAATACAATCTGCAGCCACCTGGAGACTTCCGGGTCTGCAGCGATTACTTTCGACAGCACCAGCAGCGCGTGGATGATGTCCTTGGCGATGGTGTAGGCAGGAGCCGCCTTTGCGCCGAATACGGCCGTGAGGGGCACCTGGGGCATATGGCCGGCTTTGATCTCGAAGTACTGATGGATCAGGTACAGAAGGTTCAGCTGCTGACGTTTGTATTCGTGAAGCCGTTTGGACTGGATGGCGAAGAGGCTGTCAGGGTTTACCGTGACATTCTGGGTGTGCTTCAGCCAATCTGCAAGGGCGGCTTTGTTGTCGCGCTTGATGGCGGTTAATTTCTTCAATACGGCTTCGTCCGCAGTAAAGTCAGCCAGATTTTCCAGCCGGGAGGCATCCTTCTTAAAGCCGGGGCCGATGAGGCTTTCGATGAAGGCGGTCAGCTCAGGATTGCATTTCAGAAGCCATCTGCGGAAAGTGATGCCATTGGTCTTGTTGTTGAATTTCTCCGGGTAGAGCCGGTAAAAATGGCTCAGCTCGCTGTTTTTCAGGATTTCCGTGTGCAGTGCGGCCACTCCGTTGGTGCTGTGGGTAAAGTGGATATCCATATGCGCCATGTGGACTACATTGTTGGAGTCAATTATGGCTGTGGCGGTGTCGCCTGTCCTGGCACGGGCAAGCTTATCCAGTTTTTCAATAATGGGTACAAGCTGGGGCACTACCTGTTCCAGATAGTGCTTCGGCCATTTTTCCAGAGCCTCAGCCAGAATCGTGTGATTGGTGTAGGCGCAGGCTTTTGTGACGATTTCAACGGCTTCTTCGAATTCTATCTCCTTTTCACACAGCAGCCGGATCAGCTCCGGGATCACCATGGAGGGGTGAGTGTCGTTGATCTGGA
>CANDMH010000164.1 GCA_947385785.1 uncultured Lachnospiraceae bacterium
ATGGTATCCTGATAAGTGCACCCGTATTTCGGGTGAAGCAAGGTGGCACCGCGGGAAGATTATTTTTGATGGAATCCCGTCCTTGACAGAATGTACAGTTTTGTCAAGGGCGTTTTTTGTGTGTGAAACCAGTACTCCACCCGGTCAGTAATCACACTTTCAGCACCGCCTGTTTTACCATCTGCCGAGTTGTCGTCAGTAGTAGTGTCCACCGCGTCGCTTCCTTCCTCTGCCTTGCAGACTGACAAAATATTCGGCACCGGCAGTACAATTACTGGTCGGATAGAGCACCAGCTTTTTCAGGAGACCGTATCCTGAACTGCCCGAAGCGGAGAAGCGCTTATGGGCATTAGTAGTAAAAGCAGGTTTTATGCCTGCGGAGGCGAAAAAGCAGTTATTTGGAAAATGAATCGTCGGGAAAGGAGTAACTTGTTTATGAAAATACGTCCAACACTGGAAGAATGTATGAAATCAGCCGCACAGTACGGGGTGATTCCTGTGAGCGCGGAGATGGACATCGAGGAGGGGAATTCCCTTTCCACCCCGATGGATCTGTTGAAAATATTGAAGAGAGTAAGCGGCCATGTATACCTTCTGGAGAGCGCGGAGCCGGATAAAAAATGGGGGAGGTATTCTTTTCTGGGATATGACCCGCTGATGGAGATCACCTGCTATAACGGGACCACGAAGATCAAAACCGCTCTGACTACCCAGGAGACAAAGCAGGATATCCGAAGCTGCATCAGGGGAATTCTGGCGGAAAACCGCAGTCCTCAGCCGGATTATCTGCCGCCCTTTACCGGCGGACTGGTGGGATATTTTTCCTACGATTATATCAAGTACAGCGAGCCTTTTCTGAAGCTGGACGCCAGGGATGAGGAAGGATTTCAGGACGTAAACCTGATGCTGTTCCACAAGGTGATTGTCTTCGACAATTACAGCCGGAAAATAATCCTGATCGTCAACTGTAAAACCGATGATACGGAGACGAATTATCACAAGTCCGTCTTAGAACTTGGAAACATGAAACAGCTGATACAAAGCGGAGAAAAAGCGCCGGATGTGCCTTTGAAGATGAAATCCGATTTTCATCCTCTCTTCAATCAAGAAGAGTACTGCCGGATGGTACAACGGGGAAAGGATTACATTAAAGAGGGAGATATCTTCCAGGTAGTGCTTTCCAACCGACTTGATGCGGAAATGGAGGGAAGTCTGCTGGATGCATACGGGATACTGAGAATATCCAATCCGTCGCCCTATATGTTCTATTTTTCAGGCTCTGACGGAGAGATTGTGGGAGCCAGCCCGGAAACTCTGGTGAAGCTGGACGAGGGATTGCTTCATACTTTCCCGCTTGCGGGCACCCGGCCAAGGGGGAAGACGGCTCAGGAAGATGAAGCCCTGGAGGCCGAGCTGCTGGCAGATGAGAAGGAACTGGCCGAGCATAATATGCTGGTGGACCTGGGGCGCAACGATATCGGCAAAATCAGTCAAGTGGGAACCGTCAGGGTAGAAAAATATATGTCCATTGAGCGATTTTCCCATGTGATGCATATCGGCTCCACGGTCAGCGGCAGGATACGCCAGGATAAGGATGCCCTGGATGCGGTGGACGCCATCCTTCCGGCGGGGACGCTTTCCGGAGCGCCGAAGCTGCGGGCCTGTGAGATTATCAATGAACTGGAAAATAACAAGCGGGGAATCTATGGAGGCGCTGTCGGATATGTATCCTTTACCGGAAACCTGGATACCTGTATTGCCATAAGGCTGGCATTTTCCAAAAACGGCAGGGTATTTATCCGGTCGGGAGCGGGAATCGTTGCCGACAGCCAGCCGGAGAAGGAATACGCGGAATGTATCCAGAAAGCGGCAGCTGTGAAAAATGCTCTGGAAGAAGCGGGAGGATGTAAAAAATGATACTTTTAATCGATAATTATGACAGTTTTTCTTACAATGTGTATCAGCTGACGGCTTCCATAGAGCCGGATGTCAGGGTGATCCGAAATGATGAACTGACCGTGGAAGAGATAGAAGACAGAATGCCGTCCCATATCATTCTGTCCCCCGGTCCGGGAAAACCCAGGGATGCCGGAGTCTGTGAGGATGTGGTCCGGCATTTTCAGAGAAAAATCCCCATCCTTGGCATCTGTCTGGGGCACCAGGCAATCTGCGAGGTATTCGGGGCGACGGTAACCTATGCCGGAAGGCTGATGCATGGGAAGCAGTCCACTGCAATCCTGGACAATGGCAGTGTCCTGTTTCAGGGGATGGAACGGAGCATTACCGTGGCAAGATACCATTCCCTGGCCGCGGCACCGGATTCCGTCCCGGATACACTGAAGGTGACGGCGCTGACGGAAGAAGGGGAGATTATGGCGGTGGAGCACAGGGAATTTCCTGTCTACGGAGTGCAGTTCCACCCGGAATCCGTATTGACGCCGGAAGGGTATCGAATTATGGAGAATTTCATCAGGCGTGCAGGGCGGCGGACATGAAACCGGGGGAGCATGGAAAGCACTGACATCTTAAGGAAATGACTACAAATAACTGCTACGAGTTTACGGCGATTTTTATTGTATTTTCAGGCTTTGGCCAAAAGGATTTGCAGCAGCTATTTTCCGACAGTTCCTAAGGAAATATCTATGACAGAAATGTCTACGACAATATATAAAGCAAATAGAGAAAGAAGGAAAACAGACATGATAAACGAAGCAATCGTCAAATTATCAAAAAGAGAAGATATCGGTTACGAGATGGCGAAGGAAGCCATGGATGAAATTATGGAGGGCAGGGCATCAGAGGTACAGAAAAGCGCCTATCTGACGGCCTTCAGCATGAAAGGGGAGACCATTGAGGAAATTACAGGCTCTGCGGAGGAAATGCGCAGCCATGCCCTTCAGGTAAAACACGGGCTGAGTGACGTGCTGGAGATTGTGGGAACCGGCGGTGACGGCTCCAATTCCTTCAATATCTCCACCACAGCCGCAATCATCATCTCAGCGGCAGGGGTTGCCGTGGCAAAACATGGAAACCGGGCGGCCAGCTCTAAGTCCGGCGCGGCAGACTGCCTGGAGGCGCTGGGAGTGAATATTTCCATAGAGCCGGAACAGGCGGCAAAGCTTCTTCAAAATGCCGGCATCTGCTTCCTTTTTGCCCAGAAATACCACACGGCCATGAAATATGTGGGGCCAATCCGCAGGGAACTGGGCATCCGGACCATATTCAATATCCTGGGGCCATTGACCAATCCGGCCAATCCCACCATGGAGATTATGGGCGTTTTCGACGAAAGCCTCCTGGAGAGCATGGCTCATGTATTGTCGAATCTTGGCGTAAAGAAGGGAATGGTGGTATATGGAATGGAGAAGTTGGATGAAATCTCCATCTGCGGGCCGACCAAAGTCTGTATGTTCAAAGACAATACATTCGAGTGCCGAACCATTGTTCCGGAAGATGTGGGCCTGAAAAGCTATGGGAAAGAGGAATTGAAAGGCGGTACACCGGCGGAGAACGCAGCCATTACCCTGTCCATCCTTAAGGGAGAGGAAAGGGGCGCGAAGCGGGACGCGGCGGTGATAAATGCGGCAGCAGCGCTGTTTGTGGCGGATAAGGCTCCCGGTCTGAAGGAAGCTGTCAGACTGGCGGAGGAGACGATTGACAGCGGCAGGGCTTTCGCGCAGCTGGAGAAATTTATCCGGTACTCGAATCTGGAACAGGTGTGAAATAATATTCACCTGTGCGGTCGGTTTTTCAGACCGCATGGTTTTGTTCGGGCTGAAATGATCTGCCTGTAGACAAATCCCTGAAAAGTATGATTTCCAGGATTTGCAGCCGCACAGAAGGAATCATATTTCCATGACGGGGAAAAAGTCTGTTGTTTGGAAGGATTGAAGACGACTGATAAAACAGGAAGAGGTGCAGGATGATATTAGAAGAAATTGCGATGAAAACCAGAGAAAGGGTGATGGCTGCGAAGGAACAGCTTCCCCTTGCGGAAATCAGGGCCAGGGCGCTGGCCATGGACTGCGGTACCGGCTTTCCTTTCGAAAAAGCCCTGGCAGGGAAAGGAATCAGCTTCATCTGCGAAGTGAAGAAAGCCTCTCCCTCAAAAGGCGTCATTGCGGCGGATTTTCCCTATGTGGAAATTGCCGGAGAATATGAGCGGGCGGGAGCAGACGCCATATCGGTCCTGACGGAGCCGTTTTATTTTCAGGGCAGCAACGAGTATCTGTCGGCCATCCGCAGGAAAGTCTCCGTTCCCCTGCTGCGCAAGGATTTTACGGTGGATGCGTATATGCTTTATGAGGCAAAGGTCATCGGTGCGGACGCGGTATTGTTAATCTGTGCCATCCTTTCCCGGGAGCAGCTGGCCGAATATGCGGCAATCGCCGGGGAACTGGGGCTGTCCGCTCTGGTGGAAGCCCATGACGAGAGAGAGGTGCAGATGGCGCTGGATGCCGGGGCGAAGATAATCGGAGTGAATAACCGGAATCTGAAAGATTTTACGGTGGACATTTCCAACTCTCTGCGCCTGAGGGCGATGATACCGCAGAATATTCTGTTTGTGTCGGAAAGCGGGATGAAGTCCAGGGCGGATATCGCAGGGCTGGAGGAGAACGGCACGGACGCGGTTTTGATTGGAGAGATACTCATGCGGGCAAAAGACAAAGCAGATATGCTGAAGCAGTTAAAAGGCAAAAGATGAGGAACGGGCAGGAAAGAATAACGCATATACGGATAATGTTTGAATCACTGGAAAAGTTCTGCAACTTGCCCTGCGGAAAGCTGCGCAAAGTCAACAGTGCACCAAACACGTTTCCCAAAGGCGATACGCCTTGGTGGGTTTACTGCGGGAGGAGATTGAATGAAGAAGACAAAACTTAAAATCTGCGGCCTGTTCCGCCCCACAGATATCGAATACGTCAATGAGGTACGGCCTGATTATGCAGGCTTCATACTGACGCCGGGTTTTCGCAGAAGTATTTCCAGGGAGCAGGCGATGCGGTTTCGACAGAAGCTGAACGGAAATATACCGGCGGTGGGGGTATTTGTGGATGCGCCCTGCGAAGAGGTTGTGAATTATTTAAAGGAAGACATCATTCAAATGGCGCAGCTTCACGGCAGGGAAACGGAGGAAGATATTCTGTATATCAAAGCGGCCGCGGGAAAGCCGGTGCTGAAAGCAGTGAAGGTTCAGGACAGAAGCGATGTGGAGGCATGGCTGGGTTCCGCCGCGGATTATCTGGTCTTTGACGGAGGCACAGGTTCCGGTAAGGCCTTTGACTGGAGGCTTCTGGCAGACATTTCCAGAGATTATTTTCTGGCAGGCGGCCTGAATGCCGGGAACCTGGAAGAAGCCCTTGCACTGCAGCCCTATGCCGTGGATTTGAGTTCCGGGGTGGAGACAGGGGGCGTAAAGGACAGGGCAAAAATGCAGACGGTGGCGGAGATGGTGAGGAACCATGTGCCGACCGGACCCTGCTGCCTGTGACAACCCAGGCGGCATAAGGAATTGTCAGCGTTCTGAAAAAGGAAGCTGGGGTCGGATACCCCGTATGCCTGCATCGGGGTAGTTTATTGGAAGAAACACAAAAAAGAAAGGAAGATATAAAATGTCGAAAGGACGTTACGGAATACACGGCGGACAGTATGTCCCCGAAACGCTGATGAATGAGCTGCTTCATCTGGAGGCGAGTTATGAGCGATATAAGAATGATCCGGATTTTCAGGCGGAACTGGATACGCTGAACCGGGAATACTCAGGCAGGCCTTCCCTGCTGTACTATGCGGAGAAAATGACAAGGGATTTAGGCGGGGCGAAGATCTATCTGAAAAGGGAAGACTTAAACCACACCGGCTCCCACAAGATCAACAATGTGCTGGGGCAGGCGCTTCTGGCGAAAAAGATGGGGAAAACCCGCATCATTGCGGAAACCGGCGCGGGACAGCACGGTGTGGCCACCGCCACCGCCGCCGCGCTTCTGGACATGGAATGCGAGATTTTCATGGGGAAAGAGGACACGGAGCGGCAGGCGCTGAACGTATACCGGATGGAGCTTCTGGGCGCAAGGGTACATCCCGTCACCACCGGGACGCAGACGCTGAAGGATGCCGTCAATGAATGTATGCGGGAGTGGACCAACCGGGTGGACGATACCCTGTATGTGCTGGGCTCCGTCATGGGTCCCCATCCTTTTCCCATGATTGTCAGGGATTTCCAGAGCGTAATCAGCCGTGAGGCGAAAGCGCAGATTCTGGAAAAGGAGGGGAAGCTTCCCGCCGCGGTGGCCGCCTGTGTGGGCGGGGGGAGCAATTCCATGGGCGCTTTCTACAACTTTATCGAAGACAGGGAAGTGGAATTCATCGGCTGCGAGGCCGCGGGCAAAGGCGTGGAAACTGCCCGGACGGCGGCCACCATCGCCACCGGGAGCCTGGGGATTTTCCACGGAATGAAATCCTATTTCTGTCAGGACGAGTACGGCCAGATTGCTCCGGTCTACTCCATTTCAGCAGGACTGGATTACCCAGGTATCGGGCCGGAACATGCTTATCTCCATGACACCGGCAGGGCGCAGTATGTCCCGGTTACCGATGACGAGGCAGTGGAAGCCTTTGAGTATCTGGCCCGGACGGAAGGTATCATCTGTGCCATAGAGAGCGCCCATGCAGTGGCGCATGTCATGAAGATTGCAAAGAATTACAGTACGGACCAGAGCATCATCATCTGCCTTTCCGGGCGGGGGGATAAGGATGTGGCGGCGATTGCGAGATACAGAGGGAGGGATATCCATGAGTGAAAGGAAAATAAGGAAGGTATTCGACACGCCAAACGGAAAAGCGTTTATTCCGTTCCTGACTGCGGGGGACCCCAGTGCGGACGCAACGGTCAGGTATATTCTGGAGATGGAGAGGGCGGGAGCGGATCTGATAGAAATCGGGATTCCCTTTTCAGACCCGATTGCGGAAGGACCTGTGATCCAGGAGGCCGATATCCGTGCGCTGAAGGGCGGTATGACTACGGACGGGGCATTCGACATTGTGAGGAGAGTCCGGGAGAAATCCGGGATTCCGCTGGCCTTTATGACTTATGCGAATCCGGTGTTCCATTACGGGTATGACAAATTTTTCACAAAGTGTGAGGAAGTGGGGGTGGATGCCATTATTATCCCTGACCTGCCCTTCGAAGAGAAGCAGGAGGTTGAGGCCACGGCAAATGCTCATAATGTTGCTCTGATTTCCATGATTGCTCCCACTTCAGAGAGCCGGATACAGGAGATTGCTTCCGAAGCGAAAGGCTTTCTCTATGTGGTTTCTTCCATGGGAGTCACGGGAACCCGAAGCGAGATTCGAACGGATGTAGGCGCCATTGTGGAAAGTATCCGCAGGGCGACAGACCTGCCCTGTGTCGTCGGCTTCGGCATCAGCAATCCGGAGCAGGCGAAGGCCATGGCGGCGGTATCTGACGGCGCCATTGTAGGTAGCGCGATTGTAAAGATAATAGCAAGATATGCGGCAAAGCTGCCTTCGGAAGAGACCGGGGCGGGGAATATGGAGACGAGGCAGGCAGAAGAACCAAAGAATGCGGAGACAAAGCAGGCAGCAGGACCAAAGAATGCGGAGACAAAGCAGGCAGCAGGACCAAAGAATACAGAGACGAAGCAGGCAGCAGGCGCGAACGGACAGGGAACAGGAAATGCTGAAGGCGAGGGAACGAAAGCAGGCCGGGCAGAAAGCGCAGAAGCGATATATGAGGCTTCTGCCGCCGAAATCTACCGTTTTGTAAAAGAAATGAAGGAAGCCGTATTGAGAGCATAAGGAAATGTCGGTGACTCTCAGAGCCGGAAAGAAGCGTCCGGGCGGGTTTAAAAACCCGGCTAAAAAATTGGTTGTTACTGTTCACACGTCGGCTTGACTGAAAGAAACCGATGGTATAGACTGAT